>NZ_WIQK01000001.1:1277000-1614001 GCF_015732155.1 Pectinatus sottacetonis
AATTGAAAACTAACCCCATTAAAATAATATAACTTAATAATTTTTTTGCAAGCAAATTTTTACTCCCCCTAAAATAAGATAAAATATTTTTTATACAGTTATTTATTATATTTATATTAATCTTATGTTTAGTTAAGTATTTATTAATTTTTTTTTAATATTATTAAAATTTGCTTACATAATAATCAGGAATTTTTTATTTTTTTAGCCCATAATGTAGGAATAATTAATGCAGTCATTACTGCCACTGAAGCAATCCAGAAAGTTGTTATTGTTTCAAAATGATAAATGACGTGACCATTGGTAACTACTTTGGCGGCATCCATTAAAATACCATTTACTATATCTTGAAGGGCTGCTCCGCCATAACCGAATAGGCCAATGGCTCCCATAGCTGCCCCTGTAGCTTTTCGTGGACACAGATCGACTGCGAGTAATCCACCAACAAAACATAATATGACACCTAAACCAAAACCAAAAATAGAAATAAACATAGCTGTTAGGAAAGGCTGGCCGCTTGGAACAAAACATACACCAGCAATACCCAAAAGCATAATTAAACCAAATACTATGGTAGTAATAGAATGATGTGATTGAAAAATTTTATCGGAAATTATGCCGGAAAAAAATGAACCTATACCACCCAGAATAGGAGAAAGTGACATTATACTGCCAGCAGTTACAAGATCGAATCCTTTGGATTCCTGTAAAAAAATGACACCCCAGCTGCTTATTGAATAACGTGAAATTCCTAGACATATTGCTGCGGCAACTAAAAGCCAGACATAGGGATTTTTTAGTACCATCAACTGCGCTTCATGTGTAGAAACGGTTTGTTCTTTTTTTTCTTGGATTACTTCCTGTTCAAATTCGTTAGCAGAAGGCAGTCCATAAGTTTCAGGACGATCTTTCATGAATCGGTACATAATAAAGGCAAGGACAATACAGGCAACTCCAGGAATATAAAATGCAGCATGCCAGCCAAAAGCAACAATTATCATAGCAGTACCAAGATAAGTCGCTCCTTCGCCGACATAATGGGCTATACTGAAAACACCATAGTAAGTTGCCAGCTGACTTTTGGAAAACCATTGGGATAGAGAAACTATACAGGGAGCTGATCCCATAGATTGAAAACAACCGTTTATGAACCATAATATCAAAAATATCCAATAAGAATTGGAAAAGCCCAGTGTAGCATTGACTATGGCTGCACCTAATAATCCTAGGGGAACGATTTTCTTAATATTGCAGTAATCGGCAATAAATCCATTGGCGCATTTCCCTACAGCTATAGCAATAAGCATCCCTGCACCGATTTGCCCAAGTTCGGTTGGAGTAAAACCGGCATTGATCATAGGTTCTTTAGCTACACCTAAAGTCATTCTCATAACATAATACATACCATAGCCGATTATCATTGAAGAAACGGCTTGGAGCCGAGAGCTGTGATACATTTTTTGTATAAGATTTTTATCACTTATACGCGGCAGGTTTGGTCCTGTCAAAAACCATTTTAGCATTTTAACACTTCCTAATAAATTTTTTTATATATTTAGTTAATAAAAATTAATTAAATTATCTGATAAAAATAATAATTAAGAAGATAAGCTGGTTTTTTGTTAACTTATTTGATATTATAATAATAATTTTGATTATATTTTGATTAATATATTTCCTTAATATACTCAACAACTTATCTTCTAATACTCAGTATAAGATGAAAAAATATAACTTATCTTTAAAATATTGCTATGTTTTTAGTTTAATATGTATAAAACTTCATAATATTGCTTTTTATTAAACTTATAATAATATTCAGATTAAATTATTGAAATATATCAGGAGGAGTTTTGATGTTGAAATATTTTTTTTCTAAAATAAATAAGAAAATTTTTGAATGGAATACAAATCCACAACTATTATATTTTTGTAAGCTTTGCAGCAAGGTAGATATAATATCTAAAAAGCGTCTGCATAACGATGGTGCTGAAATTATAATTATAAAAAATGGTGTGGGTAACTGTTCAATTGGTGGGAAAATATACAGCATAAAGAAAAATGATATTATTTTAATAAACACAAGTGTACTATATAGTATTTCAGTTAAAAAGAATAAGAAAATAGATTTTTATATAATAGGAATTAAAAATATGCATATAAAAGGATATAAAAGAAATTGTTTTATTAACGAAAATCAGTCACCAATTATATCAAACACTGAAATGACTTTTTGGGTACAAAAAATTGTCATGATTTTGGAGTATTTGCTAAAAAATGGAATAAATTATAATATTGATGAAGCGGCACAATATATTATGAAAGCTGTTTTAATAGTGATTAATAATTGTATGAAAGATGTTAAGTCGGGGACAGAAAAAGAAAAATATAACATTGGATTAAGAATAAAAGAATATATAGACAGCCATTATTTGGAAGAAATAAATCTGACAAGTATAGCTGCTGCCCTAAAAATAAATATATACTACCTGTCACATACATTTAAAAAATTCATAGGACAGACACCAATGAAATATATTATAAATAAACGAATTGCCGAGGCGCAGAATTTATTAATTTCTACAGATCTAACGGTAACAGAAATAGCTTTAAAATGCGGGTATAATAATTCCAATTATTTTCAAGTAGTATTTAATAATATTGTGGGGATGACACCGGGAAAATATAGGAAAAACTGGCGGGAATGATATATTAGATTAGTTATTATCATACTAAGAGAGATGGTTTATGTAAAAAAATTAATTTTACAAGTATGTCTAAAAAAGTTTTTGTTTATTTATTTTATCCCACAGGAGTTTTCTTTGTGGGTTTTTTTGTGTATAATAAAAAATCACTTATTTCCGCAATTTAGGAAATTTCATAACTGGAATTGTCAGAATAATATTTATATAATAAAAATAACGGAGGATAAATAAATGGTTATTCAAAATAAGAGAATTTTGCAGATATTAAAATTATTTAATGAGAATAACAAAATTATGACAGGAAAATACCTGGCTGACTTGATAGGTGTGAGTAGTCGTACCATAAGGAGTGATATGAGGGAGACTGCCGAATTTTTAGAAGGAAGGGGTGTTCATATAGTTTCTAAAACTGGCAGTGGATATGCTCTATTAATAGATAATGAGAAAAAATATGAAAAGTTTGTAGATGACTATTCGCTTAATAGTTCCAAAGCTTATAAGGGGACAAATATAGTTCCTGCTGATTATAATGATCGGATATCGTTTATTATTGCCAGAATTTTGCTGAATTCACTGCATAATAAGGTAGTGAGACAGGAAGATCTTTCTGATGAATTATTTATCAGTTTATCTACATTGAAAAAATATCTTGGGGATATAAAGAAAAGTGTTGCCAGATTTAATTTAAAACTTACAACTGATAGAAAAAACGGTATAAAAATAAATGGTGATGAAGCACAGATACGGTATTGCATATCTGAATATGTTTTTAATCGTGATGATCTGTTGAATTTATCAAACAACAAGTTTTTTAATGACATATTTCCTAAACAGGAAATCGAGCTGGTAAAACATATTTTACTGAAAATAATTTTGAAACATAATATACATTTGACTGATATTGCTTTTAAGAATTTACTTGTCCATATTATTATTACAATGCGGCGGGCTGGACGGGAAAATACAGTTGAATATACTGGGGAAGAGCGCAATAAACTAAAAAAATCAGTATATTTTGTTCCAGCGGCAGAGATTCTTAATATAGTAGAAGAACAGCTGGGAATAGATATTAATAATGAAATATATTATTTGACGCAGCATTTTATAGCCAGTCAAAAGTTTATAGAATCATCTAAAAGCAGAAATAACTTTAAGAAATTGATCGGCAATATTTTATATAAGATTAAAAAAAATATAGGAATTGATTTATCAGGCGATGAAGAGCTGCTTTCAGGAATAACCATACATCTTATAGCAGCAATAAGTCGGCTGCGTTTTAATATGAACATAAGAAACGATATATTAAAATCAATAAAAAATAATTATCCGCTGGCATTTGATATGGCAGTAATGGCCAGTGAAATAATGGAACGGGAGGAAAATGTAAAAACTAATGAAAATGAAATAGGTTTTCTTGCCATTCATTTTGGAGCGGCAATGGAACGTAATAAACTTTACAAAGATATGGGCAAAACGGCCATAATTGTCTGCGGCACAGGTCTTTCTACTGCACTTTTACTGAAAAGTAAATTACAACGGAGGTTTGGCAGCATATTAAAGATAAAAAAAGTAATGAGCTGTTATGAACTTAATGATGGAATTATAAATAATACCGACTTTATATTTACCACAGTGCCGATAAATCATATTAAATCAGCAAAGATAATACGTGTTGAACCTATAATGACAGAATATGATCTTATAAAAACAGGTAAAAAAATAAATAACGCAGCAGAAAAAAATATTGTAAATTATGATGACTTTTTTAAAAAAAGATTATTCTTTTCAGAGTTTAAGGCGTTATCGGCAGAAACAGTAATAGAAAAAATAGCTGATGAAATGATAAAAACAGGTTATATTGATGAACATGTAAAAAAATCTATTTTTGCCAGAGAAAAAATGGCATCAACAGAATTTTCTAATTTAATAGCTATTCCGCATCCTTTAGAAAATAATATGGAAAAACCGTCTATAGCAGTAGCTGTATTGAAGAAACCTATAATTTGGAACAAGGAAAGAGTCCAAATAGTGTTTTTGCTGGGGATACCACAAAATCTTCATAGTGTATGGGAACATATATTCAAAAAGATATATGATAATTTCATAGAAGGCAAAAGTAGTGAAAATCTGATCAAATCACCTAAATTTGAAACATTGCTTGCTGAACTCAAGCAGTAAAATAATACAAAAGTCAGGAGGGGTTAAATGATATCCCCCAATAGTCAATTATTGAATATGAATATAAGCTTAAATAATTTGTTTATAGATTTAGATGCTGAAAGTGATATGGATGCAATTAAGAAAATGGCTGTTAATTTTAATAAGGAGGGAGTGGTGAAGAAAAGTTTTATAGGTGCTGTGCTGGAACGGGAAAAAAAGTTTTGTACGGGACTGCAGTTTGATGAAGCTGGTATAGCTATTCCGCATACTGATGTACAACATGTCAATTTGCCGGCAATAAGCATTGCTGTTTTAAAAAAACCATTGGTTTTTCGTGAAATGGGAATGCCGGACACAAAAATAAATGTAGAAATAGTATTTATGCTGGCAATTAAAACAGCTCATGGACAGGTGGAATTTTTACAGACATTGATGACTGCGTTCCAAAAAAAAGGTATATTGAAAAGTCTGATAAAAAGTGAATCAAAAATAGAATTATTAAATAAATTTAAAAATATTTTAGGAAAGTAGGAAAGAAATTATGAAAAAAATTCTTGTAGCATGTGGAGCAGGTGTATGTACATCTACGGCGGTACTGAATAAGATGAAAAAAATATTGGATGATAATGGAATGAAGGGAAAATATGAATTATCACAATGCAAAGTGGCAGAAGTGCCGTCAAAGTCATCAGGTTTTGATCTATGTGTAGCAACTACAACCGTATCTGATGTAAAATGTCCGTTTATTATGGGAATTCCTTTTTTAACAGGACGAGGTCTGGATGCTGTGGTTGAACAAATTTTGGCAGAGTTGAGAAAATAATAATAAAAATCATCAAAGAGGTGGGAATGAATGGATAATATACTGGCTGGTTTTAAATTTATACAGGGATTAGGTCCGTCTGTAATGATGCCAATAATAATATTCGTTTTGGGAGTTATATTAAAAACGGGTATAGGAAAAGCAATAAGGGCAGGGTTGACTGTAGGTATAGGATTTATTGGACTGAATTTAGTAATAGGGATGATGAGTTCAAACTTGGGACCGGCAGCACAGCAAATGGTGGAAAGATATGGGCTGAGTTTATCAGTAATTGATGTTGGCTGGCCGGCAGCAGCAGCAATAGCTTTTGCTTCAACGATAGGCACGGTGATAATTCCTTTATGCTTGATTATAAATATTATTATGCTCTTGACTAATACAACACAAACTGTGGATGTAGATATATGGGATTATTGGCATTTTGCCTTTACCGGAGCATTAGTCGCAATAATAACAGGAAGTCAGATATTGGGAATTGTAGCAGCTGTGTTGAATATGATAATAATAATGGTAATTGCTGATTACACGGCACCGGCATTGGAAAAAACTAATGGATTAACAGGAATTTCTCTGCCGCATGGTTTTAGTGGAGCATATGTGCCAATAGCACTGATAATTAATAAGGTTATAGATTTAATTCCTGGTATCAGAGATATAAATATAGATCTTAATAAAATACAAGATAGATTTGGTGTTTTTGGCGAACCTATTTTAGTAGGAACGGTATTAGGATTGATTATTGGGATAGTGGCCGGCTATGAAATAGGGCCGGTGCTCACTTTAGGAATAACTCTTGGTGGTGTGCTGGTATTAATACCTAAGATGGCAGCTATGCTTATGGAAGGATTATTGCCGATATCTGATGCAGCTTCTGAATTTATTGAAAAACGATTCAAAAACAGAGGAAAAATATATATTGGCCTTGATTCGGCAATAGGAATAGGGCACCCAATAACGTTAGCAGTTTCGCTTATTTTAGTTCCCCTGACAGTTTTTATGGCAGTGATCCTTCCGGGAAATAGAGTTTTACCATTTGCGGATCTGGCGGTTATTCCATTTATGTTTGTTTTGATAATTCCTATGGTAAACGGTAATGGATTCAGAGCGTTGGTAACAGGTATATTAACAATTGCGGCAGGGCTGCTGATAGCGACTAACTTATCACCATTGATAACTACAGCAGCGGTAAATGCTAAGTTTAAAATGCCGGAAGGAGCCATGGCAATCTCCAGTATATGTGATGGAGCCAATCCTCTTACATGGGCTATTGTTCACTTAAATGATATTGGCATTATAGGAGTGGGAGCACTAACCGTGGTAGCTGTTATAATGGCAGTGATGAATAGAAAAAGGATAATAAAAGAAGCAAAGAAAATACATGGTGCAATTGACAATTCGGGTATGTGACAGCATGAAAAAATATAATTGTTCTAAAAGAGAATTTATTTTTCAAATTATGTTCCCCTGTATAATTTCATTGGGCGGATTAATTATATTGACAGTAACTGCATATATTTATAATGAATATATTATATTTTGCGGATTGTTAGGAATAGTGTGTTTATATACGATTTATAACACTTTTTTTACAAGTAGTTATCCTGACCAGGTCATAATAACAGATAAGTATATCTTATTTGGGTTTATGGGACGGTTCCAAAAATATAGATATGACAAAATAAAGTATTTTAAAGTAAGAGAAGCAAGATATTCTAGAAATATGTTTATCAGGATAAATAAACCATTACTAGGAAAGGGAAGATTTTGGATAAATGCAAATGGTTTTAATGATAGTAAAGAATTATATGAATATATAATTAATTTAGAATATAAAATACATCCGCGGTCATTAAAGAGTATTGCTAATAATCAGTATATATAAATGGGGGAGAAAAATTGTTTGAACAAGAAAAAAGAAAAATTATTGAGACTGGCATAAAAATAGACAGATATGGATTAATTGCCCTTTCAGGGGGAAATATAAGCTGTCGTATGCCGACCGGTGAAATTTTATTGACTCCTTCTGGGATGATATATGAAGAACTTACAGAAAAAGATATTTTAGTAGCGGATATCAATGGAAAAATATTGGAGGGCAAAAGACGTCCTTCGGTGGATACATTAGCATTAATATATATATACAGCAATATGCCGAAGGTAAATGCGGTTATTCATACTCATCAGCCTTATGCCACAGCAGTTGGACTTATTGCGGATGAACTGCCATGTATTCTTACTACTCTTGCAAATGCGGTGAAAGGCAGTGTTAAAGTCTGTCCGTTCAGTTCTGCTGCTAATATACAAATGGGAAAGGAAACAGTAAAAAATATTGGTGACAAATTGGCAGTAATATTAAAAAATCATGGAGTAATATCTGTGGGAATTGATTTAAAACAAGCTCTTTGTGCGTGTGTTTATTTGGAAGAAGCAGCCAAAACATATTTAGCAGCCAGAGCTGTAACGGCAGATATAGCCCAACTTACTGAAAAGCAGATAATTGAAGCAGTGGAAGTATTTAACCATTATGGGCAATAGCTGACGGATAGATATCATATTGCAGGTAAGTTAATACATTGACTAATAATTATACGTTGGAAAAAAGGGGTAATAAAAATGCTGGTATCAACGAGGAAAATGCTCAAAGAAGCTAAGAAAAAGGGCTTTGCCATACCATCAGTCAATTTTGTCGATCAAATAACAGGCAAAGCACAACTTGAAGTAGCTGAAAAATATGGATTGCCGCTGATCTTATCCTATGCGCAGGCACATAGGGCATATCAGAGTATAGAAGAAGCGGCACTGCTGGGGAAATTTTATATAGAAAAAGTAAAAGTACCAGTAGCACTGCATTTAGATCATGGTATGGATATTGATTTTATAAAAAAAGCCATTGAAGCAGGTTTTACATCTGTTATGATCGATGCTTCGCAAAAAGGTATTAAAAAAAATATAGAAATGACAAAAGAAGTAGCAGATTTTGCCCATAAGCATAATGTAGTAGTGGAAGCAGAAATAGGCCATGTTGGAACAGGTGTTAATGTCGGACAGGGAGAAACAGATGTAGATGATGATAGTATTTATACTACAGCAGAAGAAGCAAGGCAGATGTCTGAGCAGAGTGGAATAGACAGCCTGGCGGTTTCGATAGGCACAGCGCATGGTCTTTATAAAGGAACACCCAAGATAAATTTTGCAAGATTAAAAGAGCTGTCTGAAGCTGTAAAAATTCCGCTGGTATTACATGGTGGTTCTTCTTCTGGTGACAGTAATTTAGAGAAATGTGCTTTGAATGGTATTGCCAAGATAAATATATATACAGATTTTGTAGTAAATGCTTATAAAAATTTACAGAATAATGATTATGATGATTATTTTGCAGCAAAAAAATTATTAGAAAATGGCATCAAAAATACGCTGGAAAATTATTACAAAGTTTTCCATACGCAGAAAATATAAAGGATGTGGCAGAATGAAAAAAATAAGAATACCGTTTTTTATGGTAAATCCAAAATCATATTTATATGGAGATAAATTACTGGAACTGGCGTTGGAAGCAGATAAAGAAGCAGAAAAAAGAAACTTTGATGTTTTTTTTACTGTACCATTTGTAGATTTAAGAAATATTGCTGAACATACAAAAAACCTTATAGTTACAGCTCAGCATATGGAGCCATTGACTCCCGGACGAGGGATGGGTCATATAATTCCAGAGGCTTTGAAAGCAGCCGGTGCACAGGCAGTTTTTTTGAATCATGCAGAAAATCCCTTGAAAATGGCTGATCTCGTAAAAGATGTCAAAATGGCAAAGAAATTAGGTTTATATACAGTTGTTTGTGCTGATTCTGTGGAAGAGGCTAAAGCAATAGCGATGATGGCACCTGATATTTTATTGTGTGAACCAACAGAGCTTATAGGGACGGGTAAAGTAAGTGATAAATCATATATAAAACAAACCAATGAAGCCATAAAAAGTATAAACAAGGATATACTTATAATGCAGGCGGCAGGTATAAGCACTGGAGAAGATGTATACGAAACAATAAAAAATGGTGCAGATGGTACAGGTTGTACCAGTGGTATAGTGTGTGCAGATAATCCTAAAAAAATGGTAAAAGAAATGCTTGATGCGATAAGCAAAATTATTAATTAAATAAAAGGGGAACAAAAATGGCTGCATATATAGAAACAATTGAAGTATTATCAAATGGAAACAGAGTGTCATACCATGAAATAACAAAGCAGGTACGTGAGATAGTCCAGAAAAGCAAAATAAAAAATGGCATAGTAGTGATAACATCAACACATACTACATGTTCAGTTATATATGAAGAATATTCCCATGATCTTAATTATTGTGGTGATGAATATTTGCAAGTGGATTTTAATAATATTTTAGAAAAAATAATTCCACGCTGTCTGACGGAAAATCAATATTATCATCCCGGTCCTCAGCATGTGGCTTTTGGGGAAAAGGATTGTGAAAAATCACTGGTTCCTGACCGCCGGTCATTGTTAAATACCGAAGCTCATTTAAAAGCTTCTTTAGTGGGAGAAAGTGTAACTAGTGCAATAGAAAATGGGATTATACAGATAAATCAGGTAACAGGTTATTACTATTTTATTGATTGGGATCAAAATCGTCCCAGAAAAAGAATATGTAAAGTAGCTGTTATGGGGGAATAAATATTTTTTAATAAAAAGTATTAAAATAAGTTGATTTTATAATAAAAAACTCTTTTAAGCTTAATGATAATAAGGTTTGTATCATTTTGCGGAAAAGAGTTTTTTTGTGTAAACTAATAGTTTGAAAAGGTAATATACTAAGTGTAAATTTGACATACTAACAACTTTGATATAAAATTAAATTGTTAGTTAATAAACTTTGGGACAGGAAAGGATGATATAATGAGCCTAACTCTGGAAATAAAGTCCAATCACCCAATATCGGTTGAAGATCAGAAAAAATGGAATGACTGGCATTGGCAATTAAAAAATCGTATAATGACTTTGGAAAATCTGAAAAAACATATTAATTTGACAAATAATGAAACAAAAGGTGTACAAAATTGTTTAAAAAGTCTGCGAATGGCAATAACGCCTTATTATGCATCATTAATAGATGCAGATGACCCCGAATGTCCGATAAGAAAACAAGCGGTGCCATCAGCAAAGGAACTTTCCCATTCTGTTTATGATTTAGATGACCCGTTGTCTGAAGATACTGATTCACCTGTTCCGGGTATAACACATCGTTATCCTGACAGGGTTCTTTTTTTGGTTACTAACCAGTGTTCTATGTATTGCCGTCATTGTACGAGAAGGCGTTATGCTGGTACGACAGATGAACCACGTTCTATAAAAGAAACTTTAGCTGCCATTGAATATATACGTGAACATGAAGAAATAAGAGATGTATTAATTTCAGGAGGAGATCCATTTGTCCTAAACGATGAATATTTAGAAAATATTTTACAGCGGCTGCGTAAAATTGATCATGTGGAAGTAATAAGATTTGGTACCAGGACGCCAGTAGTCATGCCGCAGCGAATAACAGATGATCTTTGTAATATGCTCAAGAAATATCATCCTATATGGATAAATACACATTTTAACCATCCTAAAGAAATAACACCTGAAACTAGGAAGGCATGTGAAAAGTTGGCAAATGCAGGAATTCCTGTGGGGAATCAAACTGTTTTATTAAAAGGGATAAATGATTGTCCTTATATAATGAAAAAGCTGGTACAAAAATTAGTGCAGATACGAGTTCGTCCTTATTATATGTATCAGTGTGATCTATCTAATGGCATAGAGCATTTTAGAACGCCGGTTTCTAAAGGAATTGAAATAATGGAAATGCTGCGGGGGCATACTTCGGGATTTGCAGTACCAACATATGTGATTGATGCACCAGGCGGCGGCGGAAAAATACCTGTAGGACCGCAATATCTTATTTCAATGTCGGAAAGTAAGGTAATATTAAGAAATTATGAAGGAATCATAACTACTTATGATGAACCTAAAAACAAAGAAACACATTGCCATCATTGTGGGATTTGCGGTGAAAAATCAGCTGATTTACGTAAAACAGGTTTAGAAAAATTATTTTGTGAGAAAAAGAGAAGCCTGGTTCCCAACGATAATAATCGCCGTAACCGTCGTAGTAATTTTTAATTTGGGGAGATTTTTATGCAGATGAATGCGGTAGTAAATAAAAATTTTTATATAGAAAAATCATCTCAACAGTTGGAAGTAAAGCTGTTAGTAGATTTTATAAACAGGCGGTTAAAAGTGGTAAAGTATCGCTGTAGTGACTATGATATCTTATGCCGGGAACTTTATCGCACAGCCCAAAAATATAAATTGGAAAAAATTTTGCTTATAGCTAAAAGTGATGACTGGAAAAAATTTTTTGTTAAAAGTTTTGTTTTAGAAGCACTTCATCCGGCTTTTTATGATGGTGAAGATGGTTTTCATATGTCATTGTTTTTAGCGGCAGATAGATTTAAAGCAGAAAATTATATACTGCATAAGAAAATATTGCAGACTGTTATAAGTCATCCTAAAAGTAAATTAAAACCTTTGGGACAGGATTTTTCTATAGATAGTGTGGCCAGAAATGATATAAAAGAATTGACAGAACTTTATAGTAAAATATTTAAAACTTATCCAACACCAATAAATGATCCAGATTATTTTAAAAAGATGCTGCACAAGGACTATATTTTTAAAGTGGTTCGTTATAAAGGTAATATAGTAAGTGCGGCGTCACTGGATATAAATATGACCGATAAAAATGCGGAACTTACTGATTGTGCAACACTTAAAGATTATGGCGGAAAGGGCCTCATGGCTAACATAATAAAGGCATTGGAACAGGAAGCAAAACAGAAGGGCCTGCGGACAATATATACAATTGCTAGAGCATGTTCCATAGGAATAAATAAAGTGTTTTATAACCAGGAATATGAATATTGCGGTCAGCTGATAAAAAATTGTGATATCTGTGGACAATTTGAAGATATGAATGTTTGGTCAAAAATTATATAATAAAAAACAAAGGTAATATCAACAAAAAGTTAAATTGATACTACCTTTGTTTTTTATAAAATTTTATTTATTGTTTTTCCACCATACAATACCATCTTGTTTGGGAAGAATACTGGCATCAAAGACAGGCGTCTTTATGCCAGCTTTTTTTTGTTTTGTATAATCATTTAAAGTGATACAAGCTTGTTTGGAAAGTCGTAGTATTGCAATTATATTAGTTATTGCCATAAAGGCCATAAATAAATCGGCCAGGTTCCACACCAGGCTGAGCTTAGCAATAGAACCAAAAAATACCATTAGTATTACTAAGATGCGAAAGAGATTTAGATAAACAGGATTATCAGAAAGATGTTTTATATTTATTTCACCGTAATAGTAATTGCCAATAATAGAAGTAAAAGCAAAGAGAAATACAATGATAGCCATTGCACTTAAGGCCGCATTACCAAAATACAGAGATAGATCATGTTGTACTAATTGCACACCGGTCAGCCCGACAGTGGAATAATCTCCTGTAATAAGTATAATAAATGCTGAAGCGGAGCAGATGAATAAAGTGTCAACAAATACACCAAAAGCCTGGATAAGACCTTGTTTTGCTGGATGTTCAGCATCGGCAGTTGCTGCGGCATTAGGAACAGATCCCATACCGGCTTCATTGGAGAAAAGACCGCGCTTTATACCTGTCATTATAGCAGCGCCAAGTCCGCCGCCAATAACTTGGTCCATTCCCCAGGCACTTTTGAAGATAATAGTGAAAATGAGCGGAAGTTTAGCAAAATTATAAATGCAGATTCCAAGGGCAACCAATATGTATATACCAGCCATTATGGGAACCATGTATTCAGTTATTTTAGCAATTCTGGACATTCCGCCAAAGACCATTAAAGCAGAAATGAGGCCAATTACAATACCGGTGATTGTCTTATCAAAGCCAAAAGCAGTCTGCAGTGATAATGATATGGTGTTAGCTTGTACTGAATTAAAAATAAGTCCATAAGTAATACTTATAAGAATAGCAAAAAATATTGCTGTATGTGGAGCATGAAGGGCATTTCTTATATAATATGCTGGACCGCCTAAGAAACCGCCTTTGCCATCCTGGCGGGGAACTTTATATATCTGTGCCAGGGTGCTTTCTATAAAACCGGTAGCTGCCCCCAAAAGGGCAATTATCCACATCCAGAAGATAGCCCCCGGGCCGCCGGTGACAATAGCAATAGCAATACCAGCAATATTTCCTACACCAACACGGGAGGCGGTGCTTACGCAAAATGCCTGGAACGATGAAATACTGTGGCCTTCAGTCTTGGTACCAACACTATCCGTTATTAGACGGAACATTTCTGTGAAATAACGTATTTGAACAAAATTAGTTCTTATTGTAAATATAAGACCTGCACCTATGAGTAATATTATGAGTATATAACTCCATAATATGCCATTGATTTGTGAAACTAAGTTGTTAAGTATATCCATTACAACACCATCCTTAAAAATTATAGATAATAAATATTTATACAAAGTATTTATTATTCGTGTGAAATGGATAAAACCCTTTTTTTTATTTTACGAAACATTTATTTACTTAATATATATGCATAAATTATATTTATTACTTAATTATTTATTAAAATTATTATATGATATTAAAAAAGTTATACAGTGGATTTTTTAAAACACATGCCTTTTCTTTTTTGCAGAAGCTGTTTAAAATGTTCTTTTTTACTGTGACCAAGATAGCCCCTAGCAAATATATTAGGAATAGCTATTCCTACTGCTATAGCTAGAATAGTAAGACTTGCGATAACGCCACTTTGAAATAGCTGCATAAAAGAAGCAATATCCATTGTGCTTATGTTTATAAAACCGAACATAAGGCGATACATAAGCACACCGGGAATCATGGGAATAACAGAGGGCAGGGTTATTACATGAATCGGTGTATGGACGTAATGTACTACTTTTATTGATAGACAACTTACAAGCATCGCGCCTATAAAAGAGCCCATAGGCAGTCCCATATCTAAATTAAAATTAACAAAATTTCTAGTACATACGGAAATAATTCCACCAAGTGCGACCACCCATAAAAGTCTTCTGGGAACATTAAATATTGTAGAAAATCCCACAGCAGCAATAGCAGCTGCTACTGCGTAGACAAGAAAAGAGCTGTTTGGGCGAGTATTTATCATAGTAAAATCAGTTACATAGCAGATTTTTATAGCTAAAACAATGCCGAAACTCATACTGCCTACCATTAATATAGTGTTTATGGCGCGGGTCATTCCAGAAACAATGTAATTATCAAGTAAATCGTCGACAGCATTTATCAGAGGAATACCAGGAACAATAAATAAAGAACAGGCTAAAAGTGGATGCCATGGAGTAAGTGAACCGGGAAGTAAATGTGTCAGATAAGCAAGGGTGGTAGCAGCAAAAGACGAAATAGCAATAGAAGCATAAGGGTTGATATTGCAGTTATTGCATAGAAAACGTATCCTGAAACCGATCATAGCACAGAATGCTGTATAAAAGAAGGCTACCCAGTCACAGCCAAATAGTTTACAAAAGCCGCCACATGCAAAACCGGCACCAATTGCAACAAATGTAGAGATATATTCTTTATGAGATTCTGCTATTTTTTTTAAATTGGCTTCATATTCATCAAGCGAATAATTTTTTTCCATTGCTGTCCAGGATAATTTACTTAATGCTGATATTTTTTTCATATCAATAGAATGGCGCAGGCATTTTTGGAATTTTGTTATAGAGTGATTTCCATCACTGATGCTGATCATTATTGTAGTATAAGTTATATGAATGTGCAGTGCCTTTTGGGGAATCATCATAAACGCAGATACTCTTTTCATCGTTCGTGCTATACGACTTGTATCGGCAGCACTTTCCATTAATATTTGACCTGTTTTGAGAATTAATAAAAGCTTTCTGCCAATTTCAAAATATGGATCATCAATATAAGTTTCTTCTGTAATCATGGTATCATGTCCTTTTAAATTTCGTATAGTGTATACATAATTTTATCCATAATGGTAAAAGAGTCAAATTACTATTTTATGAGATATATATTCCCAAATGTAATACACTATACAGACTGGAAATATATTATAAAAGAGACTATAATCAATACAGAAGTGTAATTATTTTTGAATTATAGGGATATAAAGGAATAATCATTATTACTATAAGAAACTATTATTATGATAAAATATCATAATAATATAAACAGGAGATAAAATGGAACTACAACAATTGGAATATTTTTTGGCGATAGCGCATATTGGAAATTTTACAAAAGCAGCTAAAGCTGTGTCAATAACACAATCTGCACTTAGCCGTTCCATTATACGTTTAGAAAAAGAACTCGGAGTTAAATTATTAAATCGTAGTACAAAGGAAATATCTCTGACACATTACGGGGAAATGCTGTTGACCCATGCAGAGAGGATTGTAAAAGAAGAAACAGCGGCCAAGATGGAAATATTTAAACCGGACCGGCAGATAATAAATTTATCATTTCTACATTCTTTGGGGAGTTATATAGTTCCCAAGCTTATAGGTGAATTTAGAAAAACGCATCCCCAATGTAAATTCAGATTGTATCAAAATAATTCTACCGTTTTGACAGAACAACTTATAGAGGGAAAGGCCGATTTATGTATTTGCTCTAATTTGTTAATGAATGAAACTATAGGATGGCTGCCGTTATGTTCAGAAGAGCTATTTGTTATAGTTCCAGCAGATCATCCTCTAGCAAAAAAGAATAGTGTTAATTTAAAGGAAATTGCCAATGAATCATTTATAACACTTAAACCATTTTATGGATTAAGGCTCTTAGCTAATCAGCTTTTTGATATGTCAGGGATGTCACCACATATAGAATTCGAAGGTGACGAAATTGTTACGGTGGCTAATCTAGTAGCAGCAGATCTTGGTGTATCGCTTATTCCTAAGATACCGGGATTAGAATATCTGAATTTAAAGTTTTTAAAATTATCTTCACCACATTGCCGGAGAACTATAGGTATAGCTTGGGACACAAGCCGGATGCTATCGGCATCAGTTTATGAATTTCAAAAATTTGCCTTAAATAGTTTTTCTGATGATAAATAATAGTATTAATAAAAAATAATTTTTTATAGAAAATTGATTTTATTTATATAATATGTTATTATTAGCCACACAGCCGCGGGTGTATATATACCGCGGCTTTTATGCTTAAAAAATAAGTTGTGTATGATAATATTAGTTATAAACAATATTATCAACAATGATATGTAAGAAGGAAAGAAATTGGGAAATAAAGGTTTGATTTTGGCAATGGGAGCAGCATTAGTTTTTAGTATAATGAATTTAATGGTAAAGGAACTCAGTGGGTCAATGGGCAGTGGGGAAATAGTTTTTGGTAGAAGTATAGTAGGAGTAGTTATTCTTTTGTTAATAATGAAAAAATATGATATTAAATTTTCCCATAAGGATATACCATTGCTTATTTTTCGCGGGACTATGGGAGGAACAGGAATGTTTCTTATTTTTACTGCAATATCTGGTATGCATTTGGGCGATGTTGCCATATTACAGCAACTATCAGCGATATTTGTAATATTTTTGTCGGCATTATGGCTGAAGGAAAAAATACCGTCAAAGGCTATACTGCCGTTAGTAATTATCATCGCAGGGACAATATTACTGCTGCGTCCATGGGAATATAATTCTTTTTCTTTTTATGCAATATTGGTAATTTTGGCAGCGTTTTTATCGGCAGTTGCTTATACTACTATTCATAAATTATTTCAAAGTGGTGGGCATAACTCATGGGAAATCGTATTCTATTTTCTTTTATGTAGTACAGTCATTGGTCTGACCACTATGTCAGAAAACTGCCATATGCCTAGCAGTTATGAGATAGTATTAATGATAGGTATAGGAGTGGCTTCTTTATTAGCCCAGGCCTTAATGACACAGGCTTACGGGACTTCAAATACGGTGCTAGTAAGCTTTGTCTTATATCTGGGAGTTTTTTTTAATATCCTGTGGGGATATTTATTTTTCGGGGAAATAATGCATATATTATCAGTAATAGGTGGACTGTTAATAATAGGTGGCTCTATATATTTGACGTTAGTTAAGCAAAAAAATAATAAGAAACGAAAAAAACATGTGTATAGGCAGAGTGGCAGCAAGTTGGATTAAAAATAATTAATTATGGAGAGGACCATATGAAAGAAAATTTTATAAAATCAGGAAAAAATATAAAAATATACATTATGGTATTTATAATATTAATATTCTCATCAGGAGTCATCTTTTATAAAGCTTACTGGTTAAAAACACCACAGCACTCTATAGAGATAATAATGGAAGCAGTAAGGGAGCATAATACAGAATTATTTAACAAACATGTAGATGTTGACAATATAATAAGCAGTGCTTACGATGTATATTTTGAAGTTTATTTTTCTAATGATTCTTTTATGAAAAATAATCCATTGAGAGGGCTAGCACAAGGAATAGTTAAAATGACTAAAACTATGGCGGTTAATAAAATAAAAAAAGAAATAAATACCTACGTAAAAACAGGGAAATGGCAGAATGAGCCAAATAAAAGGGAAAGTGCAAATAAACAGTTAATATCAGATAATGGAACTACAAGTAGTAAAATAGGTCTGAAAAATATTGAATTTCATAATATTGCTTATACAAAAGTTAGTGGCAGTACAGCTCTTGTAGGAATTGATATATATTTGACAGATAAAAATAAATCAATGATTTTGGAATTGGAAATGGAAAAACTGTCTGATAATACCTGGAAAGTTACTGGAATAAAAAATATGAAAGAGTACATGAAGTTTATTGAGTTGAGGGCAGAAAATGTAAAATAAGTAAAACTGTTGCAAATAAAATAGTAAAAGGAATGATTTCAATGCCGGAAATGCCTGAAGTTGAAAGTATTAAGCGAACGCTGGAAAAAAATATAAACGGACAAGTTATAAAAAATGTTATAGTATTGCTGCCGCGTATGATAAAGTATCCTGACAGTATTTCTTATGTAAAAATGCTTAGTGGACATAAAATAAAGCAGATACAAAGACGTGGCAAATATCTTATAATGCAGATGGATAATGAGATAATGGCAGTATTTCATTTACGGATGACGGGAAGACTTTGTTACGTAAATAAAAATAAGCAGGAAGATAAATACGAAAGAATTATTTTTGAATTAAATAATGGAGATAAACTTATTTATGCAGATACAAGAACTTTAGGAACATTATATTGTATAAAACCGGGAGAATTAGATAAGATAAAAGGTTTGTATGAACTAGGGCCAGAACCATTGTCGGCAGAATTTACTTTAGAATATTTACAAAGTAAATTAAAAAATAATAGGGGGAAAATAAAATCATTTTTATTGAACCAAAAAAATATAGCAGGTCTGGGAAATATATATGTAGATGAGTCGTTGTTTTTGGCAGGTATATATCCAGAAACCAAAGCATGCAATATTAATAAAAAAAAGGCAGGAAAATTAATAGAAGCAGTTAATAAGGTAATAAAGGATGGAATAAATGACGGAGGAACTACTTTTCGTGATTATGTTAATGGCAAGGGAGAAAAGGGAACTCATCAGGAAAAACTATTTGTTTATGGTCGGGATAAAAAACAATGTAAAAAATGTGGTACAATAATAGAAAAAATAAAAGTCGGAGGACGGGGGACATGTTTTTGTCCTCACTGCCAGAAATTAATAAAATAAAAATTATTATGAAGGATATCATCAGATGTATAAGATTGGATTAACAGGCGGAATTGCCTGTGGAAAAACGACAGTATGCTCTTTTTTGCGACAAGAAGGAGCTGCAATAATTGATACAGACAAAATTGCCCATGAGTTGGTACAGCCCGGTGGTGCTTTGTGGCAGGCTTATTATGACCATTTTGGGGAAAAAGTATTAGCAGCAGATAATACGCTTGACCGGCGTATGATAGGCAATATCGTATTTGCAAATATAAAAGAAAAGGAATGGATAAACGCTGTAAGCCATCCGTTGATTTGGGAAAAAGTTGATAAAAAAATAAAGGAAATAGAATTATCAGGAAAAAAAATAGTTATTATTGATGTACCACTTTTATTTGAAACAGGATGGGATAAGTTTGTTGACGAGATATGGGTTATATATGTTGATAGAAAAACACAATTGAAGCGGCTGCGGCAAAGAAATGGCTATACTTTTGCTGAAGCAAGGCATCGCATACGGTCACAGATGTCCCTGCAGTTGAAAATAAAACTGGCAGATAAGGTAATTAATACGGTTAACCCATTGGAAATAAATAAAAAAAATGTAAAAAGATTATGGCATGCCCTTGTGAACAGGCTGGATATATGATGAGTAATACCAAAGATGAGTCTACAAGTTATGTAATGCGCATTATTCAGGGGTTTATGATAATGCTGCTGTTTTTAACAGTGACTTTTGCCGGCATTTATGAGGGACTCCAGACACACGTAATAGAAAAAGTAGAAAAAAAATATTTCTATCCCTATCCGTATGAACAAGTCATTAATAAATATGCGCAAAAATATAATATGGACAGTACTTTAGTTGCCGGTATAATTCTGGCAGAAAGTAAATTTGTACCAAATGCAAAATCGCACCGTGGAGCTATCGGTCTCATGCAGATAATGCCGGAAACAGGGCAGTGGATAGCTAAGAATATAAGTGATAACAACTATACGGACGATAAATTGTACGATCCGGAAACTAATATTCGGTATGGTGTATGGTATTTGGCATTTTTAATGCGAGAATTCAGGCATAATGAAATATTGGCTGTTGCAGCTTATAATGCCGGACATGGGCAAATTGAGCAGTGGCAGCAGATTTATCATTGGGGAAGAAATTTTGCCGATTATAAAAAAATACCTTATAAGGAAACCAGGGATTATGTAAAAAGAGTATTAGATAATAGAAAATCATATAAAAAATTGTATTCCCCAAATTAGTTATAAAATATTGACAATTAAAGTCTTTGTGTGCTATTATTTTAGCAATATGGTATTACCCTTTAATAAAATCCAGCGAGGTTGAAAGGGAGCTTTTATAATGAACTGATGGGATAGCTATGCTTTCTTATGCCTTGCGCATGAGAAAGCTTTTTTTTATATATAAGAAAAGGAGCAGATATAGTGGAAAATAAGAGTGTTTCACTTAGGGGCAAAAATATTTTAGGACTGGAATATTTTTCTCCCGATGAAATTGAATTGGTACTGCAGACAGCTAAGGAAATGAAAAATATCATTCATCGTGATATAAAGAAGGTTCCTGCTTTACGGGGGAAAGCTATTGTTAATTTATTTTATGAACCTAGTACCAGGACACGATCTTCTTTTGAACTTGCTGGTAAATATTTGGGAGCAGATGTGATAAACATAACGGCTAGTTCCAGTAGTATAGTAAAAGGAGAAAGTTTACGAGACACTCTGCTGACAGTTGAAGATATGGGGATTGATGCTATTGTTATGCGTCATAAAGCTGAAGGTGCAGCGGAATATGCAGCCAAAGTAGTAAAACCAGTAATCGTTAATGCCGGTGATGGAGCACATGCCCATCCTTCGCAAGGTCTGCTCAATTTATTTACTATAAGACAGTATAAGGGTGGGTTTAAAGGCCTGAAATGCGCAATAATAGGAGATGTTCTGCATAGCCGAGTAGCGCGCAGTGATATCTGGGGAATGAGAAAAATGGGAATAGAAGTACATTTAGCGGGACCCAGAACATTGATGCCGCGTTTTTTATATGAAGAAGAAGGTATCTTCATCCATGATCGGATAGAAGAAGCTATTGAAAATGCTGATGTTATAAATGTACTTAGGATTCAGCTGGAACGTCAAAAATCAGGACTTTTCCCTTCAACAAGAGAGTATGCCCGTATTTTTGGCCTTAATAAAAAAAGGTTATCACTGGCTAAAAAAGATGTTTTGATTATGCATCCGGGACCAATGAATAAAGGTTGGGAAATATCTCCTGAAGTTGCATACAGCAGTAATTCTGCTATTCAGGAACAGGTTAAGAATGGGGTTGCTGTGCGTATGGCACTTTTGACACTTATTTTGACAGGAGGAAAAAATAGTGAAATTATTGATTAAGGGCGGACGAGTTATAGATCCAGCTAATAAAATAGATAAAACAGCTGATGTACTTATAGAAAACGATAAAATTGCTGCAGTAGAGGAAAATATAGTGGCTGATGATGCAAAAGTAATAGATGCTGCTGGTAAAATAGTAGTACCGGGACTTATTGATATGCATACGCATATGCGGGAACCGGGACAAGAATCAAAAGAAGATTTTGCTTCAGGTTCAAGGGCTGCAGCAGCCGGTGGTTATACTACTATTGCAGCTATGCCTAATACAAAACCCGTTGTAGATAATTCTATTTTAATAAAAGGACTTAAGCAGCGGGCCAGGGAAGATGCTGTAGTTAATATTGAAATAATCGGGGCTTTGACTAAAGGACAAAAGGGAGAAGAACTGGCAGAAGTCGGGGATATGAGCCAGGCTGGTGCAGTAGCTTTTTCTGATGACGGACATTATGTACAGAAAGCAAACGTCCTGCTTAATGGATTAGATTATCTGAAACCTTTTCATAAAATAATAATATCACATGCCGAAGAGCCTACTCTGGTTGAAGATGGTATTATGAATGAAGGTAAAAGAAGCGCAATGCTCGGAGTGAAGGGACGGCCTGCTGTTTCTGAAGATATAGCAGTTATGCGCGATATATTACTGGCCGAGTATGCCGATGCCCCCATCCATATAGCCCATATCAGTACAAGGAAGGCAGTAGATTTTGTCAGACAGGCAAAGAAACGTGGCGTTAAGGTAAGTGCTGAGGTTACACCGCATAATCTTACAATGACAGAAGATATGGTAGATCTTACTGATTCAGCAACTAAAGTTAATCCACCGCTGCGTACAGATGAAGATCTGGCTGCGATGATAGAAGGACTTATTGATGGAACGATTGATAATATAGTAACGGATCATGCCCCGCATGCTGAAGAAGAAAAAGATAGGGAATTCAGATATGCTCCGAGTGGTTTTCCCGGCTTAGAAACAGCATTAGGTGTGTTGCTGACAGATCTTTATCATACTGGAAAAGTTGATCTGCCGCTTATTATAAATAAAATGACAGCTGCACCAGCTGAATTATTTGGCCTTGATAAAGGAACATTGAGTAAAAATGCAGTAGCTGATATAACGATAATAGATACAGAAGAACAATGGACCGTTGATGAAGATAAGTTTTATACCCGAGGTACTCACTCACCATTTGCTGGAAGAAAATTAAAGGGAAAACCAGTTATGACTATCATTAATGGACGAATAATTATGCAAGATGGTATAATTATAGAATAATCTACTTGAGTATGATAAAATATTTAGATTTAAGGTAGCAGGCTTTCCGATATACACTGTTTGGAGATAAAAGAAAGAACAGTGTGAAGGTAATAACTGATGATTACGGAGGTGCTTTATTTGAAAGGTAAATTGATTCTTGAGGACGGCAGTACTTTTACTGGAAATTTGCTGGATGACAGATTAGCAACCGGTGAAGTTGTATTTAATACAGGAATGACGGGATATCAGGAGATACTTACGGATCCTTCCTATTGTTCGCAAATTATAACATTGACATATCCGCTTATAGGAAATTATGGTACGGCTGAGAAGTTTAATCAAAGTCGTAAATGTTTTGCTAATGGCCTTGTAATAGGAGAATTGTGTGAGGCGGGTAGTAACTGGCAGAAGGAAAATGAATTAGCACAGTTCCTGGAGGATAATCAAATCCCTTGTCTTTATAATGTGGATACGCGGGCGTTGACACGTTGCCTGCGCTCATCAGGAACAATGAAGGGAATTATTGTTTGTGAAGATACGCCAAAGGCAGAATGTGAAAAATTAATGGCTTTACCAATTGATAAAAAGACAGTTAAAAAAGTGACAACACCTGAACAATACGTACTTGATAATAAAGGAATGCATATCGTAGTAATGGATTTTGGTATAAAGAGACATATGCTGGAATCAATGCATGAAAGAGGCTGTAAAATTACAGTTGTTCCGGCATATACGACGTCAGAAGCTGTTTTGGCACTGAAACCTGATGGTATATTTTTGTCTAATGGGCCGGGAGATCCTAAAGATGTAATGGATATAGTAGAAACTATTAAACAATTAATTGGTAAAAAGCCTATTTTTGGTATTTGCCTGGGACATCAATTAATTGCATTGGCCAGCGGGGCCGATACTTATAAATTAAAATTCGGACATCGTGGGTCTAATCAACCAGTAAAAGATTTGCGGACAGGACGTGTGTACATTTCTTCCCAAAATCATGGCTATGCTGTAAATAAAAAGTCGTTGGAAAAACTACCTTTTGTTATAACCCATATTTCTATGAATGATGGTACAATTGAAGGAATACATCATAAAAGTTTACCATTATTTTCAGTGCAGTACCATCCTGAAGCTTCACCGGGACCGGATGATAATACATATCTATTTGATGAATTTTGTGCAATGATGAAGAAAGGAGCAAATTAATCGTGCCGAAAAAAGAATATCTGAGGAAAGTTATGGTAATCGGTTCCGGCCCGATAATTATTGGTCAGGCAGCAGAATTTGATTATGCGGGTTCGCAGGCTTGCCGGGCACTCAAAGAAGAAGGATTAGAAGTAGTTTTGGTAAATAGCAATCCAGCTACGATAATGACTGATACACATATCGCAGATCGTGTATATATAGAACCGCTGACAGTGGAGTTTTTAGAAGAAATAATAGTTAAAGAAAAACCGGATGGTCTTCTGGCTACTCTGGGGGGACAGGCCGGATTGAATCTGGCAGTAAAACTACATGAACGTGGTGTTTTGAAAAAACATAATGTAGAACTTCTAGGTACACCTTTAGAGGCAATAAAAAAAGCAGAAGATCGCGAATTATTCAAGGAAACAATGCAGAAACTTGGTGAACCAATACCGGAAAGTAAAATTGTAGAAGATGTGGATGCGGCAGTAAAATTTGCCAATGAAATAGGATATCCGATAATAGTCCGCCCGGCATATACAATGGGCGGAACCGGCGGCGGTATAGCAGACAGTGAAGATGAACTGGTAGAAATCGTTATACGTGGCTTGAAATATAGTATGATCGGGCAGGTACTCATAGAGCGTTCTGTTGCTGGCTGGAAAGAAATAGAATATGAAGTGATGCGCGATGGTAATGATAACTGTATAACTGTATGTAATATGGAAAATTTTGATCCGGTAGGTGTTCATACCGGCGATAGTATTGTAGTTGCTCCTTCACAGACATTGACTGATCATGAGTATCAGATGCTTCGTTCGGCATCATTACGTATTATTCGTGAACTAGGGATAGAAGGCGGCTGCAATGCCCAATATGCCTTGGACAGCAAGACCAATAATTACTATGTTATTGAAGTAAATCCGCGTGTCAGCAGGTCATCGGCCTTGGCATCAAAGGCAACAGGTTATCCTATTGCAAAGGTTTCGGCTAAAATTGCTATAGGATATACTCTTGATGAAATAACCAATGCGGTAACGCAGAAAACCAAAGCCTGTTTTGAACCGGCATTGGACTATTGTGTGGTAAAGTTTCCCCGCTGGCCGTTTGATAAATTTGTTTTAGCTGATCATACGCTGGGTACACAGATGAAGGCAACCGGAGAAGTCATGTCAATAGACCGTAATTTTGAAGGAGCTATTTTAAAAGCTGTACGGTCTTTGGAAATAGGAGTCAATCGTTTATCCATGGAGCATGTAGCGGCATGGACGGATGCTGAAGTCATTAAAAAATTAGAGCTGATTAACGATGAAAGAATATTTGTCATTGCGGAAGTACTGCGCCGTAACATTGCATCGGTTGATAAAATAAATGATATAACAAAGATAGATAAATGGTTTATAAGAAAAATAAAGAATATTACTGATGTTGAAAATAAGCTCAAGGCACAGCAGTTAACGAGAAAATTGCTTCTGGAAGCCAAAAATATCGGTTTGGCTGATAAATCCATAGGAGAAATAACGGGAAAAAATATGACAGATATACGTAATACACGCATATCTATGGGCATAAAACCATGCTATAAAATGGTTGATACCTGTGCGGCTGAATTTGAGGCTGCTACGCCATATTATTACTCTACTTTTCATGCCCAGGAAGATGAAGTTAAGACTTCATCTAAGAGAAAAGTAATAGTTTTGGGTTCTGGTCCCATCCGCATAGGGCAGGGAGTAGAATTTGACTATTGCTCGGTACATTCTGTATGGGCTTTGCGTGAAATGGGGATAGAAGCAATTATCATCAATAATAATCCAGAAACAGTAAGTACAGATTTTGATATTTCGGATAGACTCTATTTTGAACCATTGACGGCAGAAGATGTGCTGAATATTATTGATAAAGAAAAACCTGAAGGTGTAATAGTTCAGTTTGGTGGACAGACAGCAATAAACCTGGCGGCTGATCTGCAAAAAGCAGGTGTAAAAGTACTAGGAACAGCTGTTGACGATATCGACCGTGCTGAAGATAGAGAACGTTTTGATGAACTACTGGAAAAAATACAGATACTGCGTCCGCGTGGAGAAAGCGTGACTAATGTCGCTGATGCAGTAAAAGCCGCAAAAGATATCAATTATCCGTGTGTTATCCGTCCATCGTATGTTTTGGGTGGAAGAGCGATGGAAATTGTCTATAATGAAACAGAACTGCGTGATTATATGGCACGGGCGGTTAAAGTATCACCGGAACATCCTGTACTCATAGATCATTATATGCAGGGACGGGAAGTAGAAGTTGATGCTATTTGTGATGGCACTGATGTGGTTATACCAGGAATAATGGAACATATTGAACGTGCCGGAGTACATTCGGGTGACAGTATTGCAGTCTATCCGCCGCAGACACTTTCTGCCAGAGTAATATACACGATAGTTGATTATACTAAAAGGCTGGCATTAGGGCTTAACGTAAAAGGCTTGATGAATGTGCAGTATGTAATACTTAATGAACATGTTTATGTAATAGAAGTAAACCCCCGCTCAAGCCGTACTATACCATTTCTTAGCAAGGTGACAGATGTAAAAATGGTCAATATAGCTACGAGAGTGGCCCTGGGACATTCGCTGAAGGAAATGGGTTACCATTCAGGGCTGATAACACCTAAACCATATGTAGCATTAAAAGCGCCAGTATTTTCTTTTGCTAAAATGCAGGATGTGGATATTTCACTTGGGCCGGAAATGAAATCGACTGGTGAAGTGATGGGGATAGATTATCATTATTCACGAGCTTTATATAAAGCAATAACCGGGGCAGGAATGAATATCCCGAAAAAAGGAACAATATTATTCACAGTTGCTGATAAAGATAAAGAGGAAATGCAGCAACTGGCTAAGGCTTTCTTTGAACTGGGATTCAAGCTTGTAGCTACACAAGGTACAGCAAAAGCTATTGAAAAAATGGGGATAAAAGTAGATGTCGTAGGAAAAGTACATGAAAGTAAAGGCGATATTTTACAAATGATAAAAGCCGGTAAGATAAATATGGTAATAAATACACTTACTCCGGGCAGGGCTTTTGCCAAAGATGGATTTAAAATACGCCGCTCGACAGTAGAACATGGTATTGCATGTTTGACAGCCCTTGATACTGCATGGCAGGTATTGCGTGTTTTATCGTTTATGCGTGAACGCCGTCTCGTTTATGCATTAGCATTACAAGACTATATTGGCGGTGGCGATGATCTTGCCTGAATGATTGAATATAGTTTTTTATAATTATACAAATAACCCGTTGGTCTTATAAGACCAACGGGTTATTTGTATAAAATCTGTATGGTGATAAGGAATAATATTATTAGTTTTTGTTATCTATGTTAAATTTTTCAAAAATGCCGAAGAATATACTTAAAATCATAGCAGCAACTGTGGCTAGTCCCATGCCTTTTAATTGTACAGGCCCAATAGTAAGAACAGCTCCGCTTAACCCGCTTACCATTGTGACGGCAGTGAGTATCATGTTTTTGGATTTAGTATAATCTACTTTTTTTTCGATGAGCATACGGATACCAGAACAGGCAATGATGCCAAATAACAGGATACTTACGCCGCCCATGACCGGAACGGGGATAGCATGAATGATGGCAGCAATTTTACCAATAAAGGAAAATACTATGGCAAATACAGCAGCTCCACCAATTACCCATACACTGTATACGCGTGTTATAGCCATTACTCCCATATTTTCTCCATAGGTAGTGTTGGGAGTAGAACCAACCAGGCCGGATATTATGTTAGAGAGACCGTCAGCAAATAATGAGCGATGCAATCCCGGGTCCTTGATAAGGTCACGATGAACAATACTGCCGGTAACAAATAGATGGCCAATATGTTCAGCAAAAACAACAAATAAGGCAGGCATTATCATCATTATGGCACTTAGATTGAATTTGGGTTCATAAAAGGTAGGGACAGCAAACCATGGAGCTGTCTGCACACTAGACCAATCAACAATGCCAAGAAAAAAAGAAATTATATAACCGGCTACTACACCAATTAAAACGGGAATAATGCCGATAAATCCCCGGCCTAATACAGAAGCGAGGATAGTTACGAGCAATGTAAAACCAGAAGCAATCATTGCTGAATCATGGGGAATATGTGATGTACTGGATGGTGTAGTTATAAAACCGGCCATAGTTAAGGCTAATGGAGCAAGTTCCAGTCCGATAACGGCAACTACTGAACCCATGGCAGCAGGCGGCAGGATAAAATCGATCCATTTAGTGCCGACTTTATTAATTATTAATGACAAGATTATAAAGGATATACCAAAAGCTATGAAGCCTCCCTGAGCATCACCGTAGCTCATACCGCTTGTGCCTAAAACAGCAAGAATAGGAGATATAAAAGCAAAACTAGAGCCAAGGTAAGCGGGCAGACGTCCTTTACAGATAAATAAATATAAAATAGTACCTATCCCATTCATAAATAATGCAGTAGCCGGATTGACTTTAAGCAGGAAAGGAACAAGTACTGTGGAGCCGAACATAGCGAATAAGTGCTGTAGACTAAGCGGAATACCTTCTAATAAAGGAACTTTTTCCTCGACATCATAATATTTTTTCATGTAATACGTCCTTTGTAAAAAATTAGTGGCAAATATATTATTGATAGCGAAAATAAAATATGATTATTTTATCATAAGAAGATGTAATAAAATTTAATAATTACATTATAATTGCCTTGATTTAATTATAAAGACTAAAATCAAGGCAATTATTCGGTATATAACTGCACACATGCAATAATTTGCTGAGTAATATATTTGCTCTATATATTTTGCCACAAAGAATATTGAAAAACAAGCTGGATAAATATATTTAGTGCTTTATATTTAAAGTATAACTTGTTTTTTACAAATAGAGAAAAAATTTAAGTAAGCAAACTAATTTATAATAGCAGCATTTTGGCTGCCCATTTTATAGCCGGCCATGTCAATGGTAACAAAGGTAAACCCCAAATTTTTAAATTCAGTATAAATTTTTGTCCGTAGGTTGTTTTCCATCAGCTTGGGAAATTCCTGCGGCATTATTTCAATACGGGCCAGATTACCGTGATGGCGGACACGGAGTTGTCCATTGATAAATTTATGCAAAAAGTTTTCAGCTTTATCAACCTGCGATAGTCGTTTATCCGTCAGATTTAATCCATAAGATAAGCGTGAGGCAAGGCAGGCCTGGCTTGGTTTATCCCATACAGGCAGACCATATTTTCGGGCAATTTCTCTAATTTCTTGTTTATTTATCTCCGCTGCCAAAAAAGGCGATTTGACCATACTGGACAGTTCTGTTATAGCTCGCATACCAGGACGATAATCATTTTTATCATCGAGGTTGGAACCTTCAATGATATATGAAAAATTATTTATTTCAGCCCATAGGCACATATTATTGAACCGAAATTTTTTACAGTAGTAACAACGGTTTTTATCATTGACAGTTATTTCTGGGACAGAAAGGTCATCACTTTTCAGCATAATATGCTTGATACCAATTATATTAGCAACTTTGACAGCATCGGTTCTTTCACTTTCCTGTAGTAAGGGCGAGTCAGCAGTTATAGCAATAGCTGCTTTTCCCAAAGCCAAATGGGCTGCTTGGCATAATACAGAACTGTCAACACCACCTGAAAAGGCAACAATGACTTTTTGGTATTTTCTTATAATATTGATTAAATTCATAAATTTATCCATTTTACACCTCTGGTTTTGTGAATTGAAGATAAAAAAGCATTAGGTTTTTACGAATCTGATGCTTTTTTACGATGATTTTTAGGGATGGTAATTTAATTAATAGTTTACAGCTAAAATATAATTTTTACAAATAGAAAAAATTATTATTATAAAGATAATATTTTACATAAAATTTACAATGAATTAAAAAAAGCAGGGAAAAATTATGATAACTTAATAATATAAATTTGATATCGTCATATTGATTAGGAGGATTTTGTGTGGGAATAAAAGTCAGGCTGGGAATAAGCTTTGCAGTTACGATTTGTTTGACAGCAATTATTGGAATATATGCTGTTTTTTGTCTTAAGACAGTAAATAATTATCTGGTAATGATGGCAGACGTCAATCTGCCGCGCATGACAGCTATGCAGGAAACTGTGCGATTATTGGAACAATATCGTGCCGATACATATAAACTGTTATGGGAAAGAAATAATATGCAGCATTCACAGCAGGACAAAACTTTTATAATCAAGGATATAAATGATACGGCAGAGAAAATAGACAGACATGTGAAGTTGATGAAAAAATTTGCGGATAAAGACCAGCAGAATAATATTAATGATATTGAAAAAACATGGGGAAATTATAAAATACTGACTAAGACAGCAGTAATAGATGATGAAAATAATGCTGATAATGTAAAAATAGAAAAAAATTTATCAAATACAGGTGATTTAGGTAAGGATTACAGTAAACTAGTGACTTTATCAGAAGGCTTTAAGCAACTCAATGAAGGATATGTGAATATAGCAGTAAAAAATAGTGACAGTGAATATAAAAAGGCAGCAACTGCAGTTGTCGGCGGAGTGGTTGTAGTAATTATAGCTACACTTATAATAGCAATTCTGTTTGGACATTATATTAATAGATTTATTAGAAAATTTCTTGCTACAGCTGAGAAAAATGCAGCGGGAAATCTACAGGAACAGCTTGAATTTACTGGAAATGATGAATTTGCCATGATTGCCACTTCCTATAATAGCATGATTGCTAAGATACGCTCACTAATAAAATTAATACAGGATACGGCAAATAATGTGACACAGACATCAGAGCAGATAACAGCTGTTTCGTCGCAGTCATCAGAGGTAATAAATCAGATAGCACAGGCGGTGTCATCAGCAGCAGTTTCAGTGGAAAATGAAGTGAAAAATATTGATGGGACAGCTTTGCTGGTAAATAAAATGTCAACTAATATAGAAGGAATATCAAAACAGGCAGAATCATCAGTCAAAGCAGCAATGTCATCCGTAGAAATAGCTAATAATGGGGGAAGCTCTATTAAACAGGCAATAGGACAAATGGATTCTATTGCAAAAACTAATCAGAAATTAGTACATGGCATAGATTCATTAGGTAAAAATTCAGGCCAGATTGGGCAGATAGTAGATACTATAACCAGTATTGCTTCTCAGACAAACCTTTTAGCACTTAATGCCGCAATAGAAGCATCACGGGCCGGCCAGTATGGTAAAGGATTTGCCGTAGTCGCTGATGAAGTGCGCAATCTTGCGGAGCAGTCGCAAGATGCTGCCAAGCAAATCGAAAAAATAATAAATGGAATAAAAGCACAGACCGATAATACAGTAACTATAATGACAATGAATAGTAGAGAAGTTGATGCAGGGGCAGTTGATGTAAACCGATCAGGTGAATCTTTCCGGAAATTAGCAGGTATAAGCGGCAGAATGTCATCTGAAATAGAAAAGATCTCTCATAATATTATAGAATTATCGAGCTCATCACAAAATGTTGTTAAAAGTGTGGGACAGATAAATATAGAAATAAATAATGTTAATGAACAGATACAAAGTACATCAGCTGCAATTGAAGAACAGTCAGCATCTTTGGAAGAAATAGCAGCTTCAGGCCGGTCATTGACTGATGTATCCAGGCAGTTAAAAAAACAAGTCAGTATTTTTAGTGTATAATTAGATAAGGTGAAATAAAAAATATAGTTAATTGTAATATAAAGCAGGTTGGTTGCCATTAGTGAACCAACCTGCTTTATTTGCTGTACATATATAGTTAGTTGATGTTGTAATAAGTTTATTAAAGCGATATAATAGTATCATTATATTTTTGAGGTGGATTTGTGGAAAAGGGTAAAGAAAATTATGGTTTAAATGAAAATCTTGATCGAGGACTGAAAGATCGTCATATACAGCTCATCGGCCTTGGCGGAGCAATCGGTGTAGGGCTGTTTCTGGGATCAGCAACGGCAATAGAGGCCGCTGGACCGGCAGTTTTGCTGGCATATGCTGCTGCCGGGATAGTGATTTATTTTATAATGAGGGCAATGGGAGAAGTACTTATTGAATATCCTGTTTCAGGAGCGTTTAGTGCTCATGCAGCTAAATTTCAAGGTCCACTTATGGGATATTTGACTGGATGGTCATACTGGTTTATGTGGATAGGGACAGGAATGGCCGAGATAACAGCTATTGGGATTTATATGCATCATTGGTTTCCCGATCTGCCGCAGTGGCTCACAGCATTGGGTGCGCTTTTGTTTATGACAGCAGTAAATTTTATTGCTGTATCAGCATATGGCGAATTTGAATTTTGGTTTGCGTTAATAAAAATAGTGACAATAGTATTAATGATAATAGGTTGTATTGGAATTATAGTCTTTGGCGTAGGCAATAACGGGATACCTACTGGAATAGCGAATTTATGGACACATGGAGGCTTTATGCCTAATGGAATACATGGTGTATTATTGGCGATGGTCATGGTTATGTATTCATATCTGGGTATAGAGATTGTCGGAGTGACTGCTGGAGAAGCCCATGATCCGCGCAAAACTCTGGCAGCGGCAATTGACAAAGTATTTTGGCGTATATTACTGTTTTATGTGTTATCACTAGCGGTAATAATGTGTATTTATCCATGGGATCAGATAGGTGACATAGGAAGTCCTTTTGTATTGGTGTTTAATAAATTGGGAATAGGTTTTGCAGCTGATTTTATAAATTTTGTGGTTATAACTTCAGCACTATCTTCCTGCAACAGTGGATTATTTAGTACAGGTCGCATGTTATATAATTTGTCATTACAGAAAAAAGCACCGGCTTTTCTGGCTAAAGTAAATAAAAATCATGTACCCAAGAGAGGCATATTAATTTCTTCATGTGTGCTTCTAATCGGAGTACTGCTTAATTATATAGCGCCATCACGGATTTTTATATATATTACAAGTGTGGCTTCTTTTGGTGCTATGTGGACATGGGTAGTTATTCTTATTTCTCAATTATGTTATAGAAAGACATTATCACCTGAGCAGGTGATAAAATTACACTATAAGATGCCATTATCACCGTATACCAATTATTTGTCATTACTGTTTATTGCTGGTGTTGTAATCGCTTCAGCACTTGATGAAAAAACGCAGATAGCTTTATTTATTTTTCCGGTATGGTTGATTATACTTATAGTGATATATTATGCTGCCGGCATGAATAAAAAGTCAGCATGAAAAAAGCGCTTAGTTAAGTTTCCTTGTTCAGGATGCTTTACTAAGCGGCTTTTTATTTATAATAAGACAATATTATTATATTTTGAATACGTTGATAGCTGTTTGTAATTCCTGGGCCATTTGTGCCAGGTTTTGGCTGGCAGATGAAATTTCATCCATGGAAGCAAGCTGTTGTTCAGCTGCTGCCGATACCATTTGTGCCTCATCAGTATTAGTTTTACTTACATCATCAATTGATTTAGTAGAACGATTGAGCAGTTTACTGTTATCAGCAATTTCCTTTAGTGAAGAATGAATGTTTCTTATGCTGTTGCTGCTGGTCAGGATTAAGCCGGTTATTGATTTTAAATTATCACTGACTATATTTACACTTTTAACACCCGATTTTACCTTTTCATTGCCTGAACTCATAGTTGTAACAGCAGATTCAGTATCATTTTGGACTGTAAGTATTTCTTCTGATATTTGTTGTGCTGCCTGCTGTACTTCTTCAGCTAATTTCCGTACTTCTTCGGCAACAACGGCAAAGCCCTTGCCTTGTTCTCCGGCTCTTGCCGCTTCTATAGCAGCATTGAGTGCCAAAAGATTAGTTTGGGAAGCAATATTGGAAATAGTTTCGGTTATTTTACCGATGTTTTTGGATTGTTCGCCTAATTTCATAATTACATCAGTTGCGTTTTGTACTGATATTTCTATATCGCCCATGTTTTTTACCATTAAATCTACATTGTGGCTGCTTTCGTCGGCATATTTAGCTACCTTAGTGGATTCATTGGCAACGTTGACACTGTCATTTGCTATTTTTTCAATAGTTGAAGTCATGGTCGTTACTGTTGATGATACTTCATCAGTAGATGAAGTTTGTTTGCGTATTCCATCAGCAACATTTGTTATGGAATTTGCTACCTGATTGGCAGCTTGGACAGTCTGATGGGCACTTGCAGTAAGTTCTTCCGATGAAGCAGCAATATGCTCGGATTGTTCCTGAACTTTTTTTATTAAGGTATATAGTTCTTTGCGCATTTTATTAAAGCCTTTACTTAAAAGGCCAATTTCATCTTCACTGGATACGGTAATTTCCTGAGTAAAATCACCTTTGGCAATTTTTTCTACATGTTCGACCAGAGCATTGACTGGTGCGGTGAATTTAACGGCGATTAATCTTGTTAATATAAGGACTATTAATAGAGCAATTATTGTTCCAATGATAAAAATCAGTTTAAGCGTATTAAGCGGAGCATAAGCTACAGTTGTAGGAATATTTATGCCGAGAATCCATTGAGTAGAAGGTATTTTTTCAAATACAAGCAAAAGTTTCTGCCCGTTCATAGAATAGGTTGTTATACCGGTCGTTTTATTTGTTATATCCAGAGTTTTTAATGCCTGGCTGAGTGGGGCTGTTTCACTGGATGTATTAATATTTTTATTTAAAAGTTTTTTATCAGGATAGGCCATAATAATTCCTTTGGTGTTAAGCAGAAACGCGGAACTTCCTTCAAATGGATGAATTTTATTTACTGTTGCAAAAATCGTATCTACAAGTACATCTTCTGATAGGACTCCACGTGTTTCACCAGCATTATTTTTTAGTGGCATACATATAGGCATGGCTACCTTATTGGTTACTTTATCAAGGTAAGGTTCACCGAAAGTGAGCTGGCTGGCAGCTATGGCATCTTTATACCACGAGCGCGTCCGTGAATCAAAGTTGGCGGGGGCAGTCCATCCAGAACCGTCGACAATAGAACCATCAGTCTTGCTGCCAAAGTATAGATCACTGATATTAGCATCAGCATTTTTAAAACCGGTTACCATAGATAAGGTTATTGGCCCATCTCCGGCTAATTCATTGATAGTAGCTGCTTTTGTTTTTAAGACGGCAGCCCTGCTGGTCAGCCAGCCGTCAAGCTGATTGCTGGTTGCATTTACTATTGATTTTGATCTTTCCTGAATTTGTGTAGTCAGCATTTTTTCCGCATAGAAATATGCAACACAGGAAATTGCTATGACTATTATCGTTATTAATAGTGAAAATACAAGAGTCATTTTTTTCTTCAGATTCATTTCGTATCCCTCGATTCTATGTTCTTATATTCTAAAAAAGACTATAGCAATAAGTATAATGCTTAGTCTTCATTGACTGGGAATATAATAAATTACCAAATCCGTTACTATATATATTATATTATATTGTATATATTGTCCATTAAAAATAGTAAATGAGGGATACATTTTGCAAATAATATTAATAAAAATGTCTTAACGCATAATAAATTTGTACGTTAAGACATTTTATGTATACTATAAAAAATAATAAAAAAGTAGTTATAGTATTTATATTAATATTGGGAAAAAAGTGTTCCAAAAATTTTACAAGCATTGATATCATTATCATCGGGGGAAGAATGTACAATAAGCCCTTTATTGTCGAATAATAAAGCATGATCATCTTTTATGCGTTCCTGCCACAAGCGCATCCATTCACCATCACCCCAGTCATAAGAACCAAATAAGGCAATTTTTTTATTTTTTAGAAAAGGTTCAAGTGTGGTGAAAACAGGTTCAAATTCAGATGGTTCTAATTCTTCGGCACCCATGGCTGGACAGCCAAAAGCTATTTTGGGAAATTCTTTTATACGTTCAGAAGAAAAATTTGATATTTCAAATATTTCACAATTGTTACCTGCATCACTAATCCCCTCAGCAATAGCTTTAGCCATTTGTTCAGTATTACCGGTGCCGCTCCAATAAATTACAGCAGTTTTTTCCATATTATACCTCATTTCTTTTACTATACAGCAGTCATAATATTTTCAAGATGCATTCCATTGGCCAGATAACGACAGAAGCGATGGCAGCATTTTGTATATTGTGAAAATAATTTTTCTGCGGCTTCTGTATCAGAATATACTTTCCATTGACCGCAGAATTTAAAATTTTGTCCATTATTTTTGATAAATCCTTGAACATCGGGAAGGGGATAACCTAAAAAAATTCCTATTTCGTGAGGAAAGCCTTTTTGCAAAAGCATCCGTACTTTTAAATAGCGCAGACACGACAGGACATTATTAAAATCTTTATAACCATATGTCTGGAGAAAATTTTTAATTTCTTTTTTTGATAACAATTGTTTTAAAATAGGTTTGTGATAAATAAGAATAAGACGATAATGTAAGGAGTCAGATACTGTAAACATATAAACATCGTTGCATTTTAGGCATTTTTGATATTTTTGTTGGATCTGCCTGAAATTATTAAGTTTATTCTTATTTATGGAAATTAAATTGCCAGCTTTTATTCCAGCAAGAGTGGGAGCGCAATGAAAAGCCAGTAAGTGTTCAAATTGGTCGAAAGAGCCCATATGTTTTCCTCCAAATAATTGATAATGATTTTCAATAGCATAAACAATTATAATATAAATGATAATTGTTTTTAATAATAAAATAAAAAAATCTTAAAATATATATAATATTTATGGAAATAAAGAAAAATCTTGAAGGATAAACAACAAAACTATTTTTTGTTAAGTTATACACAACTTATACACAATTTTGTTGATAAGTGGATAAAATTGTGTATAAGTTTTTGGAGAGTATTATAATTATTGTATTAAATTATCCACAAGAGAAAAAATATAGTGTTGATAACTTTAAAAAAAGTATTTTTGTAGTAAATAAGTTATGCACAAAATTATCAACAGGCTGTGGATAATTTAATAAAAGCACAACTATATATCATAATAGAACCTTATGGTTAAAGGATTTATAGAAATAAAGATAACTACCTATAATTAGATAGTTATCAACAAAGAGTAAACGTATACAAAATATATGGTAGTATGTTTTTGCGGAGTGTGTGTAAAAAACACATGCAATGTTTTATTGTAAATACGGTAAAGCTTTTATTAAAAGGCTTTATCGTATTTAATAAAATATTTATAATTTGGTGTATGTATAATAAGGATAGATGTATTTATTTTTTAGTTGTGGATAATAATAGAATAGACAATAATAAAATGGATATTATAAATAGTATTAATATAAAAAATTCCTGTTTATGTAATAGCTATATGTGAATAAGGATATAGCTGATTTTGTTACTTTTTTATTTAGCAATAATTATTATTTAAAAATAAAAAAAATTATAGGAAAATAAATATTTAAGATAAAAAATGAAAACGCTAGAAATAATGAGATAAATTCGTAAAAAATATTAGTTAATCCTAAATATAGAGATTTTATTTTTAAGTAATAATTATTATAATTATAAACGTCAAAGATAAAGACAGCTTATAGTAAGGCTGGATAATATAGTACATAAATTGGAGGAATATTTATTATGAAAAAATGGGTTTGCAGCGTTTGTGGTTATGTCTATGAAGGAGAACAGCCACCTGAGCAATGTCCTATTTGTAAAGCTCCTGCTGCTAAATTTGTAGAACAGACCGGTGAACTTGTATTTGCTGACGAACATCGTGTCGGAATAGCTAAAGGTGTTGATGAACGTGTGGTAGAAGGTCTGCGTCAGAATTTTAGTGGTGAATGTTCCGAAGTAGGGATGTATCTTGCTATGAGCCGTGTGGCTGAACGTGAAGGATATCCTGAAATATCAGAAGCTTATAAGCGCTATGCATTTGAAGAAGCTGAACATGCTTCCAAGTTTGCTGAATTGCTTGGTGAAGTTGTTACTGATAGTACTAAGAAAAATCTAGAAATGCGTGTAGCAGCCGAACATGGTGCTTGCCAGGGTAAGCTTGATTTAGCTAAATTAGCTAAAGAATTGAACTTGGATGCTATTCATGATACTGTTCACGAAATGGCAAAAGATGAAGCCCGTCACGGGTGTGGCTTTAATGGACTCTTAAAACGTTATTTTGGTAAATAAAATATAATTATATAAGAATGCGAAAGGGCTGTATGTTAATATGTTTTTAAGGGAAAAGGCATATTAACATACAGCCCTTTCTTTTTTATAAATAAAAAGGACTGTAGTATAGTAATATTTGCAATATATATTATATTAGTACACTAGTATAATATGAATTGAATATTTTATTCTATAAATAGAAATGTTTTTATTAACCAGTCATATTTATTTTGTGATATTATATAAATATAAAATATTTATGGATGAGAGTGTTGGGTTATGGCTGATAAAATAAAGGACATACTAAAAAAAGTTTTAAGCGTGGAAATTGCCGATAATACTAATCAATTTTATTATAAAGCAAAAATAAAATTGATAATGAATAGTGAAATCGATTTTGAAATATTGAGAATATATGATAAAAATAAATTGCCGTTTAAGGAAAATGATTTTGTTACAGTTAAGTTAAAAACGGAAGAATGTTGTTATAGCTTTGAAGGAAAGTGTACTTATATAAAAAAAGGCTATTTTTTTACTTTAAGTGTAACATATCCTCGCAATTTACAGCGAGAACAAAATAGGGAATTTGTCAGGACAAGCATAGATAAAGAACTAACGCTGTTTTTAGTCTGCCGAGATGAAAATAGAAGGAAAGTAGAAATGCCGCCAAATAGTTTTTCCATAAAGCTGAATAACGTAAAAAGTGTTGATATAAGTGGCGGAGGAATGGCTTTTTATAATAATATATACATAAAGCCAGGTACAGATGTTGTTATTGATTTACAATTTGTTGCGCCTGAATTGGGTGATTTACGTCAGAAAGCTACTATATTACGGTGTAATAAGGTGGAAAATAATAAAGAGTTATATATGACAGCAGCTGAATTTATGGACATACCATTTGCAGTGCAGGAACGGATAAATAAATTTGTATTTACGCAGATAAGAAAAAAAGCACAGGAAAAAAAGAAATCATCTTGATGGTGATGGAAAAATGAATAATGGAAATTTTATTAAGGATGAGAAAGTAGGACTGTTATGGCAGACAATATAAAAAATATTTTGCAGAAAGTTTTGAGTGTAGAGCTACGACCTGAGCATAGGCAGGAAAAAGTCTATAAGGCAAAAATTGAATTAATAATGAACAGTGAAGTAGATTTTGTATTGGCAATGGATAATAATGAAAATTTTTTTAAAAAGGGAGAATATGTTATTGGAAGCTTGAAAATGGAGAATTGCTGCTATAATTTTAAGGAACGATGTATTGGTATACATAAAGGGCAGTTTTTCACCTTGAGCATAGATTATCCCAAAAACATGCATAGAAAACAAAACAGGGAGTTTGTTCGGGTGGATATTGATAGGGATATATTGATTTTTGTCATTGATAAAGAGGAAAAAAGAAATATAAATTCTTTGGCTAAAAGTATGGATGTAAAGGTTACTAATGTAAAAAGTATTGATATAAGCGGTGGTGGACTGGCGTTTTATAATAAAAATTCTCTAGAAATAAATACGGAAATAGTAATTGATATGGAATTTATTTCACCAAAATTAAAAGATCGGCGACAGAGGGCAGAGGTACTGCGTTGCACTAAAATTAATGCTAAAAAAGGAAAGTATCTTGTTGCCGTGAAATTTATTGGAACATCATTTGCAGTACAGGAAAATATTAACCATTATGTTTTTGACAAAATTCGCAGTAAACAACAAATGAAAAAAAGACCATTAAATTTACTTAATTAGGCTTATGACGGGTGTTTATTTTAAATTTATGGAAGAGGTATGATTATGTTATATAGTCTAGAAAATAAATATGTAAAAATTGCTGTGGATAGTTTAGGAGCAGAGCTTAAATCTTTGTTTTCACGAGAAAACAACAGAGAAAATATGTGGAATGGAGATCCTGCTTATTGGAAAAGGCGGTCCCCAATTTTGTTTCCTGTAGTGGGACGGTTAAAAGAGCAAAAATACAGATATAATGGTAAGCTATACGAAATGAGCCAGCATGGATTTGCCCGAGATAAAGAATTTAAATTGTTTGAAAAAGAAAAAAATAAAATAACATTTTTGTTATGCGATGATGAGAGTACATATCAAATTTATCCATTTAGGTTTAACTTATTCATAGAATATGAGTTGTTGGATAAAAAGGTAATTGTCAGGTGGAAAGTCATTAATACAGATAATAAATTAATATATTTTTCTATAGGGGCACATCCAGCGTTCATATGTCCGTCAGCACCAGCAGAAAAAATCTGTCATTTGCAGTTTGATACGGCTGGACCGTTGACATATAAATTATTGAATAGTGATTCCTTAATGGAAAATACGGAATATAATTTATCATTAGAAAATAATATATGGAGTTTTACCAAAGATGTATTTGCTGATGATGCTCTGGTATTTGAAGATTATCAGATTAAGGAAGTGGCGATGCTGGATAATGAAGATAAACCGTATCTAACTATGCATTTTGCGGCACCAGTTGTAGGAATTTGGTCTCCGGCGCATAAAAATGCACCTTTTATCTGTATTGAACCATGGTATGGCCGCTGTGATGCAGTAAATTATTCTGGGGAATTAAGGAACCGGGAATATGGAAATAGTTTACCTGGCGGGGCAGCTTTTTCAACGAAGTATGAGATTGAACTTGGCTGAATATGAAGTACTTATTTGAATTTCTATATAATAAAGGATACATATTATATAATATGTATCCTTTATTATATAAGTAATATTTATAGTTATCTTTTTGCTGTCATGGCTTTTTTATATATGAACACACATAAAATCAAATAAAGAAACAACCCTAGATATGTGGCGGTTGGAGTTTTAGCCCAGGCTTCTTGAAAATAGTTAAAACCTAATATTCTAGTTATAGCACTTAGCAAACTGCCAATAGCACCACCGGCTATTAAACCTGAAGCAATGGTTTGTCCTCTGCTTAGACGCAGCGAATTTAGTATAGCATCTTTGCTGCTGTGAGAAACAAGATAGGAAATAAGTCCACCGACCAGCAGGGGTGTACTTATCTGCATGGGAAGGTAAGCCCCTAGGGCAAATGCAAGCGGAGGAATTTTTATCATCCATAAAATAACAGCCATGCAGGCACCTGCCAGGTACAGCATCCAATGGGCGCTGCCACCATCCATTAGAGGTTTTACTATGGCAGCCATAGCGTTAGCTTGCGGAGCAGGTAAAGCTTCTTTCCCGACAAATCCATAGGCCTGATTGAGCAGGATAATGACGCCTATGGATAATACAGAAGTCATTATAAGAGAAACAATTTGCCATTGTTCCATTTTTTTCGGAGTGGCACCTAATAAGTTGGCAACTTTTAATTCAGACATAAAATTACCAGATACACCTAAAGATGTGCATAAAAAAGCGGCCATCATCAGAACGGCTGTTATGCCCATAGAACCATGCATACCGGCTTTACCCAAAACAACAGATGATATTATAAGCATAAAAATAGTCATACCGGAGACGGGTTCACTGCTGGTAAAAGCAATGGAACTTATTCCGACAACGGAGAAAAGCATGGTAAAAATGGCTATAATGATAAATGCCAATAGTGTCTGAAGTATGTTCTGCGAAAAATAAATATGGAAGAATACGGTAAATAGTATTGTTACTAAAATAGCACCTATAACTATAGCTGGAATCGGAATATCCTGCTGGGTTCGCAATAAGTTTTCTTTTATATTGGTGGATCCTTTAAAAATACCAACAAATACATTTTTTACTACATGCAGCATAACTTTTGACATTGATAAAAGACCAATGATACCAGCCATGGCTAGCATACCAATGCCAATATGACGAACGTATTCGCTGAAAACAGCTGTCACAGGTGCATTAGCAAGTAAAATATTATGTCCATTGATTACCATAGTATGGCTGCCACCCAGATAATATATAATGGGAACACATACGGTCCAAGAAAAGAAAGATCCAGCAGTTATTATTGCGGCATAGCGCAACCCAGTAAAGTAACCTATACCTAATAGCGCTGTTTCAGTATCTAAACTAAAAAGAAGTTTTGTTTTTGCAACTAGATAATGCCCCCAGGTGAAGGCATTGCTGGATATTACTTCCTGCCACCAGCCAAAAGTGTTAAGGATAAAATCGTAGATAAGAGCAATAATACCACTGCCTACCATTAGTTTTACCTTGCTTTTTTCTCCCGAAGTTAGAACTTCAGCGGCAGCCTGTCCGGCAGGAAAGGGATATATATCAGCTTTTTCTTCACAGAAATAACGCCGGAAAACAGCAGCAATCAAAACGCCTAATACACTTCCCAGAACAATTGGAACGGCCAATTCAAAGTACGTAAGATGGTTATTTCCTAAAATGTAAAAAGCAGGCAGGATAAACATTGCACCGCCGATACCATTGGTGCCGGCACTGGCAATCGCTTGAATGTGTATATTTTCTGGAAAGGGATTTTTTCGTTTTAGTATTACCCCCATGCCCATGGCCATGGCTGAAACAGGGGCAAAGGCATCAACAGTCTGACCAATTTTCAGGCAGAGATACCCTATTGCTAAAGCAAAAATTGCAGCATAAAATAATCCCCAAAATATGACATACATATTGATTTCGTTATATTCTTTATATGGTGATAAAGAATGTGGTGATTTGGGGTTTTCTGTCATGAAGATTCCTCCTAAGTTTTAATGTAGCAGATATTGTTACAACGGTAAGTTTCATGATTGTAAGTCATGGATATAATTTAATAAGAAAACTGTATGGAGAGAGATATATAATCCTGAATGGATTTTTATGCAGATTAGTATTATTGCAGATGAATACTTTGCTGTAGCAGAGCTTCAGGATTTTTTATAATAATTTTTTTATTGCTTATGCTGATGAAATTTTTGTTGATAAATTGGTTTAATATCCTGGTTACGGTAATTCTTGAACAGCCAGTGATATTTGCCAGCTCTCCCTGGGTAAATGGAATGGCAATGGTATTATTGTCTGCTGGAGAATTTTTCAGGGGAACTGATGCTAATGAAAGACGAAGCAGGGTATCAGCAATTTTACCGGCAGAATTATTAAATATATTACTGACCATTTGCAGTAGGACAATTCTAAATTTTATTATTATAACATTTATAAAATATTGATAAACAGCAGGATTATTTTTTAAAATGAGGTTAAACTTTTTATTATGAACAAAGGATATCCAGGTATTTTTTTTTACCTTTATAATATAGTTAAAAAAGCTATCAGATAAAAGATTCATTTCACCAAAGCATTCTCCTGGCAGTAAAGTATATAAAATCTTTTCTTGTCCCTTGGAACTTATTACACTTATAGTTACCTGTCCTTTGACTACAATGCCTATGGACATACTGACCGGGTCTGCAGTTATGGTTTGCCGTTTATTATAGTGTTTTATTGTACCATGTTGTGCTAATTCATTTAGAAAATAGTCACGCATTAAAGTTTGTTGATCTTCGATAAATAAATTTTGATGCATATTATCACATCCTGATTAATAATATATAAATTAAAACTTATTAATATTATAGCGTATAAAATGCATCTTTTTAATTATACGTTATAAATATAAATAAAACTGTAGCTGACGCTACAGTTTTATAATGTATACATTATAAAAAAGTGGATTTTATAAATGTCATGTTTATTGTCATAAAAGAAAAAAAATAGGTGCTTATTTTGGCAACAAAACAAATAACATATTTTTTTATAAAAGAATATTTATTTCAGATAAAATATATGAATGTTATATAGTAAATTAAATTTATATAGGTAAAAATAGTATTCTTAGTATAATAGTATATTATTATATTATATGATATACTATGTTGAAAAATATAGTATTTTAAGGGGGAATTGTATGCCAGATTTATCAAAAAGAACCATGCATTTTACAGATTCAGTAATTCGCCGCATGACCAGAATTTCGTTAAAATATAGTGCAATTAATTTGTCACAGGGGTTTCCAGATTTTTCCCCGCCGCAGGAATTGATGGATTCTCTTGCCAAAGCTGCTTATGAAGGACCTCATCAGTATGCTGTTACCTGGGGAGCACAGAATTTTCGCGAGGCTTTAGCAAAAAAACAGAAACATTTTATGGGCATTAACATAGATCCTGATAAAAATATTGTTGTTACATGCGGAAGTACAGAGGCAATGATGGCAGCAATGATGAGTGCTGTTGATCCAGGTGATAAGGTAATAGTGTTTTCCCCTTTTTATGAGAATTATGGTGCTGATGCGGTATTAAGTGGTGCAGAACCTATATATGTGCCGCTCTATGCACCTGATTTTCATTTTGATGATGACGAGCTGGAGGATGCTTTTGAGCAGAAGCCAAAAGCTTTGATTTTGTGTAATCCTTCTAATCCTACGGGTAAGGTATTTTCATATGATGAATTGAAGATAATTTCACAATTGGCGATGAAATATGATACTTTTGTGATAACTGATGAAGTTTATGAACATATTGTATATAGACCCTACAAACATATCTATATGGCTTCTTTGCCAGGAATGTATGAAAGAACTATATCGTGTAGTTCTTTGTCCAAGACATATTCGATAACGGGATGGCGTCTGGGATATATAATAGCACCGCCGGATATTATTGAAAGAGCCAGGAAAGTACATGATTTTCTGACTGTCGGGGCAGCAGCACCATTGCAGCAAGCAGCAGTGGCTGGCTTAAAAATGAAAGATAGTTATTATGATAATTTAAGGAAGTTATATACTAAAAAGCGTGATTTATTCACAAAAGGGTTGGATGATTTGGGGATAATTTATACTAATCCGCAGGGAGCTTACTATGTTATGGTGGATATAAGTGAGTTTGGCTATGATAATGATCTGAAATTTTGTGAAGTTTTAGCGCGAGACGTAGGCGTCGGGGCAGTACCAGGATCATCATTTTTTCATCGCGATATAAATAGTTTTATTAGATTACATTTTGCTAAAAGTGAAAGAGTGTTAAATGATTCATTGGAAAGACTGGCAAAAATGCGTAAAGTTATAAAGTGTAAATAGATATTTATACAGTTTTTTTATAAAAATTAATCTTGATTTTAGCCAGTTATTTTATTATACTAAACTTATTTGTTATATAGATACCCTGTCGACGTGGTGAAAAACATCGGCAGGGTATTTCATTCTTTAAGCAATGGAGAAGATTATTAATGGTTGTATCTGAGGGAATTATTGGAAGTACATATATCGTGGAGGATATACAGCTTAGTAATGAAATCGAACGTCGACTGGAAATGCTGGGAATGACAACTGGCGTAAAACTACTTATTTTAAATAAGAAGCATAATGGAGCGACTATTTTAAAAGTACGTGGAACTAGGTTTGCATTAGGACGGGAAATTACTGATGGAATAAAAATTAGGGAGAGTTTGAAAAATGGATAAAAGAGACGTTCATGTAGCTTTTATTGGTAATCCTAACTGTGGTAAGACAACTTTATTTAATGCTTATACTGGGGCACATTTGAAAGTTGCTAATTGGCCGGGTGTTACTGTAGAGAAAAAAGAAGGGGCATTAAAATATCATAATAATAATTACAAATTAGTGGATCTTCCAGGAATTTATAGTCTTACCTCTTATACTATGGAAGAAAAGTTATCAAGACAGTATATTTTGGAGGATGAGGTAGATATTATAGTTGACGTTGTTGATGCATCTTCGTTAGAACGTAATCTCTATCTGGCTTTACAGCTTATTGAATTAGGCAAACCCTTGATAATAGCACTTAATATGATGGATGTAATTGAGGAACGAGGTATGGATATAGATTTACATCGCCTGCCTGAAATGCTGGGGGTGCCTGTTATTCCCGTCTGTGCCAGGCGTAAGAGAGGCTTGGAAATACTTCTTCACGCTGTTGCACACCATAAGGACCGGCCTATAGCCGATAATATCAAACATGAATATTATAATGGGACCAGAAGAAAAAAAAATGCGGTAATGATATACAGCGAATGGTTGGAAGATAAGATCGAAGCGGTGCAAACGGCGTTAAAGGAAAAGTATGGCGACATAGCTAATCCTCGCTGGTATGCATTGAAATTACTGGCTTTTGATGCTGAAATAGTAAAAAAATATCCAGTGGATTTACCACAGGTGCTGGATAAAAGTTATGAAAAAGAGATAATAAAACAAAAATATGATTTTATTGGAGAAATTATTGAAGAAGTAGTTGTAAATAAAGAAAAGGAATCTAAGAGCACAGACAGAATAGATTCTTTATTGACGCATCGTTATCTGGGAATTCCTATATTTTTGGCAATAATGGCATTTATATTTTTCTTAACATTTACTATTGGTGATTTTTTTCAAGATTGGATAGTAATGGGAATTGATACGATATCAGCAGTTATCAGAAATTTTTTGGGGTTTTTACATGTTACTCCGGTTCTTAGTTCACTGCTTATTGATGGTGCCATTACAGGAGTAGGTAGTATATTATCTTTTTTGCCGAATATTTTTATTTTGTTTTTAGCTTTGGCAGTTTTAGAGGATAGCGGATATATGTCACGGGTTGCCTATGTTATGGATGGAATAATGGGGAAAGTTGGTTTATCTGGACGTGCTTTTATACCCCTGCTGTTGGGTTTTGGTTGTAGTGTGCCGGCAATAATGGCCTCAAGGGCATTGGAAAATCCTCGAGACAGACTTAAAACAATATTAATTACACCGTTTATGTCATGCAGTGCCAGACTGCCAATATATATTCTTATATCGGGTATGTTTTTTGGAGATATGGCTGTATATGCGGCCTTTTCTATGTATGTTATAGGAATTGTCACAGCTATAGTGCTGGCGTTATTATTTTCCCGTGTCGATAAAAATAAAAATACACATACATTGCTTATTGAGTTGCCGGAATATAAGACGCCTAATATTGCATCTATTTTTATTTATGCATGGGAAAAAGTAAAATCTTATTTGTCAAAGGCAGGTACTACTATTTTTGTGGCATCATTGGCTATGTGGTTTATTTTACATTTTAACATGACGGGTATGGTAAGCAATATTGGTGATAGTTTTGGTGCATATATTGGTAAGTTTGCAGCACCAATTTTAGCACCGGCAGGAATTGGTATATGGCAACTGGCAGTAGCCTTATTATCGGGAATAGCGGCTAAGGAAGTAGTAGTTTCTAGTATAAGTATTCTTTATGGTGTGGCAGATATCAGTTCAAGTACGGGTATGGCTAGTGTTATTAATCAGCTTTCTAATATGGGCTTTTCTCAGCTTAACGCATATGCATTGATGGTATTCTGTCTTTTATATACACCATGTATAGCTAGTATAGTCACAATAAGAAAGGAAACCGGCAAGATAAAATGGGCTGTTTTTTCTGTATTTTTTCAACTTACTGTCGCCTGGGTGGCGGCCGTCTTAGTTTATCAAGTGGGAAGTATTATATTTAGTTAGTAAATAATATTCTTGTTGTGCTAGTTAAAATTACTGTTTTGGTTCAACATTCGCTACACTTTTTGGGGATTAGACACTTAAAAGGATAGCCTGTTGAGCCTTTTTTGTGAAATACATTATTTTATTAACTAACACAATGTGAATTACTATATATTAAAAAAAGGATAATTTTGGTGATCATATATAACTTAGTATAACCATATAAATAGGTATAGTAATAATTGAAGCAATAGTAGTAACTGATACAATAACAGTAGCATATTCAACGTCTGCTTTGTATAAACTGGATAGCAAAACAGTTTGTATCATGGCTGGAAGAGAAGACATGATAACAAAATCTTTGAACATAAGTGATGGAATAGAAAATTGGGATGCAACAATGTATGTGACCAGTGGTGTAATAATAAAACGTCCGATAAGGACACCGTTTAGGTCTCGATTGAATTTTAATTTGGCAAAGTTCATTGATTGCAAGGTGGCACCTATAAAAATAAGAGCAACTGGCGTTGTCATACTGCCGAGATATTTTGTGGTATCCATGATAAAAGAGGGAAGTTTTATATCTAATAATATTAATAGCAGTGATAGCAAAAAGCCGCAAATTGGTATGGAAAAAATTTTTTTCATAGTATCAATGGTCAGGTAATTTCTCCAATAATTTTTTTTATTGGCATCTGATTGAATGAGTGCATTACCTAAAGTCCAGAAAAGAGTCGTATTGGCAAAGAAAAATAGTAGAGCGTAGGGGAGTGCAGCTTGGCCGAATAATGCAACTGTTACTGGAATGCCTACAAATACAGAATTACAGTTAGTAAAAGAGGTGCTGAAGGTTCCACGATGACCATGAGAAATTTTTAATAGATGAATGATTATTGTACTGAGAAGAAAACAAATGAGCATGGATAGAAAAGGGATAGATGCACCTGAAATCAAGTTTTCAAGTTGGTTTTTAGAGAATGTAGTGGTGAGATTATAAATAAAAAACATTGGCAGTGATATATAGTTTACTAATTTTGGCAGCAAAGATTTATTGTCATCGTTAATCCAGCCTTTATGAGCCATAAACCAGCCAATTAGTCCCATTAGAAGAAGTGTTAATACCCCTTCTATAGCATTGAGGAAAACAGTCAAAGTCATAACCTCCTGTTTATATGAGAATATTAAGTATAAAATAAGACTGTTACACGTAAATGTTTTCCTTCACAAATATGCAATAACGTTTTTCCCTGTTGTCCATAAAAAAATGGTGGAGTAAAACTGCACAGTGGGCAGCAGGTTGCATTTTTGTGAGGGTCAATGCCATTGTGTGACAGCCTCATATATTTTACTGTATTATATTTATAAAAGTAGCAGCGGGATTAATCATACCATAAAAAAACTTGTTAAATGATCATATAAATTATAACAGAGTGATTTGAAGCTAAACCCTTTATTACTTGAACTGTCAGCAACAACAGGAACTTCTTCTACTTTTTTGCTGTTATAAAATATATCTATTGAACCAACTTTTTCGCCTGTTTTAATAGGAGCTGTTAAATAACGTGGTATGTTTACCTTGATAAAATAATCTTTGTTATTTTGACCATTAATTATAGGATAATCTATATCATGGGTGGGGGATACATTTATAGATGCTGTTTCACCATCATGGATATGTATAGCTTTTACAAGTTCTCCTTTTTTATAAGCAGATTTCATATAGACTTGTTGAAAACCGTAATTGAGCAGCTCTTTGGCTTCAGAAAAACGATCTAAACCATCATTTGTATGCATGACAATGGCAATGAGGGTAACACCATTGCGCGTGGCAGAAGCAGCAAGACAGCCACCAGCTTCATCGGTATAGCCTGTCTTGATGCCATCTGCATAGGGGTATGTCCAGAGTAAATGATTAGTATTGTCAAAAGTAACCGTTTTATTAGGATATATCCAATGTACAGCCTTTTCTTTGGCGGCAACTATTTTGCGAAAATCTTCGTTGCGATAACAATAGGCTGCGATTTTTGCCATGTCACGTGCTGTTGAATAATGGCTAGGATTAGGAAGACCATTAGGATTTGCGAAATGTGTGTGCGTTGCGCCTATTTCCATAGCTTTTTTGTTCATTAAATTAGTAAAAGCAGGGATACTGCCGCTTACAGCATCTGCTATAGCAACAGCAGCATCATTACCGGAAACGAGCATCATTCCCTGACGTAATTGGCTCATTAGCATAATATCGCCTTTTTCCAAATATAAAGACGAACCGTCGACATTAGCAGCTTCATTAGATATATGCACGATATCATCTGGGCGGGTCATTTCCAAAGATAATATTGCAGTCATCATTTTGGTCATGCTGGCAGGATATTCTTGAGCATCAGCATTTTTTTCAAATATTACACGGCCTGTTGAAGCTTCAATCAAAATAGCGGAATGAGCAGTAAGTCCATATTGGGGCGGAGCATTAAAATTAAACTGCTGTGCGGATGTATTTTGTGCAAATACAGAAGACACAGATGATAGAGAAAATATTATGGTGAAAATCAGGTATTGTAAAAATCGCACAAAGATCCCCCTTTATTTTTTATTTTTGAAATTCGCCTAAGACAAACATTGTAGCACGGCTTTTACAGCATAATCTATCAGTGTTATCTGAAATAGCACATTCAACAACGATAGTTTGCTTACCATTATGTATTACCTGAGTTTTGGCTGTTATTGTATCACCCTGGGGAACTGCTTTCAGCATATTTATATTAAAATCTAGTGTTACAACGCGTTTATTAAGCCGCAGGCAGGCGGCACCTATAGCTGTATCAGCAAGAGACATCATGACACCGCCATGGGCAATATTATATACATTTGTATGGCAGTGCTTTATATCAAGTTTAGTAACGGTTGTATTATCATCAACTTTATCACTGATTATTCCTAAATTTTTGGTAAAAGTATTATCATTATAGAATGATTTTATTGCTTCATTCAGGGTACAGTCATCCAAATGAAGATTAGATCTTATCATATTTGAGCCATTCCTTTCACAGTAGGTAAAGAACAATTATTTGTTCTGAATCATTAAAATAATTTTACGGTAGAAAATAATATATAAGACGCGAGAACAATATTATTTCTATATTTTTAAAGCATTAAGTTTCTGGAGATATTATATAACAGCAATAAAGTATCATCACTCACGTAAGTGCAGGAGATACTTTATTATCATTATCTTAGACAAAAGTAAATTTTTGGGAAAAACTAGGCGATATATTGATTTTTTTTAATCCTGCTGCTATTTAAAAATATTTTAATATTATACACCTTTGCAGTATAAACCTCAATCCAAAAAAGGTTTAAAAAAATGTAAAAATTTGTAATAAATCAGTCGGTCATTTTTAAGCCACATTTTTCCATGAGTTTTTTTGCTTCTACATATTGAGCTATTCCCCTTGCTGCCATTTTAGCGTCTTTCATTGCTCTTACAACAGTAGCGGGGCCATTGACAACATCGCCACCGGAAAATACGCCGCTGCGCATAGTCATGCCATAAGGAATATCGCGTGTTTTTACATAGCCGTTTTCATCGACTTCAATGCCGCGTGTGGAGCCTATTATCCGACTGGCAGGCCGTTGTCCAATGGCAATTATTACTTTGTTGGCAGGAATTGTAGTTATTTTTTCCGTTATTATGAGATTTTTGTCTTTTCCAGGATCATGTATTATATTACAACGTAAACCAGTAACAAAATATTTGCCGATTAATTCGAGCGGGTTGAGCAGTGAAAGAAATTTTATGCCTTCTGATTGTGCTGATTTTACTTCGGACTCAAGAGCGGCTATTTCATTGGTACGGGCTCTGTTGATTACTGTTACAGTTTTAGCTTTGCAGCGAATAGCGGTGCGGGCAGCATCTATAGCAGTGTTTCCGGCACCAATTATTACGACATTATCATTAGCATGAATGGGGACTTCGCGTGAAGCAATACTTTTCTGCTTGGCAAGGGCGACCATTTGTAAGAAATAAGTCGCCTGGATAACTCCTGGAAGTCTTATGCCGGGAAGAGGCAAAAACTTTGATAAAGCGTTGCCGGTTCCAATGAAAATAGCATCAAATCCCTCTTCAAAAAGCATATCAAGTGTAAGCTTAGTACCAATCATTGTATTGAGCCTAAATTCAACGCCCAAATTAGCTATTTTTTTTACTTCGCGCCGTACCACTTGTTTAGGAAGCCTGAATTCAGGAATCCCGTACATTAATACTCCGCCTGCTTCATGCTGGGCATCAAAAACTGTTACACTAAAGCCCATTTTACTCAAATCACCGGCTACGGTAAGCCCGGCAGGACCGGATCCAATAACAGCAATTCTACCGGGGACTTTTTTCTTGATTACTATAGGAGTCAGGGATAACTCTCCATCCATGTCAGCAATAAATCGCTCAATTTTACCGATTTTTATACCTTTACCACGCTTGTTTAAAATACAGGAACCCTCGCATTGTTTTTCATGGGGACATACCCTGCCGCACACTGCGGGTAAGTTGCTGTGATGGGCTATTATGGCACTGGCAGCACCCAAATTACCTTTGGCCATTTCAGCAATAAAATCAGGTATTTCATTTTCAATAGGACAGCCAGTACGGCACAGGGGTTTAACACAATGCAGACAGCGCTTTGCTTCAATGACTGCTTCACGCAGGGTAAAACCGGCTGGATCGTAGTCAATGAACCTTTCTAATTCTTTCAAACTAATTCTCCTTTGTAAACTTCCTAAAAACTAAATCCATTTATTATAAATATTATACCCTTTTAATATTAGTGAAAGCAAAAGTAAAAGTGGTTCCTTTATCTAAAATACTGTCTACTTTTATAGTAATGTCATGTCTTTCTGCTATATGTTTAGCTATAGCCAGACCAAGTCCAGTTCCCTTTTTGTTGCGTTCGTTATTTACTTTATGGAACCGATCGAAAATATGGGTGAGTATTTGCGGTGATATACCACAGCCATTATCAGCTATTTGCAGGTAAGCAATGCTGTCTTTATCATAAAGATGGATTTTTATTTCATTATTCTGCTGGGAAAATTTTATTGCATTGTCCAAAACGATCATTAGCATTTGTCGCAAACGTCCATAGTCACCAAGAAATTTTACAGGAGGAATTTCTATATTTGTCTTGAGCTGTATCTGTTTTGCGGCAGCAAATGGACGCATTGATCTTGCAGCGTCATTTACAAGATCGTTTAAAATAAATTTTGACATTTCTATTTTAAAATCGGGATTTTGCAATTTGGATAATTCTAGCATGTCATTTACCAGGCGCTCAAGATATATAGTTTCATTGAGCATCTGTTGATGGTATTCTTTTTGTTTTGTTTCATCTTTTATTACTCCGCTGGTAAGCGCTTCAAGTGAGGCACGCAGTACCGTAACAGGCGTTCTAAGTTCATGAGATACATTAGCAGTAAAAATACGGCGAGCCTTATCAAGGCGGCCGCTTTCCTGAGCCGCTTTATCAAGCCTTATAGCCATCTGGTCGAGAGAATCAGCTAAATCACCTATTTCATCAGATTGATTAATATTAGTCTTGCTATTATAATTGCCATCAGCAATAGAAAGGGCAAGTTTCTTCATTTTACGCAGTGGTTCTGTACAGTAATAAGAAAGAAATAATGAAGCTGGCAATGAAATGAGCATGGCAAATAAGGAGCTTATTATTAAAAGTTTTATGGCATAAAAAATAGAACTATTTAGTTGATTGATAGGCGCATGCATGAGAACTGCACCTACGAATTTACCGTTAGAATCTTTTATGGGGGCAGCTGCTGTGGTAGAAGGTGTGCCCAAAACGCTGCTAAAACTGTTGGCGACGACAATGTTACCTTTTAAAGCTTTATTGATAACCTGAACACCTCCGGGGGGAAGTTCATTATATTGCACAGAATGATGAAAATGATTGTTACTTATCAGGAACTGTCGATTATTGTTTATTATCCATATATCACACTTATCCATATTATTGAGAAGCTTTATATAATAACCGAGTGCCTTATAGTAGGGAATTGTAGGATCCATAGAAGGGGGTATCCGCATATCTTGTCCCATCATATCCATGTGATGATGGTGTATACGTAGATAAGGAGGTGGTTCTTTTTCTGGGACATCGTTTTGCAGAAAAAGACTAATTGTATTAGAAATGGTTACAACTTTTTCTTTTAAATCATTTCTGTGCAGTTCAATGGTTTGCTTATTAAAGAAAAAATAAAAAAAGCTGTTTATTATAAGCATAAAAATGAGTAAAACCACAGAAAAAAAGGCAAATAATTTATATACAATTTTAATTTTCATCTTCGGTTTCGGCGGTTTCAAATTTATATCCCACTCCCCATACTGTTTTTATCATTTTACCATAAATACTTTTAGTATTTAACTTTGCCCGTAGACGTTTTATATGGGAGTCGACTGTTCTGGTATCACCGAAATAGTCATATCCCCAAATACTGTCTAAGAGATTATCACGGGAGAAAACTTTACCATAATTTGAAGCTAGAAGCCATAAAAGTTCAATTTCTTTTTTAGTCAGAGAAACATCTTTTTCATCAATTGTAACAGCATAACTATCTAGATCAATGACCATAGTATCATATTTTAATATATGTTTTTTATCTGATGAAGTAGTATCCATACGGCGCAGTACGGCTCGTACTCTGGCCATTACTTCCGCGGGAGAAAAGGGCTTTACAATATAATCATCAGCGCCAATGTCAAGTCCCATGATGCGTTCAAAATCTTCACCGCGAGCTGTTATCATTATTACAGGAACATTAGAACTCTTACGAATCTCACGGCATACGGCAAAGCCGTCTTTTTTGGGCATCATTATATCGAGTAGAATTATGTCAAGTTTTTCTTTGTCAAATATAGCAGTAGCAGCCATTCCATCTTCTGCAAAAAATACATTAAAACCTTCCTGTCTGGCATATTCGCCCAAAACAACGGCTATTTGTTCATTATCTTCCGCAATGAGCATGTTTTTCATAATATATTCCTTTCTCTATTACAGGTATGATTATTTGTATAAAAATTTAACGAATGCGTTATAGTAATTTTATGTTATAAATAAGATAACTTTACTAAAATAATATCAGATAAATTTGTTTTTTTTATGATATGAGATAAAATTATTTCTTTGTATAACCTAGTAATTGTAAATAAAAGGTAATAGCTTTTGCCATAATTTTGTCATATTTTATTGTTAAACTTTAAATATTAGTCGGATTGACTTGGAAAATTAAATAGTGCAGGAACAATTTAAGAATTTTATGAAAGAGAGAATAATATAATAATGGGAAATAAACTTATAATATCGCTTACAGTTGCTGTTGCTATAGCTATGGCATCTATTACAGCTTTCGCGGCTACGGCAGCAGAGACAAGAACAGCAGAAATTGCAGCAACCCTGACCAATAGGAGTATTGATAGTGTATTACGGGAAAGCTATAGTCAGCATAAAACTTTTGCCCAGATTGCTGATGAAGCAGGGAAGCTGGATGATTTTAAAAAGCAGGTTTCTTTTGTGCAGGATAATACGTTAAAACAGCATAGTTCCAGCCGAATAAATAAGAAACAGGAAAAAGGTATGCTGGAAAAATTAGCTGCTGACTATAAAGAATCAGCACAAACAAATTTTGCTATATACAGTAGTGCTAATGAGAATAAATAATGCTTATCGGGAATGATTATTTATAAATAAAAAGACTTAAAAACACGTGACAATTTATAGTTTATAAACTATAATATAAGCAGTAAGAGATATGATATATAAGATAGGAGGAATCTGTTATGGCTATAATTCATGCAGATAAACAACTTTTTGATAAAATGGTGGCTGAAAAGAAAACTTTTTTGGCAGATTTTTTTGCAACTTGGTGTGGTCCTTGTAAGATGCTGGGACGTGTTTTTGAATCAATAGATAAAAAATCTGAGGTAAATATAGATATTGTAAAAATAGATATTGATAAGGAACCGGAACTTGCACAGAAATATAATGTGTCAGTAGTGCCGACACTCTATTTTATTGCTAATGGTGAATCAGTGGAAACTATGAGCGGATTTGTTCCAGAAGAAGCTTTGGTAGGTAAATTAAAGAGTTTAGCAGAAAAAAATGCTGAGTGATACTATGACAGAAAATAAGAACCTATATGATATTGTTATAATTGGCGGCGGACCAGCAGGCATGACCGCAGCTGTTTATGCAAGCAGGGCAGGTTTTAAAGCAGTAGTATTGGAAGCTGATGCTCCAGGAGGAAAACTGGTCAAGACATTTTCTATTGAAAACTGGCCGGGGATGAAATCTGTCAATGGTGCAGACTTAGCATGGTCGATGTATGAACAGACAACAGCGCTTTGTCCTGATTTTGTATTTACTAAAGTGGTTGATATAAAAAATGATGGTAGGATAAAAACTGTCTTCTGCGCAGATGGTAAGACATATCAAGGGTATGTTGTCATAATTGCATCAGGAACAATCGAACGTCTTATGAATATTCCGGGAGAGCAGGAAGCTATTGGCAAGGGCATAAGTTTTTGTGCTGTTTGTGATTCAGCTTTTTATAAGGATAAGGATGTAATTGTAGTTGGTGGAGGTAACTCTGCACTTGAAGAATCAGTTTATTTGTCACGAGTAGTCAGAAGGGTAACTATTATTATCCGCCGTGATGTATTCAGGGCTGATGATGTCATACAAAAAAAAGTTTTAGCAAATGATAAAATAGAAATAATAAGGAATAAATTACCGCAGGAAGTTTTGCTTAAAGATGGGCGGGCTGCTGGACTGTCTGTAAAGGATGCTAAGACAGGTAAGTTACAGAATGTTTATGCGGATGGTATATTTCCTTATATTGGCAATGATCCCATAACTGGATTTGTTAAAAATCTGGGGATTACAGATGAACGAGGCTATATTATAGTTAATGAAAACATGGCAACTAAAGTCAGAGGAATCTATGGAGCCGGCGATGTTTGTCAGAAGTTTCTGCGGCAGATTGTAACTGCTGTAAGTGATGGAGCTATTGCGGTTCAGGCTGCGGAAAAATATTTAGATGAAATTTAAAAATAACGAACAATAGGGACACCGTGAGATAATTAATTATTGTCTCACGGTGTTTTTACTGCACGAAATTCAGCAGTTCTTTAATACGTTTGTCAGTCTTATTAAAGCATTTTCTAGTACATTGGAGGGGCAGGCTAAATTTATTCGTTCAAAATTTATTCCTTCTCTGCCAAACATATAGCCATTATCAGAAAATAAAAAAGCTTTTTTATTCATAAGTATTTCCCGGTTCTTATAAGTTAAACCAAGTCCGCTGCAATCCCACCATTGAAGGTAGGTTCCCTCCATATCAATAACTTTTATCTGAGGTAGATTTTTCTTTATATAATCTTCAGATAATTTTTTATTGTGAACAATGAGAGTGATAAATTCATCCAGCCAGTTACTGCATTTTGTATATGCAGTCTCGCAAGCTTTATATCCTAGTATATTTAAAGCGCCATAACCTGCCTGTAAGGCAGTATTCATAAATTTGTGGCGCAGCGCGTGATTTTTTATTATTATATTTGAAACCTGTATACCCGCAATATTAAAAGTTTTGCTGGGAGCAGTACAGGTGATGCAATTATTAGCAATAGTGTCGTTTAAAGATGCCAATGCAGTATGTTCATGTCCAGGCATTATTATGTCAGAGTGTATTTCGTCAGAAATCATGAGAACATTTTTTTGAAGACATATATCAGCAATTTTTAGCAGTTCTTTTTTATTCCATACTCTGCCTACAGGATTGTGTGGATTGCATAAAATCAACAAATTATTATTATTGTCATGTGCTGCTTTGGCTAATGTATCGAAATCTATTTGATAATGAGTATTTTTATAGATTAAAGGGACGGATATGAGTTTACGTTCATTTTTTTCAACAGCTCGGAAAAATGGATAGTAAACAGGAGTCATGACAATGACTCCATCACCTTTTTTAGTAAAAGCGCGGACTGCGTTGAATAATGCTGGGACAACTCCGGGAGAGGGGAGAATCCAGTCAGCTTTTATCGGCCATGCATGATGGTCTTTCATCCACATACTTACAGCACGAAAATAGTTTTCTGTAGGCATACTGTATCCTAAAAAGCTGTGAGAGATAAATTCCTGTAAGGAGGCAATTATTTCTGGTGCAACAGGTAGTTCCATATCAGCAATGGAAAAGGGAAGAATATTATCAGGGACAGCAGGATTATTTTTTTTCATATTCAGCCATTTAACGGAGCCGAGAGCTGTTCTATCGGGAACTGTAGAGAAATCATACATAAGCACACCTTCTTTATAAAAAATTTTAACAGATACAAATAGTTAATATACTATTATTAGTGTACTATTTTTGGCTTATTTTTTCCAATAAATTTATATTTTATGGGAAAAAGCAGAGAAAAAAGAATAAAAGCTATAATTAAATTTTAGTAAAATGGAAATTATAAACAAGTATAATTATGTTTATTTATATATCTATAATTGATTATAAAAGAAATTAATTGTTACTGATAAGAGCTGTATTTTCATTGCTAATGAAAATACTAAAAATTACATATAGATATATTTATATGTAATTTTGCTCTTAAAATATACTCAAACAGCCTCAAAAAATATGATTTGTAAGTAATAATAAGACGAAAATGATAAATGGGCATGATATATGTTAAATAATTATATATTTTATGTAAATTTTTACTGGTAATTTTTCTTTGTATTCGGTATAATTTAAAGAGTGCAGTATAGCTGCTATAATTAATTTTTTTTGATAAAAGGGGATATAATTCATGGAAAAAACACTAACTATTGAAAACAAAACAGGTTTACATGCTCGTCCTGCATCAATGTTTGTTCAAACAGCAAATAAATTTAAAGCAAAAATTAAATTAACAGCCAAAGGGAAAAGTGTTGACGCTAAAAGTATTCTTATGATTATGAGTCTGGGACTTCAGCAGGGTACAGATGTAACTGTAAGTGCTGAAGGTGAAGATGCACAGGCTGCTATTACAGCGTTAACAGACCTTGTAAAATCTAAATTTGGCGAAGAATAATATTCATTCATAAAGCCCCAGGGAGGTCTATTGATGTCAGTAAAATTACGCGGTAAAGGCGTTATTGCCGGTATTGCTATAGCAAAAGCTATAACTCTTGAACAGGATTTAGATAAATATATTAATTTGTATACACCGGGAAATGCCGAAGCTGAAATAAGCAAGGTAAAAAAAGCTATTAATGAAGTCGCAGATATGCTTGCTGAGAATGTGAAAAATCTCAAAAGTAAGGGAATGGCAGAACAAGCAGGAATTATGGAAGCACATCGTATTATGGTGCAGGACCCAATGCTTGAAGATAATGCCGTGGGTAAAGCAGGTGAATTAAAGTCTGCACCTAAAGCAGTTTTGGCAGCATCTGAAGAGTCAGCTGCGATTTTTGAAAATATGGATGATGCTTATTTTCGTGAACGGGCCGTTGATATTCGCGACGTAGGTAAAAGAGTTGTCCGTCAAATTTTGGGGCTTAAAGGACCGGATGTTGGTAATGAACCGGTTATTTTATGCGGTCATGAAATAGAACCATCTGTTATTGCAAATATTCCTACTGAGCAAATTGCCGGTGTACTGTTAGGGCAGGGCAGTACAACTTGCCATGCAGTTATTATTGCGAAAGCTCGTGCAATTCCGACTGTTGTCGGACTTGAAGTGAATCTTAAGGATATAAAAAATGGTGATCGGTTAATTATTAACGGAGAAACTGGAGAAGTATATGTAAATCCTACAGATGAGCTTATCAAATCTTTTAATGAACATATTAAGGAACAAAATAGACTAAAGCAGCATTACGCAGAACTTACTTCATTGCCGGCAGAAACAACTGATGGTCATAAAGTTATGCTGGTTGCTAATATAAGCACACATCTTGATGTTGAAGCTGCAGTTACTAATTTCGGTGCTGAGGGTGTCGGCCTTTTTCGTTCAGAATTTTTATTTATGGGCAGGAGCGAAGCCCCGGATGAAGAAACTCAATTTCAGGCATATAAGGATGCCGTAGAAAAATGTAAGGGTCATTTATGTGTTATTCGCACAATGGATATTGGCGGGGATAAGCCGCTTCCTTATCTTAATATTCCTAAGGAAGAAAATCCTTTCCTTGGCTGGCGCGCACTTCGTATCTGCCTGGCCCGTCGTGATATTTTTATGCCGCAGGTAAAGGCTATACTGCGTGCAGGTGTTTATGGCAAGGCAGCAATGATGCTTCCTATGGTAATAAGACTTAGTGAAGTTGATAAAGTTAAGGAAATAATAAAAGAAGCTAAGGGACTACTTTCACAGGAAAATAAAGCATATTCTGATAATGTTCAGCTGGGTATTATGGTGGAAACACCGGCTGCTGCTGTTATGACACCTATATTTGCTAAACATGTTGATTTCTTCAGCATTGGTACAAATGATCTTATTCAGTATACACTGGCAGTAGACCGTGTCAATAGTAATGTAAGCTATTTATATGATCCGTTTAATCCGGGTGTACTTGCTCTTATTAAGCGTACTATTGATTCCGCGAACAAGAATAAAATTTGGGCAGGAATGTGTGGCGAAATGGCCAGTGATCCATATGCGGCTATTATTCTCATGGCTATGGGAATTACAGAACTTTCAATGAGTGCACCGTCAATTCCGCGAGTTAAAGAATTGATAAGAAGTGTAAGCATAGCAGATGCTAAAAAAGCTATGAATAAAGTTATGGAAATGGAACATGCATCAGATATTAAAGAATATTTGCATGAAAAATTCGGTAATATAAGTAGTAAAAAATAATCGGCATAAATATGAATGATGAAAAAATTAAGGCAGTATATGGAAAAGAGCAAAATATAAAAATAGATATTATGCATATGATTAATGAGGGAAAAGATCCTTATGGGATAATCCTTTATATAGCCGAATATCTGGAAAAAAAATCTGGTGAAAGCGGATATGCAGATAATATACGTGAATGTATACATGCGGTTTATGGTGTGGGACTAGATGAGCAAAAACCCTTGTCTGAGGAACTTTCTGAGGTACAGGAAAGATGCAATAAACTAGAAAAATCATTGACGGAAGTTAGTAGTGACGATGTAAAGAAACGAATTAAATTTGCTATTGAACATCATAAAAAGCTTGCTGCTTTTTTAGAAAAAAAAATAAAAAAAGCTAATGGAATTTGATATATGCCTTAAAAAGGATAATATTAATTTCATTTTAATAGTATGCGGTGAAATTATTTTGACTTTACATCGAGAGATTTTACCACGGATTTTATATTATTCCATAAAGTAGTAATACTATTATGGCAGGGAACTGCTGTACGAACGGCATTGATCTCATAAATATACAGTTATTTAGTTACTTATTCGTCTTTTAAGAGATGGGCAGAGGACGGAATATTGTATTTTATAAGGGAAGATGTTTATGTGCAGCAGTTCATTTTTTTAAGAAAAAATTCAGTTATAAAGTAAAATTATATAAATTTTATATAATATACAGCCGGATTCTATTAATAAGTCTTTTCATATGAGAAAAAGCATAGTATTAGTTAAGATTATTAATTAATAATGGATTGCATTTTTTTCGATAAAAATTTATACTATATAATAAGAATCATATTTTGACTTACATAGGGAGGATACAAAATGGATGTTATTACTTTATCGCGATTACAATTTGCGATAACAACTATTTATCATTATTTATTTATTCCGATATCCTTAGGATTGTCAATTTTGGTTGCTATATTGTCAACAATATATTTAAAAAATGGTAATATGGCATATAAGCGGCTGGCAAAATTGTTTGGTAAATTATTTATTGTTTCTTTTGCTATGGGTGTTGTTACAGGCATAGTACAGGAATTCCATTTTGGAATGAATTGGTCTGAATATTCCAGATTTATGGGGGATATTTTTGGTGCACCCTTAGCTCTTGAAGCTTTGACCGCATTTTTTTTAGAATCAGTATTTTTGGGAGTTTGGATTTTCGGGGAAAATCGGTTACCGAAAAAAATTCATTGTCTGTCTATATGGTTAGTTGCATTTGGTAGTAATTTATCTTCTTATTGGATTTTGGTAGCTAATTCTTTTATGCAACATCCCGTAGGTTATGTTATTAATAATGGACGTGCAGAAATGACTAATTTTTTGGCGCTATTAACCAATCCATATGTATATGGACAGTTTGCCCACGTTTTAACTTCGGGAATAACAACAGCAGGTATTTTAGTAGTATCAGTAAGTGCTTATAAGCTGTTGTGCGGAGAAAATGTAGAAATATTTAAAAAGGGAATTAAGATAGGTGCTATATATGCAGTAATAGGACTTTTTGCTGTTATGGGGACGGGACATCTACATACTCAATATATAGGTCATAATCAACCGATGAAGCTGGCATCTATGGAAGCTTTATGGAATAATGCTGATCCGGCACCCTTTACTCTTTATGCAACAATAGATACAAAAAAACAGAAAAATACAAATGTGATAGAAGTACCATATGCATTGTCGTTTATGCTTAACAATAAACCATCTGGTGAAGTTAAGGGAATTAAGGCACTACAGCTTCAGGACCAGAAAAAATACGGCTATTATAATTATATACCAAATGTGGAATTATTATTTTGGAGTTTTCGCATAATGCTGGGATTAGGTATGCTTATGCTGGCTATGATGCTTATAACATTATATTTGGTTTGGAAAAAACGTTTGAGTGAGTATAATACCAGATGGTTGAGGCTCTTGGTATGGAGTATAGTTTTGCCATTTATAACCAATACTGTAGGATGGTATATAGCCGAAGGAGGACGGCAGCCGTGGATGGTTGAAGGTTTGCAAAAAGTTGCTGATGCGGTATCTCAGAATATTACTTCTACAGAAGTGTGGATATCATTGATCGGATTTACTGTTGTATATGCACTACTGGCGGTAGCTGCTATTTTTGTTTCGGTCAGGATTATTAAAAAGGATGTTACTGCTGAAGAAGGGGGCGGTTTATAATGGACTTGCAATTGGTGTGGTTTATTCTTATTGTAGTATTATTTACTGGTTTCTTTTTTCTGGAGGGATTTGATTACGGCGTAGGTATTTTACTGCCTTTTGCTGCTAAAAATGATATAGAACGACGTATGTTTATAAATAGTATTGGGCCTGTGTGGGATGGCAATGAAGTATGGATGATAACTGCTGGTGGGGCAATGTTTGCAGCATTTCCTCATGTTTATGCAACTATGTTCAGTATGTTTTACATGGCCTTGTTTTTGATGCTTTTGGGACTTATTGTACGTGGTGTTGCTTTTGAATTTCGTGGACAATATAATAGTTCATCCTGGCGTAGTTTATGGGATTATATGATATTCATAGGCAGTATTCTGCCAGCTTTTTTATGGGGCGTAGCTGTGACCAATCTTATGAAAGGGTTCATGATAAACAGTGATAAAATATACATGGGAACTTTTTGGGATTTATTGTCAATATATACTATAATCGGCGGAATAACTTTCGCATTGGTATTTGCTTTTCATGGTGTGACATATTTATCGTTAAAATTAGATAAAAAGTCTGTTGTTATGCCAAGACTTCGCTTAGTAGGAACATGTCTGGGAGGAACAGCTGCTATTTTTTATCTTATTTGTATGGCATTTACTTATACCAATACTGATATGTATAAATCATCGTTATCCCTGGGACTAATGCTGTTTGCGGCTATAGTATTTGTTTTGGCTGTTATTGCCCGGAGGCAGAATAGTTGTGGCTGGGCTTTTATTGGCAGTTCTTTGGCTATAGCACTCACAACAGCAGGAGTTTTTGTAGGATTGTTCCCGAGAATTTTGATATCAACGATGAATCCAGCATGGAGCTTGACTATTACTAATGCATCATCTTCTCCATATACACTTTCCATAATGACTGTAGCGGCAGTTATTTTTGTGCCGATAGTGCTTATATATCAGATATGGGTATATTGGATTTTCCGGAAGCGCATAACAGCTAAGGATTTAGAGTATTAATGAATAAAACTGAGAAGATATGTATATATTTTAAGGGATGCAATAGGGAATATAATAGATGATTGATAAAAATTTATTGAAGGAATTACAGCCTTATAAAGGAAAAATATATAATATTATTGTCTTAGATATAATTGGGGCAGCAACTATTATTGGCCGCTGTTATAGCTTGGCATATATTATCAATAGAATGTTATTTTCACGGTTAGATTTAAAAACAGCAGAGCCGTATCTGGCCCTGCTGTTTTTCTGTTTTATGATGGAGGCTGTACTTAATTTATGGGTACGATTTATTACACATGGGATATCTGTTGATATTAGAAAAAAATTGCGTTTTAAGATTATAGATAAATTGGCAGAGTTTGATTTTATGTCACAGGTATATAAAATGGATATTTTACAAACAGCATCAACGGGAATAGATTCTTTTGATGCGTATTTTTCCCGATTTCTGCCACAGTTGCTTGTAACAGTACTGGTTCCATTGTTTATTATTCCTACAGCTTTTTATAATGACTGGATATCCGGTTTGATATTTTTGGTTACATTACCGCTTATTCCTTTTTTTATGATGCTCATAGGGAAGAAAGCTCAGTTGGAAAATAAGAAGCAATGGTCAGCACTAACACAGCTAAGTGCTGTTTTTATGGAATTGCTGTCAGGGATTGCTGTTATTAAGATGTATAATCAAGCAGAAAATCAGTTGAAAAAAATAGTTAAAACTGGCAGTGAATTTTCTCAGGCAGTATTGAAAGTTTTGCGTATTGCATTTTTGTCAGCATTTTTTTTGGAACTTACAGCTACTTTAAGTATTGCTATTATAGCAGTAAATATAGGGCTAAGGCTTTTATATGGACAGGCTCATTTTTTGCCGGTTTTTTTCATTTTACTCATGGCACCGGAATTTTATAAGGCACTGCGGCAGACTGGAAGTATGTTCCATGATGCTATGGGAGCACTTACTAATGCAGATAAAATTTATGCTATAGTTAATGCTTCAGTGGAAATAGGGCTTGGACATAAAATACCCTGCATCCCAAAACCACCTGAAATCGTTTTAGAAAAAATTGATTTTCAGTATGATGCTGCGAGAGAAAAAGCTCTATGTGATGTAAATATTACTTTTGCCGCAGGAAAAATTACTAGTTTAGTAGGGAATAGTGGAGCAGGTAAGTCAACAATATTTTCGTTGTTGCTAAAATTTATAGCTCCTTGTAGCGGCAGTATTTTGGTTGATGGGATAAATTTAGACTCACTGGAATCAGTTGCATGGCGGAAAAATATAGCTTATGTACCCCAACAGGCTCATATTTTCAGTGCAAGTGTCAGAGAAAATATCTGTATGGGTAAGAACTATTCTGACAGTGCTGTAAAAAACGCCATAAAAGAAGCTGGAATGACTGATTTTGTGAAAAATCTGTCGGCAGGGATAAATACGATTATTGGCAATGGAGGAATTGGTTTGAGTTATGGGCAGGCAAGGCGTATAGCTTTAGCAAGGGTATTCATGTCTGATGCATCAATATTGCTGCTTGATGAACCAATGGAAGGATTAGACTTAGCGACGGAGGAAGTTGTACAGCGTGGCATTAACATATTGGCAGAACATAAAACTGTTATAATCATTGCACATAGACTAGAATCAATAAAAAATTCTGATCAGATATATGTTCTGTCGCAAGGACAGATCATTGAAAGTGGCAGCCATGAAAATTTATTGAAGCAGAAAGGCCTTTATTATAAAATGATGGAAAGTACGGAGGCATTTTGATATGAAGATAAATCTTTGGCAGCTGTTTAGATCGGTAAAGTTTTATATAGTTTTGTCTTTGATTATAGGTTTTTTTTGTAATATGAGTGTTATAGGCCTTATGGCAGCTTCAGCTTATCTTGTAACAAGTGCCGCCTTGAAAATACCTCTTTATAAGCTGGCTTTGGCAATAACCGGGGTACGGGCCTGTGGTATTTTTCGAGCAGTTTTTCGTTATGCAGAAAGATATATTTCTCATAATGCAGCTTTTACTGTTTGGCAGCAGTTAAGAAAGAATATTTATAGAAATGTCATAAGAGCATTACCTTTTTCGGAAAAAGCAATGCATGACGGTGATATATTTACAGCAGTAATTAGCTCGCTTGAGGATCTGAGAGATGCTGTATTGAGACTGTTTTTACCGCCATTTACCGCTCTTTTTATGGTACTGGCTTTGTTTTTATTTATATATCCATATAGTGTATATGCTGCAAAAATATTTTTGACAGCCTTTTTTGTTACAGCTATTTTACTACCGTTGATTTTTTATCCATACAAGCAGAAAAAAATGGTATCGTTTGAAGCTGAATTATTGGAATTTCTTGAAGGAGCAAAAGATATGGCAGCATTTGGCTATCAAAATGAAAGAAAGAAGACGGCTTATAATAAAATAAACAACAATGTGGTAGTTGAAAATAGTTCATTTAGATTTAGTATGCTGGCAGCTGTGTCTGCCCGGATTACAACGGCTGTGACCATAGTAGCTGTGTTGGCAGCCTTTATTGTTTCTCCTGCACAGATTACTGCAATAGATGCAGCAGTAATAATATTGGCAGTCACTGCTGCTTTTGAAGTCATGCTGCCTCTTTCTGAGTTGGGAAGTCAATTTAGAAAGGCTGCTGATGCAGTGGAAAAACTGGATTATTTACTGCAGCCGCATAATATGAAACTGCCTTATGCAGTGGAAAGCAGACCAAAAAATGAAGATATATTGACTGTCAGTAATGTTTCTTTTGGGTATGAAAAAGATAAGCTTATATATGATGCTGTTAATTTTTCTTTAGAAAAGGGTAGTAAAACTGCTCTTATAGGTAGCAGTGGCAGTGGAAAAAGCACCATGGTGAATTTATTAGTAAAGCTTTTGGCTTATAATGCAGGGACTATTTTTTTTCAAAATGATGCTTATAATTATATTGATGAAGTAAAATTGCGAGAAAATATAAAAACAGCTATGCAGAATCAATATATTTTTACAATGACCATCCGAGAAAATTTTCATATGCTTTATCCGAAAATAAGTGATATGGAGATATATAAGGCATTAAAATTAGCAGGATTATATGATTTTGTAATTAAAACGCCGCAAAAATTAGATACCCAGACGGGTCGGGATGGAGCTTTTTTATCAGGCGGACAAAGAAAGAGACTGGCTATAGCAGTGGCATTGGCAAAAGATGCACCAATGCTTATTTTAGATGAACCTACAGCAGGTCTTGATATATTTACAGCAAAAAAAATAATGAATACGGTGCTGCAACTTGATAAAGAACATACGGTTCTGGTCATAACGCATGATCTTAGCTGTATTACCAAATTTGATAAAATTTTTGTTTTAGACAAGGGGAAAATAATTGAAAGTGGTACGCCGATGGAATTGCTGCAGAAAAAGGAACATTTTGCCAATATGATGCAATATCGCAGGGTGATTTAGTTAATATCGGCATGGTATTGGCTTGACTAAATATTAGTTAATGACTATAATATGCCTGAAATAATGTAACAATAAGAGTGGAGAGTATTTATGATCAGCAATAAGATAAAAGTTTTGACAAACATGGCCATGTTGGTAGCAATATCATTAGTATTAGTAGCAGCCATAAATTTTCCGCTTATACCAGCGGCACCATATTTGAAATATGATCCGGCAGATATTCCTATTTTGATAGGGACTTTTTTGTTTGGTACTTATGCAGGTTTGTTATTGACAGCTTTTACAGTGCTTTTGCAAGGGCTGTTGATAAGTACTGACGGTGGTCCAATTGGTATAGTAATGCACTTTGCGGCTACAGGTACCTTTGTGGTGACTGCTGGAATGATTTTTCATCACGTGCATATTAAAAGGACAGAACAAATTGCGTTGTTTTGTGGCAGTATAGCTATGACTATTGTCATGGTTTTGTTTAACCTGCTGCTGACACCTTTATTTTTGGGAGCACCATTAGAAAAAATAATAGAACTTTTGCTACCGGTGATCATTCCATTTAATTTGCTCAAAGCAGGAATAAATGCAGTATTGACGGGGATAATTTATAAATCTGTGGGCAAGTTTTTACAGAGAAGTTAAGTGGCTGGTATTATATGTTGTTTCAAATTAAATATAGCGATACAATATATATGAGAAAGCTGATTGAGCGTGTAATAGAGCGATGTATATAATCTGGAAAGAAGGTTTTTTAATGAGTACACATATTGAAGCACAGAAAGAACAAATCGCAGATTGCGTTTTACTGCCGGGGGATCCGCTGCGAGCTAAGTATATAGCTGAAACTTTTTTGACGGATGTGCAGTGTTATAATAAAATCCGCAATGCTTTTGGCTATACAGGAACATATAAGGGAAAGCGGGTTTCAGTACAGGGAACAGGTATGGGGATGCCATCAATATCCATTTATGTTAATGAACTTATTCAAGAATATGCTGTAAAAAAACTAATAAGAGTAGGGACATGTGGCGGAATGCGTAAGGATGTACATGTCCGTGATGTGATTATTGCGCAAGGTACAACAACTGATTCGGGCATGATCAGAAATACATTTGGTGAAGGGATATATTATGCTCCTTTAGCTGACTTTGATCTCTTATATAAGGCATATGAAATAACTAAGAAAAGTGGTATTCCGGTAAAAATAGGCAATGTAATTTCTGAAGATCGTTTTTATAATGATGAAATAGACCGCCAGAAACTTATTGATTATGGTGTTTTGGCGGTAGAAATGGAAGCGGCGGCATTGTATTTATTAGCTGCAAAATATCATGTGCAAGCTCTGGCTGTGTTTACAACCAGTAATAATCTCGTTACGGGGGAAGAAACTACAGCCAAAGAACGTGAACGTTCTTTTAACGATATGATAAAAATAGCATTAGATACAGCAACAGCAGAATAAAGTGAAAAAAATTTTTATTGGCTGGGGAAAGAGCAGACAATTAATAAAAAATGAGATAACGGCCGGGTTGACAGCTTTTTGGGCAATATCGTATATCATTGTTGTTAATCCGCTAATATTGGCAGATGCCGGAATACCAATTGACTTGAGTGTATTTGCAACTATATTTACATCTGTTATAGGCTGTGCAGTAATGGGAATATGGGCGGATGCCCCTATTATTCTTGTACCGGGAATGGGTGTAAATGCTTTCTTTACGTACACTGTAGTAATGGACATGGGATTTACTTGGCAGGAAGCACTGGGAATAGCATTTATAGCAGGAATATTATTTTTGCTGGTGGCCTGTACCTGCCTGGCGGATATTTTAATACGGGCGGTATCACCGTCATTGAAGTATGGGATTACCGCGGGGATAGGTCTTTTTCTAATAGAACTTGGTTTGGAAAAGGGGCAGTTGATAGAACAAGGGAAGAATTCACTTATAAAACTAGCATCTTTGCAAAATCCAGCAGCACTGCTGACCATTTTAGGATTGATATTAAGTTTGGTCTTATATTTGCGCAGGGTTAACGGTGGATTTTTTATTGCTATTATCTTAATTAGTATTGTAGGAAATGTTATAGGTGTAGGAAAAGATGTTTCTTTAAATGTAAATTTAGATAAAATTTTGTTATACCGGAATATGTTTTTTCAGAACAGTTTTATCCATATTTTGGATTTTAAATTTTGGCTGGCAGCGTTTTCTATGGCCATGATTCTTATATTTGATACAGTAGGGATACTGGAAGGGCTGCTACCGGATAAGACTAAGTTTAAAAAAACCTTTTCAGGTTCAGCGGCAGTAACGGTAGTGGCAAGTATTATGGGGACAAGTCCCACTGTTGTTGCTGCTGAAAGTGGTGCCGGGATAATAAGTGGCGGAACTAATGGGATAATGGCATTGACGGCAGCTGTTTTATTTATGCTGGTACTGTTTTTTGTTCCTTTTTTATCGTATATTCCACAGTCAGCAGTTGCCCCGGTCATTATTATTACAGGGACAATGATGCTTCAGCAGTTGCGATATGCTGATTTTAGCGATTTTTCGGAGTGGTTTCCAGCAGTTTTATTGACAGTTATGATCCCTTTTTCCGGAAGTATTTCTACAGGGCTGGCTTTTGGTTTTATTGTGTATCCGATAATGAAACTCTGCACAAGTAAGACTAATCATATCCATCCTTTGATGTATGCAGTAGCAATATTATTTTTGGTGGATTTATTCGTTAATAATTATTAATTTTGTCCATAAGGCTGATGGGAGGTTTTAGTATGAGTATAAAAAGAGCATATATTATAGTCCTTGATAGTTTTGGGATTGGGGCAGAACCTGATGCAGCAGAGTTTGGGGATGGTGACTGCAATACTTTGCGTTCAATCGTTTCATCACCGCGGTATTATACGCCTAATATGAAAAAATTGGGGCTGTTTAATATTGACGGAGTCGATTATATGACAAGTGAAAAATTACCAGTAGGAGCTTTTGCCCGGATGAGAGAAAAATCAATGGGGAAAGATACTACTATTGGCCATTGGGAAATTGCCGGTATTGTTTCTAAAGATCCACTACCTACTTATCCACAGGGTTTTCCAAAAGATGTAATCAACGAATTAGAAACAGCTTTTGGCAGAAAGATAATTTGCAATAAACCTTATTCCGGGACCAAAGTAATAAAAGACTATGGGCAGGAACATGAAAGAACAGGGGCTTTAATTGTATATACTTCAGCCGACAGTGTTTTACAGATTGCTGCGCATGAAGAAGTTATACCAGTAGAGCGGCTTTATGAATATTGTCGTATTGCTCGTAAGATAATGCGTGGTGAACATTCTATAGGGAGAATTATTGCCAGACCTTTTGCGGGTAAATATCCTAATTATGAACGTACGCCTCGTCGGCATGATTTTTCTTTGCAGCCACCAGCACAGACAATGATGGATGTCTTGCTGCAGCATGACTTTACCACTATCGGTATTGGAAAAATATCAGATATTTTTGCGGCACGCGGTATAGGAAGACATATTCCAATAGATGGCAATGAAGATGGAATGAACAAAACAATTGCTACATTGGATGAAAAATTTAAGGGACTGTGTTTTGTCAATCTAGTAGATTTTGATATGAAGTATGGTCATAGGCGTGATGTAGACGGCTATGCTAATGCGGCAACAGTGTTTGACAAACAATTAGGAACTTTTATGAAAAAAATGAGTGATGATGATATTCTATTTATTACAGCTGATCATGGCTGTGATCCTAAGGCTCCTGGTACTGATCATACGCGCGAATATACTCCTTTGCTTGTCTGGGGTAGTCAGGTAAAACAAGGGCTGAATTTGGGGACATGTCCTACTTTTGCAGATATTGCAGCAACTATCACGGATTTATTTGCAGTTAAATTTGTTACAGAGGGAAAAAGTCTGGCTGGTAAAATAATGAAATAGAAATAGTATTTTGCGAGGCATAAAATGCGTATATTTGATATTATTGATAAAAAAAAGCATGGCGGAAGATTGACAGATGTGGAAATTGAATACATGATAGAAGCATTTATAAGCGGTAAAATTGCAGATTATCAGATGTCGGCAATGCTTATGGCAATATGGTTCAGAGGAATGAATGATCATGAGCTAGCTGTTTTAACGCAAGCAATGGCAAAATCTGGTGACATGATTGATTTATCGGCAATTTCAGGTAAGAAAGTTGATAAACATAGTACAGGTGGAGTTGGTGATAAAACAACATTGGTTGTTGTACCTATTGTAGCAGCCTGCGGAGGTAAAGTTGCTAAAATGTCAGGCCGCGGACTGGGACATACAGGCGGGACAATTGATAAACTGGAAGCTATTCCTGGCATGCGGACTTCTTTGAGTCAAGAAGAATTTTTTGCTACAGTGAATAAAATTGGAGCGGCTATTATCGGTCAGACAGGAAATTTAGCACCAGCGGATAAGAAAATATATGCGTTGCGTGATGTAACGGCGACAGTTGATAGTATACCATTAATAGCATCATCTATAATGAGTAAAAAATTAGCGGCGGGAAGTGATTGTATTCTCCTCGATGTTAAAACGGGCAGTGGTGCCTTTATGAAAACATTTGCTGATTCAGTGAAACTAGCTCAGAAAATGGTAGCAATTGGGACTCATGCTAAGAAAAAAACAGCAGCTTTAATCACAGATATGGATATTCCACTGGGGCATGCTGTTGGTAATTCACTGGAAGTCATTGAAGCTGTTGATACGCTGTGCGGTAAAGGGCCGGATGATCTTACAGAGGTATGTATTCAATTGGCAGCTAATATGCTGTATCTACTTGAGAAGGGAAATATTGCTGAATGTCAGAAAATGGCACGAAGAGTTCTCAATAATGGAAGTGCCTTTGAAAAGTTTATTGCGATGGTAGCAGCACAAGGCGGTGATATCTCTGTATTGCGTGATACAGAAAAGTTTCCTAAAGCCCCTTATAAAAAATCTGTTTTGTCAGATAGTGATGGTTATATTACAAAAATGGATGTGGAAAAATGTGGTATTGCTTCAATGATACTAGGTGCTGGACGTGAAAATAAAGACAGTGTAATTGATTTTTCTGCTGGAATATTGATTACCAAAAAATATGGAGATAGAGTGAAAAAGGGAGAAAAATTAGCAGTCCTTTATACTGGAAAGAGAGAAAGACTAGAACAAGCAGAGAATGTGTATAAAAGATCGGTAAAAATTGGTAGTAAAAAACCCGAACAACGGTCATTAATATTAGCTCGTGTAGAAAAAAATAAGATAGAAAAATTTTTTAGTGGGGAATGATATAATGACAGAAAAAGAATTAGTAGAGGCAGCTAAAAGGGCAAGACAGTTTGCCTATAGTCCTTATTCGAACTTCAAAGTTGGGGCAGCTGTTTTAACTAAAAGCGGAAAAATATATAGCGGCTGCAATATTGAAAATGCGTCTTATGGAATTACTAACTGTGCTGAGCGTACAGCAATTTTTAAGGCGGTATCTGAAGGTGAGAGAGATTTTCTGGCACTGGCAGTAGCGGCTGATACCGATAAGCCTACAGCTCCTTGTGGGGCCTGCCGCCAAGTGATAGCTGAGTTTAAGATAAATAAGATCATTATGGCCAATGTGAGGGGAGATACTAAAGTGGTGACATTAGAAGAATTGCTGCCATTTCCTTTTTGTGATAATGATATGATTTTATAAATATATTTACCGGTAATAGATTAATTGTTGTATAAAGTTAAACATACTGATAAAATTATAGATAATGTGCGATTAAAACAGTAAGTAAAAACTTATAGGAACCATTAAAAATATTGCAGGTGGATAAAAATAATATGCTTATAAATGTTAATAGACATGTAATAGAAAAATTATCGAAAACAGAATTATCTATTATCCAATATATAAATGAAAAAGAAACAGAATTATCTGATATGTCAATTGTGGATATTGCTTTTGAAACTTTTACCTCACCAGCAACTGTTTCCAGGGCAATTAGAAAATGTGGCATAAATGGTTTTAATGAATTAAGATACAGACTTAATTTACCGAAGGATAATAAAGAGTTAATAAGTATCAATGAAATAATGAAAAAAACATTGATAGAAGCAAATGAAGTCTTACAAAGGATATCATTGAAAGATGTATTAAATGTTGTAAATGATATAATTGATGCATTTGATGAACAAATTTATATTTTTGGCAGAGGACCAACAGAGCAGGTAGTTAAAGAATTTTCCCTGAGATTACAGTTACTGGGATATAATGTATTGGCAACAGAAGATCCTACAATTATGGTCAAATTAAGTCAAAGGTCTAATAATCAATTAGTAATATTATTTTCATTAAAAGGGGAGACACGGGAACTTATAGAAGTTGCTGAAAACTGTTACTTGAATAAGGTAAAGCTTATTGTAATTACTTGTTCTTCTGCTAGTCCGTTGTTGCAATATGCATCACATTGTTTATTAGGATATTATCATAAAAAAATAGCTATTAAAGAATTTGATGTCACTTCACGTATTCCGCTTTCGATGATATCAAGAATAATAGTTGATTATCTCGTAGAAAAAAACAATGAAAGTGTTTAAAAGAATACCATATTAATTACTATAATTAATATGGTATTCTTTATTTTTCAAATTGCGAAAAGATTTTCATCATTACTTATTTTATAATAACAGCATAAAGATAAATTTAATAGGAGTGATGATAATTATGTTACTATCTACTAAGCAAATGTTACTTGAAGCACAAAAAAATTATTATGCTGTGCCAGCTTTTAATATTCATAATATGGAAACATTACAGGTAGTTGTGCAGGCAGCTAAAGAAATGGGTTCTCCGCTTATTATTGCGGCAACTCCGTCAACAGTAGAATATGCAGGAGCAGATTATCTTGTAGCAATGGCTTCTGCTGCAGCACAGAATAGTCAAATACCAATAGCTCTGCATTTGGATCACCACGAAGATGTAGATGTGATAAAAAGAGATATTGATACAGGTTTTAGTTCATGCATGATTGATGCATCAAAGCTGCCGTTTGAAGAGAATATTGCCAAGGTAAAAGAAGTTGTTTCATATGCACATAGGTATGATGTTACCGTAGAAGCTGAATTAGGGAAATTGGTAGGAATAGAAGATAATGTTGTGGTAGATGCTGCTGAGGCAATATATACTGATCCAGATTCTGCCGCTGATTTTGCTGCATTAACAAAAATAGATTCGTTGGCAGTGGCTATTGGTACGGCGCATGGTTTATATAAGGGAAGGCCCAAACTTGATTTTGACAGATTAAAAGCAATAAGAGCTAAGGTCGATATACCTTTGGTCTTACACGGGGCTTCAGATGTACCGGATGAATTAGTAGAAAAAACGATAAGTATGGGAATCTGTAAAGTGAATATAGCAACTGATTTGAAAATACCATTTTCTAATGCAGTTAAAGAGTTTTTTGTTAATAATCCGGCAGAAAGTGATCCGCGGAAATATATGACACCCGGTAAAGAGGCAATGAAAAAAATTGTTGTCCATAAAATAAATGTTTGTAAAAGTGCAGGGAGATATTGATTCAAGGAGAAAATTAATGATTTATACATTGACGATGAATCCTGCAATTGATTTCAACATTACAGGACAAAATATCAGGAAAAATCATGTAAACAGGACATGGAATCCTGTTTACACCCCTAATGGCAAGGGTGTGAATGTATCATTAGTGTTGAAGCATTTTAATTGTGAATCGGTAGCAATGGGTTTTTTTGGCGGATTCAGTGGTAAATATATTATTGATGAATTGAAAAAAACAGGTATAGAAGTAAGTCCGGTATGGATAGATACAGTAACGAGAATAAATGTTTTTCTAAATGCAGGAAAAGATGAATACAAATTTGTCAATAAGGGGCCGTTAGTTGCAGAGAAATACCAGCAGGAACTTTTATTTAAATTAAAACAGCTCGATGATTGCGAATATTTATCAATAAGTGGCAGCCTGCCAGTTGGGGTCAGTGAAGAATATTATGATAAAATAGCTGAAATATGTGAAATGAAAAACATAAAATTAATCTTAGATATAAGTTCCCCAAAATTGAAAGAGTTATTAAAGTACAGGCCGTTTTTAATAAAACCGAATGATGATGAAATAAATGCCATATTTGGTTATGAAATAAAATCAGATGAAACAGCTATGCAGGCATTAACAGAATTGGTATATAAAGGTGCGCAGAATATTTTACTTACTATGGGAGATAAAGGCGCGTATTTCACAAATGGTAAGGATATTTATTTTTCCACAGCGCAGAAGGTGGAGTTGCTTAGCTCTGCATGTGCAGGAGATTCAGCATTGGCAGCTTTTTTAAGTGGATTTTTGTACGGCGGTACTATAGAATCGTCATTGAAGAAATCTGCGGCAACAGGAGCAAATGTTGCGGAAAGCAATGCACTGGGAAATATGAAAAAAGTGGAAGAATATATGAATAATATTAATATAAGAAAATTATAAAAGCGAGGGATTTTAATTGATTGGTATTTTGGTAATTACACATGGAAGTTTTTCTGATGGTTTAAAAAATGCGGCTGAATTACTTGCAGGAAAACAAGAATACTTTGAATCAATAGGATTTTATCATGGAGATAGTATAGAAATTCTTAATGAAAAGGTTTTATCAGCACTTAAAAATCTTAACAGAGGACAGGGGATTTTAGTTTTTGTAGATATGTTGGGAGGTTCACCGTCTAATGTTATTTTAAAATTATTAAGAAGTAATAATTTTAAGGCAATTGCCGGAGCAAATTTACCAATGATATGTCATGCCGTATTAACAAGAAATTCGGAATTATGTCTTGATGAACTTTTTAAACAATGTATTGCGGTTGGTAAAGAATCATTGGTATCACTGAATAAAGTATTTGATAATATGCAGGAAAATATTGAAAATGATTTTTAGGAGGAAAGTAGGATGAAAAATGTAGTATTAGTAAGAATTGATGACAGACTTATACATGGACAGGTAATGACATCTTGGTTAAATTTTACACAAGCAACAAAAATAATGGTAATTGATAATGGAGTAGCAGACGATCCATTTATGAAAAATGTTTTAAAAAGTGCAGTACCTGGAAATATAGGGTTAGGAGTTTTTTCAGTGGAACGTGCAGCTGAAAGATTACAAAAAGGATTTAAAGATATTGATAAGGTCATAATATTGGTAAAATTTCCTAAAACATTAGAATGTCTTATGGATAAGGGAATTAAATTTGAACAAATAAACATAGGAGGAATGGGAGCAAATATAAATAGGCATCAATTTTATAAAAATATATCGGCTTCGGATGAAGAAAAAGAAATATTTAAAAAAATATTAAATAAAGGTTGCAATTTGGAAATTCAAATTATTGCTGAAGATAATAAGATTAATGTAGCTAAATATTTGTAAAATTTTAATTATTTTAAAAGGAGAGAAAAGCAATGGAAATATCCTTAGCACAAGCATTTTTGATTGGTGTAGTTTATTATTTGGGAATTAACGGAACACCATGGTTAACTTGTTTAGGAAGTACAATTATTCAAAAACCATTAGTATCAGGACTTGTTGTAGGTATAATTTTAGGTGATCCACTGACTGGTGCAATAATAGGGGCAGCAATTAATCTTCCATTTATAGCGTATATTTCAGCTGGAGGAGCTCCGCCTACTGATCCTGGTTTAGCAGGAACTTTGGGGACTGCACTGGCTATGGCCGCAGGAGTAAGTCCGGCTGTAGCAATAACGATTGCTGTTCCATTGGGAATTTTGGGAACGATTATATGGGTTGTTCATATGACTGTGGATGTATTCTTTGTCCATATGATTGATAAGTGTGCGTTGAATGGTGATATGAAAAAGGCTAGTTTTTTGCACATTGTACCACCACAAATAGTAGCATTTTTAATTGGTGTTGTTCCGGTTACATTGGGTTGTTATTATGGAGCTGGTATAGTTTCTAACATCATTGCTGTATTAAATGGAACACCTCTTAAAGTGCTTGAAGTAATAGGGGGAATACTTCCTGCTATCGGTATAGCTATGAACTTACGGGCAATAAATAAGCCAGGAATTCTTTTATGGTTTGTTTTAGGTTTTGTTATTACTGTATATCTTGGACTTACAACTATGCCGGTTGCAATTATTGCTGGAATAGTTGCTTATTTGTATACAGGTATTATGGTAAATGTAGAAAATAAAAAAGTAGCTGTTTCATCAGCTGACGATAATGATGATTTTTAAGGTAAAAAGGAGAGCGGATTCATATGAATAATAAAATAACTCTTAGCAAGAAAGATGTCCTTAAAGCATTTTGGAAATGGACCTTTTTTTCTCATGCAAATTATAATTATGAACGATTACAAGCCAGTGGAGTATTATTTTCTATGTCGCATTTGCCAAAAAAATTATATCCAGGAGACGAAAAAGCACAAAAAGCTTTTATGCAAAGGCACATGCAATTTTATAATACGGAACCTCATTTTGGTGGGATAATAAATGGTATGGTATTGTCAATGGAAGAAGCAAAGGCAAATGGAGCAGATATTCCTGATGATGCAATTAATAGTGTAAAAACAGGCTTAATGGGACCTTTTGCTGGGATAGGCGATACTTTATGGCAAGGAACATTACAACCGATATTACTGGCTGTAGGTATTAGTATTGCTTCTGCTGGGAATATGCTGGGAGCTGCTGTGTTTGGTATATCAGAAGCTATTATAATGTTGATGCTTGCTTATATTATGTACATGCGTGGTTATAAGACAGGCAAAGATGGAGTGCAGGTTATATTGGGCGGGGGAAAAATGAAACAGCTCATGGCAGCAGCTTCAATAATGGGAGCAACTGTACTGGGTTCTTTGACAGCAAGTTATGTAAAAGCTCAATCGACTATGAGTATTCCTTTGGGACAGGCGCATCTATCATTGCAGACAGACATATTAGATAAATTGTTTAAAGGGATGATCCCTTTAGGAATAACACTACTTGCGTTATATTTATTGAAGAATAGACAAATGAAGTCAACTACTGTTATGGGAATTTTAGCAATAATAGGAATTATATTAGGGGTTACAGGAATTTTAGGATAAATTTGGGAGGAAAATTTAATGAAAACAGCCGTATTTACAGGTATTAGAAAAATTACTTTGGAAGAATGTAAAACTCCCACAGCTAAAGGCAATAAGGTCTTAGTAAAAGTAAATTCTTGTGCTATTTGTACATGGGAACAAAGAGTATATACTGGAGTAAATAAAGTGGAATTTCCTTTTATTGGAGGGCATGAGATAGCAGCAGAAATAGTTGCTATGGGTGATGATGTAAATAGAACAGAATGGGCAGTTGGTGATAAAGTAGTTGTAGGTGCTACGTTACAATGTCGTAATTGTTATTATTGTAAAACAGGAAATTCACAAAGCTGCGAACATTTTGATCATAGTGCTCATTTAGAGGGACTTCCATATAGAGGAATGGGAGGTTTAAGTGAGTATTTGCTTGTTTCTCCTGATTGTATATTTAAATATAGAAATGTAGATCCAAATGAAGCTTGTATAATAGAACCATTATCCTGTGTTATTCATAGTGTAGAAACAGCAAATGTACAAATGGGAGATTTTGTATTGATAATCGGCTGTGGTATTATGGGTCTGCTTCATACATTGCTCTGTCAGAAAAAAGGTGCAACTGTTATTGTTTCAGATGTTAATGAAGAAAGATTAAAACTGGCTAAAAAATTAGGTGCATCATATATTGTGAATCCGATGAAGAATAATATAGAAGAAGAAGTAAAAAAAATTACAGGCGGGATAAAGGCTCAAGTAATTTTTGATACAACACCTATCCCCATAGTTATACAAGACACGTTTAAATGTGTAAGCAATGTCGGAAAAATTGTTTTATATAGTTCTATTCATCCTGCTGAGCCAGTATTGTTTGATCCTAACTGGGTGCATGGAAAATCCATACAAATATTGGGAACAGCTAATTCTAATGATCGCGATTTTATGAGAGCGGCGCAAATGGTGTCTGAAGGAGTAATAAATTTAAGACCTTTTGTAAGTGAAGTTTATCCAGCAGAAAAAATACAAGATGCATTTGAGTCAGCAGCTAAAGCGGATAAATTTAGAGTAGTAGTAAATTTTTGAGACAATAAGAAAACAAAAGGGACGATAAAGATATGCTTATGAAAAATAAAACTATAGTTATAACTGGAGCTGGCAGTGGGATTGGGGCTCATATAGCAAAGATGTTTTCTAACGAAGGCGCAAAGGTAGCATTATTGGATATAGATGAAGATGGTTTAAATAATACTGAGACGGCTATATCAAAAACAAATGGAATAGTATTAAAGAAAAAAATTGATATAACAGATAAAAAGGAGGTTTTCACTGTTGGAGATACTGTTATGAAAAAATTTGGCAGTATTGATGTGTGGGTAAATTGTGCAGGTATTTCAATAATTATTCCTTTTTTGGACTGTTCAGAAGAAATATGGGATAAAACCTTAGCTGTGAATTTAAAAGGAATGTTTTTAGGCTGCCAGTGTGCAGTTACTTATATGATGCAGACAGGAGGCGGGAGTATTATTAATTTTTCTTCTCAATCTGGTAAAAAAGCTGGGGCACGTTATCAAGCATATTGTGCAAGTAAGGCTGGTGTTATTGGCCTTACACAGTCTGTTGCCGTAGAATTTGCTCCGGCAAATATAAGAGTTAATGCTATTTGTCCAGGCGTAGTAAAAACACCTATGTGGGATAAACAAATAAATGATTATGCTAAAAAACGTAATCTTAAACCAGAAGAAGTAATGCCATATTTTTGTAAGACAATACCAATGGGGCGTGTTTGTGAATATGATGAAGTGGGAAATTTAGTTATGTTTTTAGCAAGTAACAAATCTTCATATATTACGGGGCAGGCAATAAATTTAACAGGCGGAAGTCTTATGAGTTGAGAATAATTTATTATTTTTGATGTAGAAAAAATAGCTGCTGATGTAAAAATAAGGATGATTTGAAAAAAAGTTTCTAAACTAGAAAATTAGTTTAGAAACTTTTTTATTATGCCAAATTGGTTTTACCGGTTTTAGTTATAAGACTTACAATAATAAATACGATCATATTAGCGGATAATGCGATAAAACCAGCGTTTAAATGATAGCCAGCAATAGCCGGAGCGGACATTCCATTAAGTATAAGATAAAATACAAGGCCTTCACCAACAATAAGACCACATATAGAAGCTAGTTTGCTGGCTTTTTTCCAGAACATACCTAAGACAATAATAGGAAAGAACTGTGTAACACCGGAGTATCCGGTAAGAAGCAGATTTACGAGCAGTTTACCGTGAAAGATTGACAAATAAAGAGCGGCGGCTGTTAATAATAAAATTAAAAATCGGGCGACTTGTTTTATTTGGTGACTGGAAACATCATGCCCGTTTCGTAAACCTTTTGCATAAATATTACGGGAAATCAATAGTGAAGTAGATAAGAGCAGATCGGCTGCGGGAATCATGCAGGCTAAAGCTCCAGCTCCGCCAACAATCCCCAGTACCCATCCGGGAAAAGTGTCTTTGACAAGGAATAAAAAGGCCATATCAGCAGAAGGAAGCGGGTTGTGGGCATAAACGATAAGAGCAGTAAAGCCGACTAACATAGGAAAAATTAAAAGTAAGTGGCAGACAGGGAGCCAGACAGCATTATGTTTTAATACATCGGGATTTTTAGCACTGAATGTATTAGTAGAAAAGTGTGGCCACATATAGAATCCGGCAGCCATAACTACTAACGTAGACATAGCCCAGCTTACGTCAAGGACTGAAGTTCCGCCGGGGAATATTAAGAAATTTGGGTTAATAGTTTGTATTTGGTTCATAAGCGGACCAATACCGCCAGCATAATGATAAGGCAGGTATATACCAAAAAATACCATTGCTCCCATCATCATAACATCTTTAATTACTGCAGTAGAAGCAACACCTTTTAAGCCACTGAGAAAAACGAATAAAGCAACCATGATAAAAGCTATGAGCATAGCCGTTACCCTGCTTATAGCACCAAAAGAGGCAACTTCTACAATAAGGCCCAGACCGGTAAGCTGCAGTTGCAGGTAAGGCAGAAGGAAAGCTACACCAATACATGATACCAATATGCCAAGTGGGCGACTGTTGTATAAATATTCTACCAGATCGCCTTGAGTTATGAGATTATGACGACGTCCGTATACAGATATTTTTGGAAGTATATGATATCCAACCATATAACCTAAAGCACCATAACCTAATATATAGAAAACAGGTCCGCCTTTTTGGTAAGCCCAGCCGCTTGCCCCTAAAAAGGCAAATGCGGTATATACTTCTCCGGCCATTATAAACCAATTCATCCACCGGCCAAAATCACGTCCGCCCACAGCCCAGCTTTCGGGACTGAGCGTGCTGCGCATGCCGGGAATAGCACCTAAGATAGAAGTTCCTATAATAAAAATAAATAAAATTATTATCGCCAGTTCATTCATTTACAACACGTCCTTCCTATTATTTTTTAGTATCCATTACGTATAATCGATGAATACAAAAGACTGTGATGACAACACCAAGCTGTATCCAAAAAGCCACAAATGGCAGTCCGAATATAAGTGGTTGAATGTGGTTAACAAATGGTAGAGATAAAATTATCCAAATAAAAGGGATAGCGGTCAATATAATACGCATATAAATCGTCCTTTCTTCTACTGGTAAAATTATGCCAGAGTATATATTTTTTTATTTATGGGTATTTAACCAGTCCACAGCATATTGGGCATATACGCCGGATGCGCCGGCTAAAACAGTATCATCTAGGTTAAACTTAGGGCTGTGATGAGATTCAACGGCATTTATACTTGGATTATAGATACCAAAAAAGGCAAAACAACCGGGTTTATGATTCATATAAAAAGCAAAATCTTCGCCGCCGGTGGTTTTCTGCATAATTGATAGATGTTCTTTGCCAAGAACTTTTTCTACTGCTGCAGCAGCGATCTTTGATGAGGCAGGATCATTGATAGTGGGCGGGATCATGGGAACATAGTTGAATTCAGCTGTTGCGCCATATGCTTTAGCTGTATTCATGATGATTCTTTCCATGGTATCTTTCAGATCTTTGCCTAATTCACGACGAAAATAGCGTGTTATACCTTCCATGACGGCTTCACCGGCAATGATATTAAATCTTGTTCCGCTGTGGATAGAAGCAATTGTGACAGCTACAGAGTCAAGTGGATTATAATGCCGGGAAACTATTGTTTGCAAATTCATAACAATAGCCGAAGCAATAACGACAGCGTCAGTGGTTTGATGAGGCTGCGAGCCGTGACCTGAATGACCATGTATTTTAATAGTAAATTGATCCCCAGCTGCCATACGTTCTCCCTCTTCAACGGAAACCTGTCCGGCCGGGAGATCAATCCAGACATGTCCGCCAAAAATGTTGTCAATTTGTTTAAACCAGTCACCGAATTTCATCATATATGAGGAACCCTGTCCCAGTTCTTCAGCTGGCTGGAATATTAAATAAACAGTTCCGTTAATTTGTTCTCGCACATCCATGAGTATTTTTGCGGCACCTAACAAAATAGCTATGTGGGCATCATGACCACAGGCGTGCATTTTGCCTTTGTGGCAGGAAGAAAAACTGACGCCGCTTTCTTCTGTGACATTTAAAGCGTCTATATCAGAACGCAAAGCTATTTTTTTCCCAGGCATAGTTCCTTCTATGACAGCAACTAGTCCGGTATTCTTTTCTGGATTGATTTTGTAGGGGATTTTCAGTTTATCGAGTTCAGCAGCAATCATTTTTGTAGTTTCTACTTCTTTAAAACTGAGCTCAGGATATTGATGGAATAGGCGGCGTAATGCCTGAATATCTGCCTGATATTTTTTTACTAAACTTTTAATTTCCATATATAAAACTCCTAAATTTAAATATTATAAAAACCATTATAATTTAATAATAAAAAAAAGATATCCTGCATATGCAGAACACCTTTGTTCTATTTATTAAATATAATAAGCTTATATTTAATAAATGTCAATGTATCATTGTATCAACACGCGAAAAATCTATACTGGTTAAAACTGATAAGTAGGCAGTACGTATATATTTTATTGATAATATGCAAGGCACCATCCGTTCCCGTTAGCAGACACAGCGATGAACGATGGTGCCATATTCTTATGAAAATAAAAGATATACTATATCAATAATTAGCACTGGCGGTTTTTATCCCATAGAGAGTGGTATCTGTTTTTGTCTGGATAAAAAGCTCTGTACCGGCGGGCAGTTCAATGTTTTTCCCTTTTACAAATATTCCCCCTACTATACCTATTGGCCCTAGCAAAGCCATGCCGGCAATGCTTGCTCCGGCAGCCATTGCTTCTGATTTCATTTCTTTTTTTGCTTCATCACCTAAAAGGGTATTGACCATTGTTCCATCAAATGCTTGGGTTTTGGCAAAATCAATGTCGATTTTTGCATCACGGCCAAAGTTCCTAGCAGAAGTTACTTTAGTCACCTGTCCTTCACCTAATCCTCCGGCAGCAAAAACAAGATCGCCATTGCAGATTACATTTTCTGCTACTTGGAATTTGATTTTATCACCGGCCTTCATTGTTTTTGAGTCTAGAGGTGTAACGAGTTTGATTTTTATCAGGGTATTAGCAGGAACCTGGGTACGGGAAAGTGGAATAGCTTCTTGTGAATTGCCAAAAGCAGCCTTCCCTAATGATAGCATGCGACTATAAAAAGTACCTTCCTTAGGTTGTCCGTAGAGCGTTGTTTCCAGATTTGACAAGCGCTGGTTTATAGGCTGCATAGACACTTTATGCATTAAAGACCATTCTATGCCGTTCATCTGGGCAATTGCTGAAGGTGAATAAGTATTGTGGAAAATGTGGTCATAAAGAAGATTGACACGATTTGCCAGACTACCGGTTTTTTCCGTACCATAATAATCGTGTTCAAGTTTATTGATACGGTCAATAATAGCACCAGTTTGACGGGTACCATATACAGCCTTTTCCACTGATGACAGCTTATATTGTAAGGCGTTGTTACTGGTATTATTATTTTCATATATACTAACGGCACTATCTGGAGTTATTGCTGCTTCGGCAAAAACTATAGGAGTGGTTGAAGCAGTAAATGCTATACATAAAGCAACAGATAGAGTTTTAAATTTTTTGCTGGAAAAAACATTCATTAAAGTCATCCTTTCTAAAAAGCTTAAATTAATGTTGTAAAACTGGTTTATGCTGACGAAAGTAAATCGGTGTCAGAGAACATTCTTTCAAAAAAGATAGTGCTTCTTTAAATTTATAGCCGATGTTATCAGGCGTATGGGCATCTGAGCCTATCGTTGCATAACGGCCTCCCATTTGTTGATATCGTGTATATATAGGAATAAGAGATTTTATAGCAGATTCATCGGCGAATCTTCTTGTATTTATTTCTGGTATAATATTATTTTGCAGGGCACTTTCCCAAACAGAATCAATGTATGAAGAAAATTCATCATAATATAAATTGGGATCATTATAAGGTGCCTTACGGCATATATAGTCAATATGTCCCAATACATCACCAAAAGAATGTTTTTTTAACAAGTCGGCCATCGTTTTTAGATAAATACTGTAAGCTGTGTGTTTGTTTTTATTCTGATAATATTCAGGGTAATAGATATCGTGCCCTTCAAGCACATGTATTGATAAAATTATCATGTCAAAAGGGCTGCTTTGGGCAAATTCCCTGCTGCGCAGAGCAGTTTGTGGTTGCATGCCGATTTCTGTGCCTAGTAATAAATTATTTGCAGCGGTGTATTTTTTATAGGAGGAGAAATATTCATCGGCAGTAAATTCATAAGTGTCTTCTCCCGGAAAATCAAAATCAATATGTTCAGTGGTAATTATATTAAGATGTATTTTTTGGGCATAATTAAGGGCTTCTCTGATGTCCATAGAAGAATCAGCTGAAAATTTTGTATGAGTATGGCAGTCAAATAAGATAATATCCACCTCTCTTTTAATTGTTCTTCAATGCCTGCTGTAATGCTTTTGATAGTTGATCAGGATAGAAAGTAGAGTGTGGTCCGCATTTGATGCCGCTGAATTTTTCAATGACATCGGTTGCTTTCATACCACGAGTTATACTGCATATTCCCTTTAGATTGCCATCACAGCCGCCGATAAATGATAAATTTTTAAGTATCACCATCAAGTTCAATATCAATTTGTTTTGAGCAGATATCATTAGTTTTATAAGAAAAACCATTTATTATTATCGTTCCAGCCGCTCCAGTATTGTAAAGATATTAACTAATAGTATTATTATAATCTACGGAGCCATTTTTTGAAAGCCCTTGTAAATTTCTTATAAATATAGGAAAATATAGATTATGAAAGATATACGAGGCTAAATAGGATATATTTGAGGAGAAGATTATTTTGAAAATAGCAATGATCGGAACGGGTTATGTGGGACTCGTGACAGGAACATGTTTTGCAGAAACAGGTAATGATATTATCTGTGTTGATGTTAATGAAAGTAAAATAAACAAGTTAAAAGAAGGACATATTCCTATATATGAACCAGGACTTGCCGATATGGTAAAAACTAATCATGAACGGGGCAATTTATTATTTACGACTGATGTAAAAAATGCACTGGAAAAAGTTAACATTTGTTTTATTGCTGTCGGGACACCGATGGGAGAAGATGGTAGTGCTGATTTGCAGTATGTTTTAGCAGCAGCACGGGATATTGGCCGTTATATGGTTCATGATATGTATGTAGTAGATAAATCAACGGTGCCTGTTGGTACGGGTGACAGAGTAAGGGCCGTTATTGCTGAAGAATTAAGAAAACGTGGCAGTGATTTAAAATTCGATATAATATCTAATCCTGAATTTTTAAAGGAAGGAAATGCTTGTGCTGATTTTATGACTCCTGACAGAGTAATAATAGGTTCAGAACAACCTGCTTCAATCGAAGTAATGAAAGAACTTTATGAACCATTTATTCGGTCGCGTGAAGTGTTCATAATAATGGATGTAAAAAGTGCAGAACTTACTAAATATGCAGCTAATGCCATGCTTGCCACAAAAATATCCTTTATTAATGAGATATCTAATATAGCTGAACGGGTAGGTGCTGATGTAAACAAGATCAGGCATGGTATAGGCAGTGACAGGCGTATAGGATATAGCTTTATAAATCCGGGATGTGGATATGGCGGCAGTTGTTTTCCTAAAGATGTACAGGCACTTATAAAAACAAGCAGTGAATATGGATATGAAGCAAGACTGCTTCAATCGGTAGAACAGGTTAACTTTGACCAAAAAAGAATATTAGCAAGGAAGGTAAAAAATATATTTGGTGACGATTTAAAGGGAAAGATTTTTGCTGTATGGGGGCTGGCCTTTAAACCAGGAACGGATGATATGCGTGAAGCACCAGCAGTAGAGCTGATTTCTGAATTGACAGCACAAGGGGCGTTTATACAAGCATATGATCCTAAGGCAATGGAACTGGCACAGAAATTTTATCTCAAAAATATAAATAAAATAAGTTATGCAAAGAATAAATATGATGCACTGGATAATGCAGATGCACTCATACTTGTCACTGAGTGGAAAGAATTCCAAAGTCCTGATTTCATGGAAATAAAAAACAGATTAAAAGGCAAATATGTTTTCGATGGACGTAATCAATATAAAGTGAAGACGCTTAAAAAATTTGGCTTGTCATATGTACAGATGGGCGTTAAGTGAGGTATTTTTTATGATAAATAAGGGAATTATTTTAGCAGGCGGGGCAGGAACACGCCTTTATCCATTAACAAAAGTAGTAAGTAAACAGCTTATGCCGATTTACGATAAGCCAATGATATATTATCCGCTTAGTACGCTTATGCTGGCGGGTATCAAAAATATTCTTATTATAACAACACCACAGGATGCAAAGCTTTTTCAGTCATTGCTGGGGGATGGAAGTCAGTGGGGAATATCACTCCATTATGAGATACAGCCGAGTCCTGACGGTCTGGCACAAGCATTTGTGATCGGGGAAAATTTTATTGCTGGGCAAGGCTGTTCCCTGATTCTGGGAGATAATATTTTTTATGGACATGATTTATCATATTCTACAAAACAGGCTGCAGGCAGATGCGGCGGAGCTACAGTGTTTGCTTATTATGTGAAAGATCCGCAGCGGTATGGCATTGTTGAATTCGATAAAACAGGGAATGCTATTAGCTTGGAAGAAAAACCTAAAATGCCTAAATCTAATTATGCTGTTACAGGTTTGTATTTTTATGATAATAATGTTGTTGATTATGCCAGATCATTGAAACCATCTCCGCGCGGTGAATTGGAAATAACAGATCTTAACCAGATGTATCTTGATAATGGGGAACTTTATGTGGAAACAATGGGTAGAGGTTATGCATGGCTTGATACAGGAACCCACGAGTCATTACTTCAGGCATCGTCTTTTGTAGAAACAGTACAGGACAGGCAAGGCTTAAAAATAGCCTGCCCTGAAGAAATAGCATATCGGCTGGGATATATAAATGAGGATGATGTATTAAAAGCAGCTCGTCCTTTAGCTAAAAATGAATATGGGAAGTACCTTATAAATATGTTGAATAATAAATAAAGCTGGCAGGGAGAATTATTAATGAAAGTAATAGAAACAGAATTAAAGGACACATATATCATAGAGCCAAAAGTATTTGGGGATAACCGCGGCTGGTTCATGGAAACATATTCTTACCGTGTGCTGGAGGAATATGGAATAAAAACAAATTTTGTTCAGGATAACCAATCATATTCAGCACCAAAAGGAACATTGCGCGGGCTGCATTTTCAAAAACCACCGATGACCCAGGCTAAATTAGTGCGCTGCACCCGTGGAGCGATGATGGATATAGCTGTTGATATAAGGAAAGGTTCACCTACATATAAGAAATGGATAGCTGTTGAGTTGTCAGGAGAAAATAAACGCCAGCTTTATGTTCCACGTGGTTTTGCTCATGGTTTTATAACTATTACAGCTGATGTGGAAGTTCAATATAAAGCAGATAATTATTATGCGCCAGAAACAGAAGGAAGTATCATATATAATGATCCCGATATTGGTGTGACCTGGGGAAAATGGGCTGAAAATGAATATACTTTTTCAGCCAAAGATAAAAAAGCACCATTTTTTAAAGATTTTGTTACACCGTTTACATATGAAAAATACTGAGTCATGTTGTTATATAAATTTAGAAGGAACAGGTGAAGGAGATTGGCCGTATCAATAAAAGTACCAGGCTCTTGTGGAGAACTAGTCCAGGGAGTTATAGACGGTACGTCTTTTCTCGTTACTTGTCCCATCAATGTATTTACCACTGCGGTTGTTAATTTTGGACCAAATTTTTGTTCCGAAAAGCCAATGAAGGAAAAAGCGCGGCAGGCAATAAAAAAAAGCTGTATTCAATTAGGTGTTAATGAAAAAAATTTAACATTAGAGTTATCATCACAGCTCATAAGAAGTAAAGGAATGTCATCAAGCAGTGCTGATATAGCAGCAGTCTGCAAAGCTATTGCCGTAGCCTGCAATAAGGATATGACGGATAGTCAGATAGCCAAAATTGCAGCGGCAATAGAGCCTACAGATGGTATATTTTGCCGGGGAATTGTAAAATTTGATCATATACATGGAAAAATCCTTCAATATCTGGGGCCGCCGCCGCGGGTAAAAATAGTAATTTTTGATTGCGGTGGCGATGTTGATACAGTGCTTTTCAATCAACGTGATGAGCTGCCATTTTTGAATAGACAAAAAGAACATGACGTCAGGCAGGCATTAAAATTTATTGAATATGGAATATTGAATAATGATATAGGTGCATTGGGTAGGGGAGCAACTATAAGTGCATTTGCCAACCAAGCTATTTTATTTAAACCGCAGCTGCAGCAAGTTTGGAATATTGCTAAAGAATATAAGGCGGCAGGAGTTAATGTAGCACACAGTGGGACACTTATTGGGGTAATATTTGCAGCCAGTGTAGAAAAGGATGTTTTGAATGAATACATTGGAAAAACAGATAAATACTGCCGTGATATTAAGTATTTATTTACAGCAGATTTAATATCAGGTGGTTTTTATATAATGAAAAACTGCTAATAATAGCTCTGAAAAATATTATGTATTTCGGGGGGCCGGAGTATAACATTAATGATTTTACTACCTTAGTAGTATGGGGTCGTTCATATTGAAAGGAAGAAGTTTATGCCAGAACAAGACCAATTTGAACATGGTGGCAATATTTATAAAATGAAATTAAATACCGGCAGGGAAAGTATAATGGATTTTAGTGCTAATATAAATCCTATGGGCCTGAGCAAAGCTGTGCGCAAGGCAATTATCGATAATGTTGATGATATAATACACTATCCTGATGTTAGCATGAATGAATTAAAAAACAAACTTAGTGAAATTTATGATATTTCTGTCCAACAAATAATAATAGGTAATGGGGCAGTAGAATTAATATATATTTTATGCCATGTGCTGATGCCACAGAATGTATTAATTACAGCACCAACTTTCAGCGAATATGAACGCGCGTCCAGAAGTGTCGGAGCAAAAATAACATATTGTACTTTAGCCGAAGAAGATAATTTTGAGTTATCACTGCAAAAAATTATTATTGCCATGAAAAATAAAGATTTACTATTCTTATGTAATCCAAATAATCCAACGGGTACATTAATTGCTGCAGAAGATTTGACTCTTATTATAGAGCATGCAGAAGCTAATGGGTGCTTTGTGGTTATTGATGAATCTTTTATGGATTTTATAGCAAACAGCGGTGATTTTTCTGCTAAGCCATTGCTTAAAAATAATCATAATCTCTTTGTTTTACATTCATTGACCAAGTTTTTTGCGTTGCCGGGACTGCGTCTGGGATTTGCAGTTTGTGCGGATAATGAAGTAATAAAGCGTATGTATTTGAATAAAGATCCCTGGAATGTAAACTGCTTAGCACAAAAAGCCGGACTTGCTGCATTGGAAGATGAAAAATACCGGCGACGCAGCAGAAATTATACTCGCAGCGAAATCAATTATTTGTATGAGGAACTTTTGCATATGGATAAATTAAAAGTGTATAAACCAACAGTGAATTACATTCTTATAAATATAAAGAAAACAGGGATAAAATCGAAACAGTTTAAACTGAAAATGCTTGATAAGGGTATTGCTGTAAGAGATTGTGCAAATTATCCGGGATTATCGGGAGATTTTATCCGTATAGCAGTGCGAACTAGAGAAGAAAATGATAAATTATTAGATGCAATGGAAGATGTTCTTAAATGAAATATATTATATAAATAAATTTTGTAGTTAGTAGTGTATTATAAGGTGTAATATTAAAATCCTTGTTCACTTCTTGGGAGGGGAACAAGGATTTTAATATTTTTCGAATATTTATAAAATATAAAATTGACATAATTTATATAATGGTGTTATTCTATAAAAAGAAAAGGTTTACTGGATTTAATTTATTGAAAGAAGGGTAAATAAAATGGGAGTAGAAAAAAATTTTTTTGGTAAAATAGCTGATGGAAGAAGTGTAGTATTATATACAATCACTAATAAAAATGGAATGAAAGTTTCTGTTTCTAGTTTTGGCGGAGCAATACAAAAAATAGTTGTGCCAGCTAAAAAACCGATAGATGTTGTACTGGGATATGATACTGCGGCAGAATATGAAAATCAGGACACCTACATTGGATCATTGATAGGACGAATGGGAAACAGAATAGAAAAAGGAAAATTTACCTTAAATGGAATAAATTATAATTTATTTACAAATAATGGTGAAAATCATCTGCATGGTGGAAAAATAGGCTTTGACAAAAAAATATGGGATGCAGCAATAATAAGTGATAATGAAATAAAACTTTCATATACAAGTCTGGATGGAGAAGAAGGCTATCCAGGTGAATTAAAAGTATCAGTCAGTTATAAATTGGTAGAATGCAATACACTGCTTCTTGAATATCAGGCACGTACTACAAAGGATACTTTATGTAATCTTACTAATCATAGTTACTTTAATTTATCAGGTTATGATAGTGGAAATGCTGGGGACCAGTTAGTACAGTTGTTTGTAGATGAATATACAGCAACTGATAAAAATTCTATTCCGCATGGTGAAATTTTATCAGTAAAGGGGACGCCATTTGATCTGCAAACAGCAAAACCTATAAAAAATGGCTGGGATGCTGAATTTCAAACAATACAGGAAGCAGGTGGGTATGATCATAATTTTATTGTGCCGGAATTTAACGGCAATATGAAAAAAATAGCCCGGGCACATAGCAATGAAACGGGTATAAGTATGACTGTTTTCACTACACTGCCGGGGTTCCAGTTTTATACAGGTAACTATCTTAATCCCAAAGTAAAAGGGAAGGATGGTGTGCCGTTAGAAAGACGGTCAGGATATTGTTTTGAAAGCCAGTATTTTCCTAATGCAGTAAATGTACCGTCTTTTATTACACCGATATTACGAAAGGGAAATATTTATAAAGCATCAACAGCATATCATTTTACTGTGGAATAAAAAATTTATTGCAAGTAATTTTTATTTACAAATGGGCAATCTATCATACCAAGTTTCCTATGATTAATGAGGGAAACTGCTCAATGCAGCGGTATATTGCAATATTAATAATGTCAATGTATTGCAATAACCGCTTTTCTCTCATAGATAAAAGTAAAATCAGATAAATTACGTAAATATAATAATATAAAATATTACATTAAGCCAATGTGAAGATGAACAGGAATATCATCACACAATAATTCCACTACAACAGTTTGAGGAACAGGAATACCAACCTGTCCGTCACTGTCACTTATCAAAAGGGTAGGAGGGGAAATATCAAGCCCGGCTACATCTGCTTTGCTGAATTGGGTACAGGCATTAGCACATACCATATTCCCCATTTCTGATATAGCACTCTGGGCTAATTTGTTAAATTCCGGTACTTCCATGCCCATCATCATTTTGCTAGCAAACTTCTTAGCGCCTTCCTTGTCCATCCCAATTAGAATAACGCCTTTTATTGAACCAACTACAGCGATGTTTAGTAGTACGCCATTGTAGGAAAATGATGAACCGGTAACTGAAACACCGGTTTTTTCTATTTTTTGGATGCCGATTTGCGGTAAGACTTCCCTGAAGGCAGTGATTACGGGATTAATGATATTTACATCCATAATGTCGACCCCTTTTTAAAACCTACACCTAAGAAGATTTTACCATAATCGGTTTTGGCCAGAGCTTGTTCGATTTTTACGCTGGGACTGACTAATTCAGCTGAATTTCCGTGAAACATGCTGGGAGGAGATACACGTAGCCCTAAAGCTTTTTCCTGCTTATTGAGCATGGAACAAGCCCGTCCGCCGATAATATTAGAAAGCTCTGATACCATAGCCAGTGTTTCGTCTTCATTCTTGGGAGGACGGTGCAGGATGGCTTGTACTAAGTTTTGGGCAGTTTCGGAGGAGAGATCCATTATCATAGTTCCTGTATACTGGCCGATAATGCCAATAACTGAAGTGACACCACTTGAGTTATAAGGTTTAGTGATAGATCTGTTTTCAGCGAAAAAAACAGGAACCTTAGCCATGCGGGTTATATTTTGTGATAGAGCTTCCTTAAAAATTTCAATGCCGGATGATAATAATTGGTCAAAAAGGGTGTCTGGCGAGAGAACTTTATGAATAACGGCGAAAAGAACATCAGCCTCAACGGGTTTTTGTACATAACCAGCGATGCCAATACGTTTCGCTTCCATTTCAGTTTCTTCATCTTTCATTGAACTAGACAAGATTATTTTAGTATCGGGGTCATTATGGAGCAGAGCCCGGCTTACTTCAAAACCATCATGATCAGGCATTGCAATATCCATGGTCACAATGTCAGGATGAGTTTTGTTGTACATAGATATGGCTGAATCCAATGAGTCTGCCTCAGCAACAACATCGTAGCCGCCTTCCTTTAATGCATCTGCAATCAGTGTGCGGGAAAAAGGAGAGTCATCGACTATCATAATTTTAGCTGACATAATATCAACTCCTTTATATTTATACTTGATTATACTATTCGACAAAAAAGAAAAAAACCTTTTAGTTATTTTATTGCAGGCAATATATACATATTATACGTATGAGATGATTAGACATCAATAATATGATAAAATGTTACTAAAAAGATGAAGGGACGTTATTTATGAAAATATTAGTAACAGGTGGAGCGGGATTTATTGGCAGTAATTTTATTTATCAGCAGTTGGCATATCACAATGATGAGATAGTGTGCCTTGATTTATTAACTTATGCGGGTAATCTCTCTACATTGGATAAAGCCGCTAAGGATAATAGATTCAAATTTATAAAGGGCGACATAGCTGACCGGGAATTTATTTATGGTTTATTTGCAGTAGAAAAACCGGACATTGTAGTTAATTTCGCAGCAGAAAGCCATGTTGACAGATCGATAAAAATGCCCGAAATATTTTTACAAACGAATATAATAGGAACTAGTGTACTTATGGATGCCTGCCGTAAATATGGCATAAAAAGATATCATCAGGTATCAACTGATGAGGTTTATGGAGATTTGCCGCTGGATCGTCCTGATTTGTTTTTTACGGAGAACACTCCTGTACATGCATCAAGTCCTTATTCAGCCTCTAAAGCTTCGGCAGATTTATTGGTCCAGGCTTATTACAGGACCTATGGGTTGCCAGTGACAATTTCGCGCTGTTCTAATAATTATGGTCCTTACCATTTTCCAGAAAAATTGATTCCGTTAATGATAATAAATGCCCTGAACGATAAAAAACTGCCAGTTTATGGCAAAGGAGCGAATGTACGTGATTGGCTTTATGTAGAGGATCATTGTAAAGCTATTGACCTCATTATAAGAAAAGGCCGGTCGGGAGAAATATATAATATTGGCGGACATAATGAAAAAACAAATCTCCAGGTAGTCAAGATTATTTTACGAGAATTAAATAAACCGGAAAGTTTAATTGACTTTGTCACAGACCGCCCAGGCCACGATAGACGATATGCAATTGATCCGGCTAAAATACATATGCAGCTTGGCTGGCTGCCGGAAACGAACTTTGAATCGGGAATAAAAAAGACCATAAAATGGTATTTGGAAAATAAAACATGGTGGGAAGAAATAATAAATGGAGCATATAAGGACTATTATCAGAGAATGTATGAAAAAAGATAATAATCCTGTATATCATTGTTGTGTGAAAAATTTGTTATATAAAAAATTGCGGTTGATATCGTTTTTGCCTGTACTATTATTGTATGTTGACTATTTTATGGCTATGCATTCTATTTCGATGAGTACATCTTTGGGCAGGCGTGAAACTTCTACGCAAGAGCGGGCTGGGCAGATCCCCGTGAAAAACTGTCCATAGATTTCGTTTACAATAGGAAAATCAGTCATGTTTTTTATAAACACAGTAGTTTTTATTACATTATCCAGGGAAGAACCGCCCTTTTCCAATATGGTTTTTAAATTTATCAATACCTGTTTTGTCTGGCAGGCAATATCCTGGGGAATTTTTCCTGTTTCCGGGATTATGGCAATTTGTCCCGAAGTAAAGATGAATTTAGCAAAAACGGAAACAGCTTGCGAGTATGGACCTAAAGCGGAAGGGGCTTTATCAGTATGGATTTCTTGTTTCATATGAGGTACTCCTTTATATTTTATTTACGCAGAGCCCAATGACAGACCGCACCAGTGAATTTGTTGAGTTTGAATGAATTGACAACAGCCTCTTGCATAAAAGCCTGAGTGGTCTTAAAAGCATCATGGATAGTTGCTCCCTTAGCCAGACAGGCTGTTATAGCTGCTGAGAAACTGCATCCGGCACCACTGTTATAAATATTACTCAGCTTGGGTTTTTGCTCTATAAGAAAGTCATGACCATCGAATAATACATCGGACATATCATCAGAAGCAAAACGGCTGCCTGATTTTATGATTATGTTTTTAGCACCAAGCTCATGGATTTTCACGCAGGCCGTTTTTATATCATCAATGGTTTTTATAGAGGGAATATCAGCAAGATAAGCTGCCTCTAAAGTGTTTGGCGTAATTACATCAGCATATTTTACCAGTTTTGTTTTTATTGCCGCAGCGGCTTCAGGAACCATTATCGTATCAATACCTTTGCATACCATGACTGGATCAATTACAATATTTTTAAATTTGTATTTTTCAATGGAGTTTACAACTAATTCTACCAGTGCAGCAGAACCGAGCATACCGGTTTTCATGGCATCGGGAGTAATACTGCCGCCAATGGTGTCAATTTGTTTTTCTATGGTAGACAGTTCAATGGGAAATATGTCATGTGACCAAGTTTGAGGATTTTGTGCAACAATGACAGTTAGAGCAGTCATGCCATAAACTTTCATTTCTTCAAATGTTTTTAAATCTGCTTCCATACCGGCACTGCCCGAAGTATCAGAACCAGCGATAGTTAATGCTTTAAAATTTTCAGACATGAGAATCACCTTTATTAATCTATTTTTGTCCACTCTCTACGAGTATAGGTAAAATTATAGAGAACGTTTTATTAAAAGTCAATTATAGAAAAATGTAAAAAAGACAAACAGACAGGACAATATTTTGCTGCTGTTCAGCCATAAACAAGTGATTTATTGTATATTTATAATGAAGTTTTATATAGCACAAAAATAAGTCAATAAGCAACTTTATAATTAAAGAAGAAAATGTTTTGCCAAAGGTTTATAGATATGTTTAAAAATATGTTTTGCTGATAAGGAAAAACTTGACATATTATAAAAAGAAAATTATAATATATCCATTCGGGACGTGGCTCAGTTTGGTAGAGCACTACCTTGGGGTGGTAGGGGTCGTGGGTTCAAATCCCGCCGTTCCGACCATGATGAGAGATAAGCACTATAACGAGAAGTTATAGTGCTTTTTAAGGTGTAATATAGCTTGAATAATGCATTTTATTATGGTAATTTATCAGCTGTTGTTATATAATAAAAAAATGAACATGATTCGTAAATAAAAGAGGTGTCTTTTTGTATCCGATAAATCTGATTCTTGACGATAAACCGTGTGTTGTTATAGGCGGTGGTGAGGTAGCCTATCGCAAGATAAAAGGACTTATTGAAGCTAAAGCAAAAGTTACTGTTATTTCACCTAGATTGCATGATAAACTTGCCCGAATGAATGCTGATGGTGAATTTACATGGATAAATAGGGAATATAGGGACGGCGATATAAAAAATTATATATTGGCTGTCAGTGCTACTGATGATGAAACTATAAACCATAAAGTGGCAAATGAAGCGAAAAAAGAGAAAATTCTTATAAATGTTGTTGATCACTTGGCATTATGTGATTTTGCTATGCCAGCGGTTATAAGGCGAGGTAACTTACTCGTAACATCATCAACAAATGGAAAGAGTCCCGCTATGGCCAGAGAAATCCGACGTGAATTAGAAAAATTTCTCGATAATGGATATGCTCCCTTTATTGATAAAATGGCAGAATTAAGGCAGAAAGCAAAAAAAGCCATACCAACATTTCAGCAGCGGGAAGACTTTTGGCGGCAGGTACTTGACGAGGATATATTAAAGTTAGTAAGAATGGGTAAGATTAAAGAAGCGGAGGATAAGATTTGTAATGCAATTAGCAGTTTTAGGGCTTAATCATAAGACCGCACCAGTACCAATTCGTGAAAAATTTTCTATAAGTCAAGACAGTGTTATTGACGGACTTCATCATATTGATGACTATGGTGCTATAATGGAAGCCGTTATTTTATCTACGTGCAACCGCACTGAGATATATGCAGTCCTGGATGATGGAGATAATGGCAGAAGCATATTGAAAAGATTTTTATTTGATTTGACTGGTAATGAAGATGAGATAGATTGTTACTTGTATTATTATCCTGCCAGAGCATGTATAAAGCATTTATTTGAGGTAGCCTCCAGTCTTGATTCTCTGGTAATAGGAGAAGGGCAGATTTTGAGCCAGGTGAAAAAAGCATATGCCGTGGCGCGGGAAAATGCGGCTACGAGTACGGTTTTAAATACTTTATTTCATAGAGCGATAACTACAGGCAAAAGAGTGCGTACAGAAACTCATATAGCATATAGTGCCGTATCAGTAAGCTATGCAGCTGTAGAGCTTGCTAAAACAGTATTCAGTAATAATCTGAAAAATTCTTCAGCACTTATTTATGGTGCCGGAGAAACGGCTGAACTTACGGCAAAAAATCTTTTGGGGAAGGGAATAAAAAAGATTTATATTGCTAACCGCCATATTCAAAAAGCACAGACACTGGCAGAGAAATTTGCTGGTTCAGCGGTGCCATTTGATAAAGCATTTACTATGGCTGATGATGTAGACATAGTAGTGACCTCGACAGGCGCGCCGCATTATGTAGTAAAACCGTGGGAAACACAGCAGTTTATGGCACGCAGAAAAGGAAGACCGCTGGTATTTATTGATATAGCCGTTCCACGTGATGTAGATCCTGATGTTGAAAACATAAAGGGCGTTATTTTATATAATATAGATGATCTTAAAGCAGTTGTTGAAGACAATATAAAGCGCCGTGGGCAGGAAGCCCAGGTCGCCCGCAAAATAATAAATGAAGAAGTAGAAGGGCTTATTGAAAGATTCCGCTATTTATCATTCAGGCCGGTAATGGTCCTGTTGACTGATAAGGCTGACCGTATACGGCGCCGTGAAGTAAAAAGGGCGATGAATAAACTTGAAGATATTACTCCCGCCCAGGAAAAAGCTGTAGAAAATATGTCTAAAATGATTGTGAGAAAACTCTTGCGGGAACCGATGAGCAAATTAAACAGTTCAGCAGGAACACCACAGGAAAAATTTTACATAGAAGCTATGAAGAAATTATTTAAACTCGATATGTTTAAGGAGAAAAATAGTGAGGAACAAAATAGTTATAGGTACGCGCAGCAGTAAATTAGCCTTATGGCAGGCAAATTACATTGCTGACTGTATAAAAGAAAAGTATCCTGATAAAACAGTGGAACTTTTGCATATTACAACTAAAGGCGATCGGGTACTTGAGGTTCCTCTTGCTAAAATAGGTGGAAAGGGACTTTTCACTAAGGAAATAGAAACGGCAATGCTGGAAAAGAAAATAGATATGGCGGTACACAGCTTAAAGGATATGCCGACAGTCCTTCCTGCAGGATTGAAATTAGCAGTAATCAGTAAAAGAGCAGATGTTGGAGATGCTTTTGTAAGTTTAAAATATAAAAAGTTTTCTGAGCTGCCGAAAGGTGCTAAAATAGGTACTTCAAGTCTTAGACGCAAGGCTCAGCTCCTGCATGTGCGCCCGGATCTTATGATCTGTGATTTGCGCGGCAATGTAAATACAAGGCTCAGCAGGCTTGAACAAGGACAGTTTGCTGGAATTATTTTAGCGGCAGCAGGTCTTAACCGGCTGGGATTTAGCAGCAAAATAACAGAAATATTGCCTAGGAAAGTTTGTCTGCCGGCAGTAGGCCAGGGAGCGTTAGCGATAGAAACAAGAGAAAATGATGAAGAAATATTATCTTTGATAAGATTTTTACATGATACGAAAACAGCACAGGAAACAATGGCAGAAAGAGCTTTCCTGAACAGGGTTGAAGGCGGCTGTCAGGTGCCGGTAGGCGTATATGCGACTGTTACTGCTGATAAAATAACAATTGAAGCAGTTATAGCATCACTGGATGGTAAAAGGCTGCTGCGGGATCGGGTAACAGGCCCTGTTGGTGAAGCTGATTTACTGGGACGAGATATAGCTGAAAAGCTTTTAGATAAAGGCGGGCTGGCTATAATGCAGGAAATAGGTTTGCTTAGAGGATAAGAATAGCAAAATTATATATAAATTTAAAAGCATTGTGGAGGGAAAAATGGCAGGAATAGTTTATCTTATTGGAGCAGGCCCGGGAGATCCGGGGCTTTTGACATTAAAGGGCTGTAAATGTATAAAAAAAGCTGATGTAATTGTTTATGATTATCTGGCGGATAAAAAATTGCTGGCATATGCAAAAAAAAATGCTGAACTTATTTATGTAGGTAAAAAAGCCAATAATCATACTATGAAACAAGAAGATATAAATCAGGTGCTTGTTAATAAGGCCAAAATGGGAAAAATCGTAGCACGATTAAAAGGCGGTGACCCGTTTGTATTTGGCCGTGGCGGAGAAGAAGCACTGGCACTTAAAAAAGCTGGACAGATTTTTGAAGTTATTCCGGGAGTTACTTCTGCCATTTCAGCTGCAGCTTATGCCGGGATACCGGTTACGCATCGAAAAGTAGCGGCATCATTTGCTGTGATAACAGGACACGAGGACCCTAGTAGAAAAGAATCAGGTCTTAATTGGAAGAATTTAGCAGTAGGTATAGATACATTGGTTTTCCTGATGGGCGTGGGAAATTTGCCACATATAACAAAACAGCTTATTGCTAATGGCAGGGCAGCAGATACACCGGCAGCACTTGTAAGATGGGGAACAAAACAACAGCAGGAAGTATTGGTTACTACTGTGGCAAATGCGGCAGAAGATGTCTATAAATACGGGTTAAAACCACCGGCTGTATTTATTGTCGGCGATGTTGTTAAATTACGGAATGATCTGCGCTGGTTCGATAATAAAAGATTATTTGGCAGAAAGATCATTGTTACAAGAGCCAGGCAGCAGGCTTCAAAGCTGACAGCAAAATTAACAGAATTAGGAGCTGAATGTATAGAAGCTCCTTCTATACAGATACAGGATCCGGATGACAGCTTTGCTAGTATGGATAAGGCAATAAGCAATATAAGTACATATAACTGGCTGGTTTTTACAAGCACTAATGGAGTGGACAGATTCTTTGCCCGCCTGTACAGTAAAGATATGGATGTACGCAAATTATCAGATATAAAAGTGGCAGCAATAGGCAGTTCTACAGCAAAAAGTCTTTTGAAATACGGTATAAAAGCAGATATTGTTCCACAAGAATTTAGAGCAGAAGCTATAATAGAGAAAATAATGCCTTATATTGCCAAAAACATAAAAATATTGATACCGCGGGCAAAACAGGCGCGGGAAATATTGCCGGAAGAACTGCGTAAAGCAGGAGTGGTAGTGGATGTAGTACAATGTTATAAAACAGTGACCGCTGATTTTGACTATAGTGGTATTGTAGAAAAACTGCAAAATCATGAAATAAATATGATAACATTTACCAGTTCATCTACGGTAACTAATTTCATAAAACTTATCAATAATAAGGTAAGTTTACTCGATAACGTAATAAAAGCATGTATTGGTCCAATTACGGCTGAAACATGTAAAGCAAATCGAATAAAGCCAGATATTATTGCACAAACATACACTATTGATGGATTAGTAAAGGCAATAGAAGAATTTACGGATTAGACAGGCCGTTTGACAAGATAATGAGGCGTTGTTATAATTAAAAAATATTATAATATTGTAAAAGTATAGTAAATTGTTTAAAAGGGTGGATGCGGTTTATGAAATTGACAAAAAAAATTATGGCTCTGGCCACAGCAGGAATTCTTGCTGTGGGAGCAGCTTTAACTATTGCAGGCTGCGGGTCTAACAGTTCCAGCAGTTCAAACCAGAAGGTTCTGCGTGTCGGTCTGGAATGTGCTTATGCTCCGTATAATTGGGCGCAAAGTGATAATTCTAATGGGGCAGTGAAAATTGCTGGTTCAGATCAGTATGCAATGGGCTATGATATTCTTATGGCTAAGAAGATTGCCAAGGGAATGGGTTATAAGTTAGAAATACATAAAATTGAATGGGACGGTCTTATTCCAGCAGTCAGCACTGGCAAGATAGATGCTGTTATAGCAGGCATGAGTATTACTAAGAAACGTGAAGAAACAGTTGATTTTACGAAACCATATTATACGGCATCAATTGTGGCTCTCGTAAAAAAAGATGGAAAATATGCTAATGCTAAAAGTGTTGCCGATTTAAAAGGTGCTGTTGTTACATCACAGCTTAATACTGTATGGTATAAAATGATTGATCAGATACCAGAAGCAGATAAACAACCGGCAATTGATAATGTACCTGGAATGATTGTTGCTTTGACATCAGGTAAGGTAAATGTTCTTATTGTTGATAAACCTACAGCGATGGGAGCAATATATGCTAATCCTGACTTGAAAATGCTTAATTTTAAGGGGGATGGCGCTTTTAAAGCATCGCAGGAAGATGTGGCACTTGGCATAGCAATCAAAAAAGGTAATACAGACCTGGTAAATAAAATAAATGAACAGCTGGCAAAAATAACGGAAAAAGATCGTGAAGATATGATGAAAGAAGCTATAAAGGATCAGCCGTTATCAAAGTAAGTCCTGTTATAAAATAACATACGGCACAAAGATGTGAGGGGGGCGGTAAAAACTGTTCCCCTTATATTTTTGTGGTCTATTAAATACAAACATAGTATAATTAATAATATAATTTTTAGAAACGGATAAACAAAAGGAGAGTGCGTAAATGACGACAGATATGCCAACAAGTTTTTTTGGCTGGACGCTATTTATTCTTCACCAATATGGCGGAGCTTTTTTACAAGGAGCGGGAATTACGCTGCTATTAGCTATTGTAGGTACTTTTATAGGATGTGTTATAGGTCTCTTAGTAGGAATAGTCCAGACTATTCCTATAGATGAGAGGACTAATACCGGAGTAAAGACACTTAATAAAATAGTACAGTTTATATTTGCGGCTTATGTAGAAGTTTTTCGCGGTACGCCAATGATGGTTCAGGCAATGGTTGTATACTATGGGTCTATGGCAATATTTCAAATAGATATGTCGGCAATGACAGCAGGCTTTTTGGTCGTGTCTGTTAATACAGGAGCCTATATGGCAGAAACAGTGCGCGGTGGGATAATTTCTATTGATAAGGGACAGACAGAGGCTGCTAAAGCAATAGGAATGAACCATTTTCAGACTATGTATACTGTAATTTTGCCGCAGGCACTTAAAAATATTATGCCGCAGATTGGCAATAACCTGATCATAAATATAAAAGATACATCCGTACTCAATGTCATATCGGTAACGGAACTTTATTTTGTTTCAAAATCAGCAGCAGGAGTATATTATCGTTATTTTGAAGTCTTTTTTCTCACCTGTGTAATTTATTTTATTATGACATTTGCAGCATCGCGAATTTTACGGTATTTTGAAAGACGCATGGCGGGATCAAGTGATTATCAGTTGGTAAATGATCCAATGGCTGATCCTACAGGGATATTTCCCAATACCCCGAGCAAAGGAGGAAAATAAGTGAGCACAGCTAAAAAAGAATCTATCTTGGAAGTAAGGCATTTAGTAAAATATTTTGGTGAACGTGAAATATTAAAGGATATAGATTTTAAAGTGGAACAGGGAAATGTAATAAGTGTAATTGGTGCGTCTGGTTCAGGTAAATCAACAATGCTGCGCTGCATAAATTTATTGGAAATACCGACTTCAGGAGAAATTTCCTTTGAAGGAAAAAATATTTTGGATTCGCATACAGATATCGCATTATATCGTACAAAAGTAGGAATGGTGTTTCAATCATTTAATTTATTTAATAATATGACAGTCTTGCAAAATTGCATGGCTAGTCCTGTGACTGTACTGAAACGCAATAAAAAAGAAGCTAGGGAGAAAGCAATGGAATATCTGCAGAAGGTGGGCATGGCGCAGTATATAAATGCACGGCCGGACCAGCTTTCGGGCGGGCAGCAGCAGCGTGTGGCGATTGCCCGGGCATTGGCAATTGAACCACAGATATTGCTTTTTGATGAGCCAACTTCAGCTTTGGACCCGCAAATGGTAGGAGAAGTTTTAAGTGTAATGAGAAGTTTGGCTGATGAAGGACTTACCATGATAATTGTTACGCATGAAATGGCTTTTGCCCGTGATGTTTCTACGCGTGTTATATATATGGCTGACGGGGTAATAGTTGAGGATGATACGCCGCAGGAGATTTTTGGCAATCCTAAGAATGACCGGACAAAAGAATTTTTGGCACGTTTTACCGATAATAGATAATACTGTTGGATTGGGATACAGAATAATTTGTGATATAATATGAATCAGGTTCAATATTTTTCTAAAAGAGGTGACGAAGAGGAGCTATATCCTCTTAAGTTTATGAATGAAAAAAATTTTCCCCAAAAATTACGTCCCCGTCGTATGCGTATCACACCGGCAATTCGTTCTATGATCAGAGAAACAGAAATTTCTGTAAAGGATTTTATATATCCTATTTTTGTTGTTGCCGGTAAAAATGTTATGCAGGAAATACCAAGTATGCCTGATTGTTACCGCATATCAGTTGATAATGCGGTGAAATTAGCCAAAGAGATATGGCACTTGGGAATACTGGCTGTAGAAGTGTTTGGCCTGCCGGAATATAAGGATGAAATCGGTTCTTCCGCATGGGATATGAAAAGTCCGGTGCAGCGTGCTATCGATGCCATAAAGCAGGCTGTTCCTGAAATGACTATTGTGGGTGATGTGTGTCTTTGCCAGTATACAACACATGGTCATTGTGGTAAACTGTGCGGGCATTATGTAGATAATGATGCCACTTTAGAATTACTGCAGAAAGTTGCGGTGAGCCAGGCAAAGGCTGGTGCTGATATAGTTGCTCCGTCGGATATGATGGATGGAAGAGTGGCGGCTATTCGCCAGGCACTCGATGATGAAGGTTTTATAAACACATCTATTATGTCATATGCGGTAAAATATGCCTCGGGATACTATGGACCATTCAGAGATGCAGCAGATTCTGCACCATCTTTTGGTGATAGACGTTCATACCAGATGGACCCGGCAAATGCACGGGAAGCGATAAAAGAAGTCGATCTTGATCTGCAGGAAGGGGCCGATATGATCATCGTAAAGCCGGCACTGGCATATCTGGATATAGTAAGACGAGTACGGGAACATATAAATCTGCCGCTTATTACATACAATGTAAGTGGTGAATATGCTATGGTCAAGGCGGCGGCTAAAAATGGCTGGATTGATGAAAAACGTATTGTCCTTGAAACTTTGACAAGCATGAAAAGGGCTGGGGCCGACAGTATAATAACATATCATGCTATTGATGCTGCTAAATGGCTGCGGGAAAAAGAATGATATGAATGTTTTTAAGTAAGAAGGATTTTAAGGAAAGCTGGGAAAGTTATGCTTCATTTGGAAAAGTCACACGCGGCCTTTATTGAAGCGAAAAAATTGATGCCGGGCGGAGTGAATAGTCCGGTGCGTTCATATAAAAGTGTCGATTGTGATCCGCCGTTTATTGATCATGCCAAAGGCAGTAAAATCTATGATATAGACGGCAACGAATATATTGATTATGTCGGTTCATGGGGGCCTATGGTAGTAGGCCATGCCCATCCTAAAGTTGTTGAAGCTTTGGAAAAGGCAGTGCAGAAAGGAACTAGTTATGGAGCTCCAACGCTGCTGGAATCGGAACTGGCCAAGATGGTTATGTCTGTTTATCCGTCAATAGAGAAGATTCGTATGGTTAATTCCGGTACAGAAGCCACAATGAGTGCTATTCGCGCGGCGCGCGGCTATACAGGTCGGGAAAAATTTGTTAAATTTATCGGCTGTTATCATGGACATGCAGACAGCCTTTTGGTTAAAGCAGGTTCGGGTGCAGCTACCTTTGGTGTGCCTGACAGCCCTGGTGTCACTAAGGGAACAACAAAAGATACTGTTACAGTCCCTTACAATGATACGGCGGCGATAACGAAGGTTATGGAAGAACAGGGAGATGAAATTGCGGCCATTATTGTTGAACCTGTGGCAGGAAATATGGGATTGGTTTTACCTAAACAGGGATATTTGCGGACACTGCGGGAACTTACAGAAAAACATGGAACAGTTTTGATCTTTGACGAAGTAATGTGTGGTTTTCGTGCTTCACTGGGGGGAGCACAGGCGGCTTATGGCATAAAACCAGATATGACATGTCTGGGAAAGATAATTGGTGGCGGACTACCAGTAGCAGCTTACGGTGGAAAAAAAGAAATTATGGACATGATTGCCCCGATTGGACCGGTTTATCAGGCAGGCACCTTAAGTGGCAATCCTCTGGCAATGACAGCAGGTATTGCTACATTATCTATACTTACGGCGGAACCAGAGGCTGGTCAGCCTGACTACAGTCGTATGCTGACATTGAAAACAAAGAAATTACTGCTGGGCATGCAGGAAGCTGCACATAATGCAGGTATAAAGATCCAGATACATCAGGCGGGGTCTATGTTTGGTATATTTTTTAATGAAAATGAAGTTTATGATTATGATACTTCGGCAGCATCAGATCAGGAAGCATTTAAGGTTTATTTCAAAGCGATGCTTGAACAGAATATTTATCTTGCTCCATCACAATTTGAAACTTTGTTTGTGAGTGGTGCGCATACGGAGGAAGATATTGAAAGAACAATAGCAGCCTGCCGAAATGCTTTTAAGAAAACAGCAGAATTTTTGCAGAAATAAACTGTAACAAGATTTGGAAGAAAATATTATGGCATATTCTGTTGCAATAAGGGGTGTCAGGCATACTTACCGTGACAGGGTAAAATCAATTAACCGTTAAGAGTAAATTAACTATGGGAATAAATATTAACAGTTGACATTATAAAAATATTTATTTATAATATCGATGTAGAAAAGTTTAACTAACAGTAGATACGGAACTGGCGGAATTGTGGGTTACCACAGGGGACTGTATCACTTAAAGTCGGCCGCCTGGGCAGAGGTACATTTGCTCAGGCGGCTTTTTGTTTGTCCTGAAAATGTATTTCTATAATTGATCTAAATTTTTTGACGAAGATGAAAAAACATTTGTTTTAGGGAGGACACATCATGAGTGATTATTGGATTGATTTTAAAAAAGGCAGATGGCAGAGCGAAATTAATGTAAGAAATTTTATTCAAAAAAATTATACACCATATGAAAATGGTACAGAATTTCTTGCAGGGACAACAAAAAGAACTGAAACAGTATGGAATAAATGCAAAGTACTTTTAGAACAAGAACGGGCAAAAAACGGAGTGCTTGATGTTGATACAGAGAAAGTATCATCAATTACATCACATGCTCCCGGTTATATAGATAAAGAAAATGAGGTTATTGTTGGATTACAGTTGGATGAACCGTTAAAACGCGGTGTTATAGTTAACGGTGGACTGCGTATGGCGGTACAAGCCTGCGAAGAATATGGCTATGAACTCAGTCCCAAAATAAGAGAAATTTATTCTAAATATGTAAAAACACACAATGATGTAGTGTTTTCCTTATATACACCTGAAATGCGTAAAGCCCGTTCATTAGGACTTTTAACAGGGCTGCCTGATGCTTATGGTCGTGGGCGTATAATAGGGGATTACAGGCGCATTGCCCTTTATGGGATAGATGCTTTGATCAAGCAAAAAGAAGATGATAGGATAATTTCTTTTGCGGGTGAAATGTTAGAAGAAACAGTTCGGTCAAGAGATGAAATTGCGCAGCAGATAGCAGCATTGAAAGAATTGAAAGCAATGGCCAGAACTTATGGTTTTGATATAAGTTGTCCTGCTCAAAATGCAGTGGAAGCAGTACAATGGATATATTTTGGCTATTTGGCAGCAGTCAAAGAGCAGAATGGAGCGGCAATGTCGCTTGGACGGGTATCAACATTTATTGATATTTATATAGAACGTGATTTTAAGCGGGGAATATTGACAGAATCCCAGGCGCAGGAAATTATAGACCAGTTTGTTATAAAGCTTCGTTTAGTACGTATGCTGCGTACGCCGCAATATAATGAACTTTTTGCAGGTGACCCTATATGGGTTACAGAAGCCATAGGCGGAATGGGAGAAGATGGGCGTACTCTGGTCACAAAGACATCTATGCGTATGCTGCATACACTTATTAATCTGGGGCCAGCTCCGGAACCTAATATGACGGTACTTTGGTCACCACGTCTGCCGGAAGAATTTAAGCGTTTTGCAGCAGATGTTTCAATAAAGACAAGTGCGGTTCAATATGAAAATGATGAAGTCATGCGTCCGGTTTACGGTGATGATTATGGCATTACCTGTTGTGTATCGGCAATGAAGCTGGGAAAAATGATGCAATTTTTTGGGGCAAGAGCAAATTTAGCTAAATCCTTATTATTAGCTATAAATGGAGGAAAGGATGAAAAAACCAATAAACAGCTTGCACCGGAAATGTCATTACCACAGGGTGAATATCTTGATTATGAAGATGTCAGAAAAAAATATTCCCAGGTATTGGAATGGCTGGCAGGTCTTTATGTAAATACAATGAATATCATTCATTACTCGCATGACAGGCATGCTTATGAAGCCGAACAAATGGCTCTGCATGATAGTAAAATCGAACGTCTTATGGCTTTTGGTGTAGCGGGATTATCTGTTGCTGTCGATTCACTTAGTGCGATAAAGTATGCAAAAGTAAAACCTATCCGCAATGATGCTGGTGTGGCAGTTGATTTCACCATAGAAGGAGATTTCCCTAAATATGGCAATAACGATCCACGAGTAGATGTTTTTGCCAAAGAAATTACCCATGAATTTATTACTGATCTTAGAAAATATCCGGCATATCGCGGAGCAAAGCATACTCTTTCAGTATTGACAATAACTTCAAATGTAATGTATGGGAAGAAAACTGGTACAACGCCTGATGGCAGAAAACTTGGAGAACCATTGGCTCCAGGGGCTAATCCGATGCATGGACGTGATAAAAATGGTGCTTTGGCAGCCATGAAATCGATAGCAAATATATCTTATGATGATTGCCGTGATGGTATTTCCTATACATTTTCCATAGTTCCCGGTGCTTTGGGAAAGACCAGTGAAATACGTATAAAAAATCTTACAGCATTACTCGATGGATATAGTAAATGTGATGCACACCATATAAATGTAAATGTACTTGACCGCGCTGTACTTCAGGATGCTATGAAACACCCGGAAAAATATCCGCAGCTTACAATAAGAGTATCCGGTTATGCAGTTAACTTTATTAAACTTGATCGGGAACATCAGGAAGAAGTTATTGCCCGGACATTTTATGAAGCTATTTAAAGGCAGGATTAATAATTTGTAGTCATTTGGGGCAGGTATAAAGGAGAAAAACAGTGAAGGGATATTATCACTCAAAGGAGACATTTGGAACAGTTGACGGCGCGGGGATTCGATACGTTCTTTTTTTAGCAGGATGTAATCTGCAATGTGCTTTTTGCCATAATCCTGACACATGGAAACGTGGTAGTAAGATGATTGGCAGCCAGGAAGTAATTAATGAAGTCAATGAATACCGATCCTTTTATGAAGCATCAGGCGGTGGTTTTACGATGAGTGGTGGAGAGCCGATGATGCAGCCAGAGTTTGTGGCAGAGGTTTTTCATCTGTGTAAAAAAAATAATATTTCCACGACTCTTGATACATCAGGATTATGTGCTAAAGAAGCATTTATGAAGGTGCTGCCTTATACGGACCATGTGTTGTTTTCCTTAAAAGCAGCTTTACCAGCGCTGCATAGAAAATTAACGACGGTAAAGACAAATACAGCGATTATTGAAAATCTGTGTATTGTTGCCAAAAGAAAACCTGTAACGCTTAGGTATGTTGTAATGCCGGGAATTACCGATTCTGAAATTGAAATAGCGGCATTTATACATATTATTCGTTCTTTGCCGGCGATAGATTTATCTGTGGATTTATTGCCGTACCATAAAATGGGTATACCTAAGTGGAAAGCATTGAAAATGCCATATTCACTGGATTATGTCGAACCTCCAAGAGCAGAAGTAATGGCAGAAGTAAAAGTTCAGCTGACTGCTGCCGGTATACGTATGGCTTATTGATTTGTCGCAATCATAATCCTACATTGAATAATAAATGAATACAGTTTAAAGATTCATTATTATAGATTTTATTTTGCAACTAATCTTTTATTAAATATGATATTTTTGCTGTCTATGTTTTTTATCAGTAAATATGTTCATACATAAAAAAATAATAAGAGTCAAAATCATACAGAATACTGCCATGCACATTCCTAGAGAAACATCGCCCTGCTCAAACTCGTTCATTATAAATGTAGATATGACTTGTGTGTTAGTTGGTGCCATGAGGCTTGGCGCTACTAGTTCGCGTAAAGATACGATAAATATCATCATCCAGGAGGCAAACATTTCACGTGAAATTAAAGGAATAATAATACGCAGTAATATGGATATAGAGTCAGCACCGCAAACACGGGCAGCAGAAATAAGTGATGGAGATATCTGGAAAAGGGCAGCTTTAGTATATTGGATAGCAAAAGGAAGGAAAAGACATATATATGCTAACAATAATATGCCTTTAGTATTATATAATGGAATGATTAGTGAAATTTTGTCCCAGAAAATCATTATACCAAGTGATAAAACAATACCAGGAATCATAGCAGGAAGTAAACTGATGCCTTCTATCAACTGGGCAGTTTTACTATTTTTATGCCATATATATATTGCAATCATTGTACCAAATAATACAGCAATGCATGCTGCAATAAAGGACAGACATAAGCTATTGACCATGGCATCCATTGCTTTATTACTGTGGGAAAAAAAGAAATCTTTATAATGAATAAATGACATATTACTCAGTGCCAGTCCTTTTCCCAGTAGTTTCATAAATGATACTGAGAATACGGTAAACCAAGGAATTATTGCCGAACAGAAAAATAAAAACAATAGAAATAATTTACCGACTATTGGTATTACACGTTGTTTATCATATTGAACGATTGTCCTTTTCGTTCTGCCACTAAAATCATATCCTTTCCCACTAGATACCCGTTGCAAGTACCATGCTCCCAGGCAGATTATTGTTAGAATGATCGACAGTGCCGAGGCACTGCCAAACTGTATTGGAGCCAATGTTGCCATATCATGGATACTTGTTGTGAATACGGAAAATCCTATACGCTGACCGAGTGTTGCTGGTGTGCCATATTCAGATAATGTACGGACAAAAATGAGAAATGCACCAGCTGCAAAACTCGGAGTTAGCAAGGGGAAAAGAATTTTAATAATTCTTTCTTTAAGGGACGCACCGAAAACAGCAGCACTTTCTTCCATGGATACTGGGATTTCAAGCATAGCATTTTTCAATATGGTGACAAGAAAGGGAAATCCATGGAGACTCATAACAAGTACAAGTCCTTCTAGTGAGAAAAAATGTACAGCTGCTGTAGCAGCCGATGGCATTATTTGTTCTAATAAACCTCTTTTTTGCATAAATAGTATCCAGCCCATTGCTGCAATATAAGGTGGTGTCATGAAGGGAATCAGGAATATGATATCTAGCCAGCGCTGAACGGCAGGTGTTGCCCGTGATATGAAATAAGCAGCAGGCCACGCTATAATGGAGGAAACTAGTGTAACAAGTATTCCCAACAAAAGGGAATGAAAAATAGTAATATCATTCCCGGGAATACTCCAAGCCTTTATGGCTTCGCGTATATCCAATGTACCAATAGGGAATACAGCTGTTCGAAAAATACTGAGTAGAGGCAGTAAAATAAGGATAAAAAGAATGCCCAACAAAAAACATGTTGTTGCATTCTTTCTTATTATATAATAGTATTTTTCCATTTTATTGTCCAGGGTGCATCAATGCTGTAAATTTTTTCATAATTTTTGTTGATTGCTGTGTCATCTGTTCCCAATTGGTTTTTATTTGAGTAATGGAGGAAAGCGGTATTCGATTGTTTTGGATAATATCGTTGCGACCGGGCAGTAAATATGCTGCAGCTATTAGTTTTTGGGCATCTTTCGAGAGCAGATAATCCATGAATTTTTTGGCATTTTCCTGATCAGGAGCAGCTTTCAGGATCATGGCTGGCCGTGGATTTACAACTGTACCACCTTTGGGATAATAAATAGCAATAGGTTCGCCTTTTTTTATATAAGAAAATGCATTATAATCAACACCAGCAATTAATATTCCTTTTTCGCCAGTAAGTACTGATGATAGAGCAGCTTTATTAGCACCTCTGATATGCATACCCTGAGCAGCCATTTCGTGCAATATTTTCCAACCGTTGTCACCTTTTGCTGTAATCCATCCATCAATAAAATCCTTGCAAGATCCTGATTTTTTAGGGTCTGGAATTATCATTTGATTTTTATATATTGGATTTGTAGCTAATTCATTCCAGTCTGCATCAAGTTTTGGAAAAATAGAAGTATTGTAAATAACTCCTACAGCAGATGCACTTATACCATATATCATATGGTTATTATCTTGCCATTTGGCAGTTAGTTTATCGGCATTCTTTGGTTGATAGGCCAGCAAAATATTTTGCTTTTTTAATGACAGGCCGTCAGACCATGATGCCAGCATTATCACATCAGCTTGTGGATTTCCTTTTTCTGCTTCTAATCTGGCCAGGATTTGTCCAGTTGTACCTTGGAATTGTTCTACTTTAATACCGGTCTTTTTAGTAAAATCAGCAGCAAGCTTATCGTCAAGACTGGCAGGGCTTGGCATATAGATAACGACTTTATTTGATGATTTAGTGGGTGCCGCCTGGCTATTTACAGAATTTCCACAGGCAGCTAAAAGTGCACATATCGAGATAAATACGAGTATTGCGATTATTCTTCTCCCAAAAATTTTCAATTCTTTTTTCCCCCATTTATATTAATAATACTATTTGGTGATATATATATATTAATAATACTTCCTTTTTCCCGCTGGCTATCAGTATAAATAGTCCAGATTTTATCTCTGTAAAGGAGGTTTAATTCATAATATCCACCCATATAATGTACATTTTCTACTTCAGTACGGAAGGAAAGGTCTCCCTGCTGCCTGGACATATGGATAGATTCAGGTCGAAACATTTGATTTTCTCCTAGCCAGTTGGATTTTCCAATAAAAGAAGCTGTAAATAAAGTAGCAGGATTTTCATAGATAGAACGTGGCGTGTTGTATTGCTGAAGAATACCGCTGGATAATACAGCTATATGATCTGCCATACTCATTGCTTCTTCCTGATCATGCGTAACTAATATAGAAGTCACATGAAATTTAGCAGCTAAACGCTGCAGTTCCTTCCTCATTTCAATTCTCAGTATGGCATCAAGTGCTGACATTGGTTCGTCAAATAAAATACAGCTGGTTGTGCAGGCAATAGCACGAGCTAAAGCGACGCGTTGCTGCTGCCCGCCGGATAACTGATCGGGATACCGTTCTGAAAAATGTTCCATATGGACAGCATGTAATATGTCTGGTACTATTTGAGGTATAGTATTCTTTTTCTTTTTCATGCGAAGGCCAAAAGCCACATTATTATATACAGTCATATGCGGCCATAGAGCCATGTCTTGAAATACAAAACCAAGGTCTCGTTTCTCCGGAGGTATAAAAATATTATTTTCTTTTGAAAAAACGAGTTTATCATCAAATAGAATATCCCCGCTGTCAGGCTGCTCAAGCCCTGCAATCATACGCAGCAGCGTTGTTTTACCACATCCGGATGGGCCAAGAATTACAGTAAAAGAATGTTCTTCTATTATCATAGATAAATCAGAGATTATAGCTTGTCCCCCAAAATTTTTGTAAATATGTTTCAGTTCTATTTTCATTATGTTCCCCTCTACCGTATCCAATACTATTGGATAGACTCACATACATTAACAGTAACATAGAGTGTACATATGATTGTTATTAAAATGTAAACAAAATATTAAAAATACAAATATTATTATTAGTAATGAATAAAATAAAAGCATATAAAAAAGTCAGTCATTAATAAAAATTATTAATGACTGACTTTTTTTATTTAAGACTATAGAAATATATTATTAAGGCAATTATTTGGCTTGATAAAGCCAGCAGGCAGCTGCCAATCCATGTATAGTGCTAAACTCAGGCACCGGTAAATGAACCGGTTGCCCCGCCTAAAAAAACGTTATCATATATACAGCAGTATTGCGGCTGCGGGCATTTTCATTTAATTGGCGAATACGAATATGATTGCTCACGTTATATGATGTGGCAGCGGAAAAAGAGATAAAAAAAGTGATAAATCATCCTTGGGTAGGTAAATTATCTTTTGAACATACAGTGTTCTTAACACCGGAAAATAATTTTAAAATATATAGTTAAATGGCATTGCTTATAAAAGTGATGCCATTTAAACATCCCTGACTAAAAGGTGTTCTTCAAATAGATATGCTGTGCTTTTATTTGATGCCAATCTGGTTGCTATACTGTCCATTTCTGCTATAAAGGAATGAGGTTGCCGCTGAAGTAAAATTACTTGATGCGACAACCCCGCTATCGATTTTCGGTCAATTATTAAATTATAATATCAGATCGTGTATTCCTATTTTGTTTCACCGGTGCGGTACATTTTTATAGGTTCATCATTTGCTTTTAACTCCCATATACCACAAGGGCATATACCGGCGCAGATGCCACAGCCGATACACTTTGCCGGATTGGATTTATATTCGATAATTCCCATACCGTGATCTATTCTATCAATGGCTTTTTCCGGACATGCTTTTTGACAGGTTTTGCAGTCACGGCAGGTCCCGCAGCTTACACAGCGGTCTACATCTCCAGTTGGTTCAGGGATATCATCATGGTGATATTTCTCAAAGAATTCTTTGCCTAATGTCTGTGCAGGAACTTCTTTTTTTTCAGGGAAATCAGGCACTGATTTTTGCATGACGTAAGCATCTGCGTAATAAGCTGCTTTATTTCCTGAACCGATAGCATCTACTAAGCGGCCTGGTTTTATGATATCACCCGCGGCAAAAACGCCATCCATGATGGTATTGTCTTTTGCTGGGACGAGCCAGTCGCGGAATTTCTTTATTTGCTCATTTTGCGGGAGATAATCTAAAATAGGTGCTTCACCGATAGACACGATGACCATATCACCCTTTACAAATCTGCCAGTATTATCGTAAATACCTTCATCAGTTATTTTGGTGGTCATAAAAGGCCAGATAAGTTTGCCGCCTAGTTTTTCTATATGGTCAATTTCATTGGCAAAAGCAGCGGGTTTTTGCACATCAATACAGGTGACAGTTTCTGCTCCCATATCATAGGCACCACGGGCTGTATCCATTCCCGAATTTCCGCAGCCGATAACAATGACATTTTTGCCAACTTTAGGATGTTCACCACGATTTACTGCCTTTAAGAAAGATAAGCCCATGATTAATTTTTCGGCACCTTCCCAAGGGAAGTATCTTGACTTATGTCCGCCTGTTGCCAGGATAACAGCATCATTTTCTTTTTGCAAGGCAGTAAATTTGTCCTTGTCTATTTTACATTTGGGAACAAATTTTACGCCGGCAGTTTCTATGCGTTTTAATTCTGCCTGTAATAATTCATGGGATAAACGGGCACGGGGAATTACCTGTTCTAATTTACCGCCGATTGCATCAGCGTCATCATATACTGTTACGGAATGTCCCCGCTGGATAAGCTGCCAGGCAGCTCCCAGACCGGCAACGCCACCACCGATAACGGCAATTTTTTTACCGGTTTTTTTGTCAGGAATAGTTATTTTTGTATATACTGATTGAAAACCTAAGGAGCCAATTTGTACTGCTTCATCAATTTTTCCGCGGGTACATGCCTCCATACAGGGATTAGGACATACTGATGCACATACAGAGCCGGGAAATGGAGTATATTCAAGAATGAGCTTTACGGCTTCTTCCTGGTTATCTTTACGCAGCATTTTATAGCGCAGTTGTGTAGGAATATGGGCAGGACAGGCAAATTCGCATGGAGCAGCGTATTTGGCATTGTTCCACATGGGAACGCGCTGACGATAGAGTCCCTTTTCGACCAAGTTTTTTACAGCAAAATCATCTACGGCAACATCACTGAACATCCCACCCTTTATCCATTCATTTGAGCGAAAAGTTTTCATGTCAGTATGTTTTACCGATTGTCTTTGTTTGGTTTCAAAAGATAAAGGACTTAATTTGTGCCATTGTTTCCAATCGGATAATTCCGTTCGCAAATCCAGCTTATTGATAGATGCCAGAAATTCATCCATGCCGTTGTTAAGGAAAGTAATGTCATTATCATTTAATTCTTCCAGCATGATATCAGCAGGATGATCGTGTGAAAGGCCTCTAAAATAAACAGTACCGCCTACCATACCAACACAGGGACGTTCACCGAGTACGGAAGTGAAATTTTCACTGTCGAATCCGCATACTACGGCGCGGCCGCCACCCATAAATTCGAAAGAAAAACTGCCTACATTTTTTAATATCCATAATTCTGGTTCTTCATAAAGTGGGTCATGCTTCATTAAAGAACCTGTACGAGTGCCGCCTCTGCCGCCGATATATATTTTCCCACCGGCAGAACAATGACCAGCAGTATCTCCGGCATCACCGTTTACTATTATTTTTCCGCCGGCATTAAGCCAGCCGACATCTGCCGATACTGAACCATCAGCGATGATTTCTGTATTATTAAGACACATTGACCCGAGCCGCTGTCCCGCATTTGTTACATGAAAATGAAGTTTTTTACCTTCAGGATGCCATAATGGACCGCCGATATCATGCTGACCTGAGGCAGCTATTTCAAAGTCTGTTTCGCCATCAGCTACAGCACTGCCTATAGCAAGTAGCAGATCCTGAGTGGACATGCGGTCATGTCCTTTTATCGTATCTAATTTAAACATATCTTACTGTTCCTCCTCAGCATACGTATTGAATACCTAATTGTTCGGCAATGGCCTTGTCGGTTGATACCAATGCATCGCTGCGTCCTACAGGTAAAGAGCTGTTACCAATAGGTGCCATAAGTTTACGTAGTTCTTTATCAAAAGTAAGGACATAATCAACAATTTTCTGTGCACCGCGGTCTACATCAAGGCGTTTCACGAGACGAGGGTCCTGAGTGCAGATGCCTGTTGGGCATTTGCCGGTATTGCAAGCATTGCAGCGTCCGTGTTCATTGCCTACACAGCCTAATAGTTGAGTAAGCAGTCTGCCGATAAATACACCGTTAGCACCGAGGCAGATCATTTTGAAAGCATCGGCAGCGGCATTACCGGTCATGCCAATACCTCCGCCTCCATAGAGAGGAATTTGTCCCTGCAGGCCTTGTCTTACAGCAGCAAGATAACAATCACGAATTTTAGATACAATCGGATGGCCTGTATGATCAAGAGAGATTTCATTAGCGGCCCCAGTACCTCCTTGTATTCCGTCAATAAAGAAGCCACCGCATATCTGATAGGGATCACGTAGCAAATTATTGTAAACGGATACGGATGTTGCAGAGGCAGCACATTTTATAGCAACAGGGACTCTAAAGCCAAAAGCAGCATTTAATGATAAGTGCATTTTTTGGACAGATTCTTCTATGGAGTATAGTCCCTGGTGATTTGGCGGAGAGGACAGGGTGGCTTTAGGAACGCCGCGGATGGCTTGTACGTGTTCAGCTACTTTGGCTGCCTGTAGTAACCCTCCATCGCCTGGTTTTGCTCCTTGCCCAATTTTTATGAGGACACCGGCAGGGTCTACTTTCATTTTAGGCAGGGCTTTTATTATTCTGTTCCAACCAAAATGTCCAGAAGCAATTTGCAGTATCATGTATTTAAGCTGTTCCGATTCCAGTAATTTGCTGGGCATGCCGCCTTCACCAGAACTCATGCGGACTGGAAGACCACATTTTTCATTAAGATAAGCTGTAGCCATGGCAACAGCTTCCCAGGCGCGTGTGGATAAAGCTCCAATTGACATATCAGAAAAGATGAGCGGGTATATCCAGCGTACGGGAGGTGCCTTGTGGGCCATTGTTAGTTTACCGTCCTTTAGCGTAAAAGGAAGGGATTTAGCAGGCAGTACACGGCCAAAAGGAGCTCTGATATCAAAAGTATGCCGCTGCGAATCAAGTGCGGGGTCAGTCATTTGACTGATACGTCCGACGATTATATGATCAAGTGTGCGTTGTGCATTAAGATTAGTTCTGCCGCCGCGTTTTATAGGGCCATCGTCGCGTGATAATAATGTCTGGCGATTGTCATAATTCCGTACAGGCTTGATAGCATTATTGGGGCATACTTTTTCGCACATACCACAGCCGATACAAGCATTGGCAATATTTTTAACCTGTTTTATTACTGGTATAGTTTTATGCGAATGTAAAGGATTTGGTTTTATATCTTCAGAATAAATTTTATCGACACGCATGACCCCGGCTTGTATGGCTCCTATTGTACAGGTGGAGATACAGCTGCCGCACATTGTACAGCGTTCAGCAATATATTCAATATTCCATTTTAAATCGGCTTTACCAATATCCTGTATTTTTATTGCTTCCATCTTTGCACCTCCAGATCATTGTCAATAACAACTACTTCTCTTTCATTAGGATAAATATCTTTTGTCATATCACGATCAGGCATAATTTCGTTTAGACCGCAGACTTCTGAAGATATAGCAACCGTTGTATCAGTTCTTCCAACAACGACAGGACGAAGTTTTTTGGAATCACAGCAGGTAAGCATGCGGCCGTCAGGTAGGTTGGCAATGATAGTATTAGGGCCATTTATTTCCAAATGCGCCAGAGATTGTCTAATGGCTTTTAATACATCTTTGTCTTCACGTTGTTCGATTTCGGCGAAAGGCAGGGGCGTAATAACATCCTTATAATATTTTATCGGCCATTTTAGTTCATGCAGTACATAATGAAGTGTATAAAGAAAATTTTGCGAATCAGATTCAAAACCAACATATCCTCGATGCAGAGATTTTTGAAATTCTTTATTTTTGGTATAAAATGTATTTTCACCATTAGCACAAAGTGTATAGCCTTGCAGAAAGAAAGGGTGAGCAGCATAACGCACAATATCGTAATTGGTATTTTGACGGCATTGAACAACAATACTTTTTGCCATTAGGCAGCCATTATCATCCCAAAGTCTGAAATACGTTGCTATATCACGTGGATCACCAATTTCCTTGAGCGTCAGGACATCAGGCCAGAAGGAATATACATAGCCTTCATCGGCATTTTCCAGAATCTGACGTAATTTTAATCGGATATCTAAAAGTAATTCTTCTTTTTCTGACATTGGTTTATCCCGATAATATTCAGGATAGTCATAATTTCGGAAAATGTAATATGGCATTGCTTTTATATCAAGCCCCGGCTGGTCATTTGGTACTGGAATCCATTCTGAAACCTGTTCAAAATTATGACTGTCCATAAAGTCTTCGACCATTTGTGCGCCGCGCTGCGTGCAAGCTAATGAAAGCAGTGGTTTATCTTTATATGGTGTAAAAATACCATATAAATCCTGCATAACCATGGCAAAACCGGAATTATCATGGCCTTCTTGCTGCGGCAGCATAAGATATAAAGCTTTTGATGGACTAAAAGCTACTTTACTTTTTATTGAACCTATTCTACACATATAGTTCGCCCCCAAATAATACACAATATCAATAGCATCAGGTAAGATATTAAATTTACAGACTAAAAAATCATATATTGGCAATAAACCAATATATGATGCATCAGCATCGATGCTGATTTGCTTGTCGCAATAAAAGGCATAAATTCCATTACCAAAAAACATATGTTGCTATATAATTATATAAAATGATTAAAATATGAATATAGACGCATATATAATTATATTAATGTATTCTTATACTGTCAATAAAAAAATTCCTATTTATCCGTAAAATATTGTATTCTTTAAGCATTTTGCTTAGAATAAGTATTTGTTAATATAAAAATATATGTATAATATACATATATGGCATAAATATACATAAGAAAAACGAAACGTAATAAAAATAATATAATGTATAATTGTAATTATAATGGTGGATTATAAGTAAAAGAATATATATTTATAAAAAATATGTATTGAATTGTATTACAGTATACAAAATACCTATAAATAATAAAAAATATTATTTAATTTATATATTTTTAGTTATTTTGTATATTTTTACATTGGAAAGATTTCTTCATAATAAATAGGAAAATATATTATAAAAAATAGTAATCTTGTAAACAAAATACACTATAGCGTATAAATATGCTATAGTGTATTTGCTTTAGATAATAAGTTAATTTCCTATTTTTCCATATTATAAATAACCAGCTGGATTTACAGGTCGACCGTTAATACGCACTTCATAGTGAACATGAGGTCCAGTACTGAATCCGGTACTGCCCATATAAGCGATGATTTGACCACGCTGTACATGTTGTCCTACTGATACGACAACACTCGAGGCATGTCCGTAACGGGTCATTACTCCGTGTCCGTGGTTTATATCGACCATGTTTCCATAGCCACCGGAATTCCAGCCAGCTGCAGTTATTATTCCATCTGCAGTAGCTCGGATTGGTGTACCATAATTATTGGCGATGTCAATGCCTGGATGAAAGTCAGTGCCATTCCAGCGAAAACCATAAGGAGAGGTTATTGTTCCTTTTGCAGGCCATCCTAGAGGAATAGTATAAGCTTTTTTAACGGCAGTTTCCTGCTCGTTGTGTTTTACCATAAGAGCTTGACGAAGATCTTCTAAATTTTTTTGGTGTACAGTCATTTGTTTTTGAATGTTGGAAAGAACTTCAGATAAGTTTTGTGTGTTGGGGGCTATCCATGGACCGCCTTGCCCACCTTTTCCTAATTTATCAACATTATCGGTTGGTTGAATATTTATGTTAGCAATGGATTTTAACTCATTTTCTGTAGAAGTCAGCTTATTCAAAGTATCTTGCATTTTACTGGCTTTTTGTGCCAGATCAGTGAGCTGTTCTTGCTGGATTGTATTAGCCTTCTGTAGTTGCAAAATTGTTTGCTGGTTTACTTTATTAGAAAAAAAAGTATAGCCGGCAAAACAAAATCCTGCAAGCAATAACAATACAAGGATGATAAGGGAAACTAATCCATATTGCAAAAGTTTTGCGGTAAGATGGATACTACGAGTGGTACTGCCATCACCAGAAATAATTTTTATTGTATAGTCATGGAACTTTTGGGTGTTGCTAGACATTAGGAAAATCCTCCATGTATCAGAAGTTTACGATATAAAAATACGCAAACCTATATTTATATGAGTCTTTATAATATGGTTATAGATAAATTTTTATAGTTAACTAATGCAAAAATTGATTGATCAGATAATTAAGCAGTCATTAAATCAGTAGTAATATCGCTGCGATTTTCCCAAAATTACCAGTAAAAGGCAGTAGTAAAGTTGTTCTGCCGGAGGCATATGATATTGCGGGAAATAGTAAGACAAAAAACAAAGAAAACACGAAAATAAACAGTGAATTATGTTTCATCGTAGATACCTTTCAGTAAGGTTTCCTTTCGCAGGGAAAGACATTCACAGGACCGTTTATCTGGCAGACTGCGTATAGTATTGAGGATTATATTACCAATCATAGGTGCGTCATCATAAAATATGTCTTCCAATTCATCATGTGACCAAGATTTTCGTATACCTTCACCATAATTAACTACATAATACAATCCTGCATAGCAGGCACCTATTTCGCGTGCCAGATAAACTTCCGGACAGATGCTTTGTCCCACTATATCTGCACGACCGTTTAGCATAGCAATTTCGGCAGGACTTTCAAAATGGCGACCGTCTGTATTGGCATATGTGCCACGAGTGAAAATACGTCCCTTAAAAAATTTTTTTGTTGTTTCAATAAGTGCTTTTCGTATTTGTGGGCAAAGTGCATCACGCATTACCAGTAGATACTTGCCTTCGAGTCCGACATCTTTACGAACAGATAAATCAAGATAATCATCAGGAATGAGAAAGTCGCGCGTGTCCAATAGTTTGTTTATTGTTCCCACGCCGCCTTCAGAGATAATCCTTTTTACGCCTGCTTCACGAAATATCCAGAATAATTGTCTTGAAGCATCAGCACGACTTACACCGCTGCGCCAGCCATGCATTTTACAGGTAAGTATTTTTTTAGCGGCAACTGAAAATAAACGCAGTTCAGATGATTGGCCGTAAGGTGTATCAAAAATCAGATTGTCAGCAAGAATATGCACATCTTCGTCAGTTGTATTTGCCGGGAAATTACTGGATAAGGTACCGGAACCGCCGATTATGGCAAATTCTGCTGAAGGAATGATTTTTTTAATCAAATAATTTACCTCCGTTTATATATAATAGATTTGTATAGTAGTCAATCATACATCTTTATGATATTGTAAGCTGTATCTCTCTGGGCGGGGATTTTGTCAGCTTTGCGTATGAGGTCAGACATAGTATTTACTGACATTTGATGCGATGTTCCAGCAGCCTTGACAACATTTTCCTCCAGCATAATACTGCCAAGATCATCAGCACCGAATGCCAGTGTCATTTGCCCTATGCTTTTGCCTTGCGTAACCCAAGAACCTTGAATATGGCTGATATTGTCAAAATAAAGACGTGACACGGCCAGTGTTTTTAAATAATCCCAGGAAGATGTCTTTTTACCGCCTAGTTTGGTGTTCCCTGGTTGAAAAGTCCACATAATAAAAGCACGGAACCCATTGGTTTCATCTTGCAGCTGGCGTATTTTTTGCATATGCTCAATGCGTTCCTCAATTGTTTCGCCTAGACCAAGTACCATTGTGGCTGTTGTTTTCATTCCGATCTTGTGGGCACAGCGCATAATATCAAGCCAGTCATTAGTCATTATTTTTTTAGGACTGACTATTTGTCGTACTCTGTCAACAAGAATTTCAGCTCCGCCGCCGGGAAGAGAGGAAAGTCCGGCATCTTGGAGCCGTTTTAATACTTCAGTGAAAGAATAGCCCGTGATATTACTGAAATGTAATATTTCCGTAGCGGTAAAGGAATGTATGACAACGTCAAATTTCCTTTTTATGGCCCGGAGAACATCAATATAATATTGAAAATCTACATCAGGATGCAGTCCACCCTGCAGCATTATTTGTGTTCCACCAGCGTCAACTGTGGCTTGTACCTTTTTTAATATATCATCTATAGATAATAAATATGCACCTGGGTCGTTTTGCGGGCGGTAAAAAGCGCAAAAGTTACATTCGTTTATGCAAATATTAGTATAATTAATATTCCTGTCAATTATAAAAGTTACGATATTATCAGGGTGCATTTGCCGGCGAATTTTATCAGCCTGCTGTCCTAAGGCCAGTATATCACCATTCTTTAATAGCGAGATGGCTTTCTTGTCAGATAATCTTTCCATAAAAAATACTCCTTATTTAGTTTTTATTTACTGGATTATATAAGGAATCACGTTCCACTGGAACATAGCCCGCCTGTTGAATTATGTGGGTGAGATCATCTTTTGTCATCATATTGCTTTCTTTAGCTCCGGCGGCATGAATGATTTTTTCTTTGCCTACAGTACCATCTAAATCATCGGCACCAAAAACCAGGGATAATTGTGCTATTTCTTTAGTAAGCATTATCCAAAAAGCCTTAATGTGATCAATATTGTCAAGGATAAGGCGGGAAATAGCAATAAATTTAAGGTTTTCCCATGCGGTGACTGGCTTTATGATATAGTTTAAAGCTAATTTTGTATGCAGTGGATAAAAAGGAAAAGAGATAAAGGCATTAAATCCGTTAGTTTTGTCCTGAATATCGCGCAGCTTGAATAGATGGTGCAGGCGATGTTCTTTGGATTCGATATGTCCATATAATATAGAAGCATTAGTAGGTATTCCCATACTATGTGCTGTTTCTACAACATTTATCCATTCTGCGGAGGAAGCTTTTTCAGGGCAGATGATTTTTCTGATATTATCATCTAGGATTTCGGCACCCCCACCGGGAAGGGAAGACAGTCCGGCGGCTTTTAATTTTTGCAGGACTTGTCTTATAGAAAAGCTGCTGATTTTAGCGAAATAAGCAATTTCAACGGGTGTAAAAGCTTGTATATGGATTTGAGGAAGAATGTTTTTTATTGTTTGCAGTACTTGAATATAATATTCAAAATTAATATCGGGATATAAGGAACTGACAACATGTATTTCTGTTAAATGGGGGTCATTATGCCAGGCAGCTTTGACCGATGCAGCAATATCCTTTAAAGATAATAGATAGCCTTTTTTACTGCCTGGTTTTACAGAAAAAGCACACAATGGGCATAATGCAGTACAGGTATTGCTTAGATTTATGTGGTGATTAATATTGAAATATACGTCCTTTTTGCTGTGTCTTTCTTTTGCGGCCCTTGCCCACTGGGCTAGATCCAAGATAGAAGAATTGTTATAAAGCAGCATTGCCTCATCAAAGTTTAGGCGAGAGCCGTTTTCAGCTTTTTTTTCAGCAATAGTCAAATTGTTCATGGTGTACCTCACTTATCATTAAAATGTACGAATAATATTGAAGTTACAATCACATTCAGCAGGAATGCGTCCAGTTTCTTTTATTGTCCTTATTAATATATCTTTTGAAAGTGCTTTTTGTGAGCTGACTCCGGCAGCATGCATGATTTTTTCATTACCGATAGTTCCATCAATATCATTTGCGCCGAACCCAAGTGCCAGCATAGCTATAGGAAGAGTCAACATTACCCAGTATGCCTTTATGTTGTGGACATTGTCGAGCATAAGACGACTGATCGCCATCGTTTTTAAGTCATCCCAGACACTGGTTCGTGTTATGCTTTTTTCCAAGGCAGTATTATGAGGCTGGAAAGGAAAGCAGATAAAAGTCTGTAGGCCGCCAGTTTCATCCTGTAAATTGCGTAGTGTGATTAAATGATTTATGCGTTGCTCTATAGTTTCTATGTGACCATAAAGCATACTGGCATTTGTTTTTATTCCCAATTTATGAGCAGTACGGGCTACTTCCAGCCATTCAGCGGAAGTGGCTTTATTAGGGCAGAGTTTTTGGCGTATATTGTCATCAAGAATTTCCGCGCCTCCTCCGGGCATTGCTTCCAGTCCGGCAGCAATAAGCTCAGTTAAAACTTCCCGTATAGATTTACCGCTGATTTTTACAAAATGCATGATTTCTACACCGGTAAAGCCTTTTAAATGTAATGCAGGAAAAGTTTTTTTGATAGTTTTTACTATATCCAGATAATATTCGTAAGGCCAGTCAGGATGCAGTCCGCTGACAATATGAAGGTTTTTCATAGCGGGATTTTGTGCAGCTTTATCTATCATAGCAATAACAGCCTGTTTAGTGAGGGCATAAGCATTTTTGCTGCCTTTTTTACAACCAAAAGCGCAAAATTTACATTGTCCGACACAAATATTAGTTAAGTTTACATGGAGATTTATATTGTAGTATACATAATCGCCGCTTATTTTTTTTCGCATGGTATCAGCAAGATACCCAATTCTGGCTAGATCATTAGAAGCATAAAGTGCTAAGCCGTCTTCTTTTGTCAATCGTACGTTATTTAATAGTTTGTTTTCTATTTTATCTAAGGTATTACTCAAAATATAGTACTCCTCTAAAAAAATTACTAAAGGATCTAAGTATTGCCCTACTATATGCATATAATAATGAAATTAGGTGGCATGAATGTGAATATATCATGATTCTTTATGCTGAGCGGCAGATAAATCCTTAAGTTTTAAACGATAGAATAATTACAAATATCTGGCAGTCAGATAATAAAGATCTATCGAATGCTGCTTGTCCTATAAATTATACTACAAAGTACATAAGGAGAAAATAGACAAATTGTCAAATTGGGCTGCTGCTTCTTAGAATAAGATATATTTCTACCGGGAAAAATTTAATTTTCACATAATCTGATTATTATATCTTCAAATAAAATGGGTGTGTCTTGTCCAGATTTTATTTTATAATCAGCATCGGCAAAGTTTACTATAGCAGTCCGCAGTGATTTTATATCGAAATGTTGAGCCTGGTTCATTAATTTTTCTGCAATAAACGGAACAAGGCCGATGTTTCTGGCAATAGTTTGTTTACTTAAGCCTTGCAATAGATAATATTTAATTTTCCATAATTGATTGATATGGCGTGTTAATATTACTAAAATCTTTATGAGATTGGCTCCAGCATTTTTCTCTTTTTCTAACAAAAATAAAGCTTCTTTTACATTTTTGTTTCCCACGGCTTCAGCTAGAGCAAAGACGGATATTTCCGGTAGGCCAGATAATATGTTTATCAAGTCATTTTTGGTTATAATTTGCTTGTCTGTATAAAGGGAAAGCTTGTCAAGTTCCTTGTCGAGAAATCCCAAAGAAATTTTTTGCATAAGTCCGATAGTAGATAATAAATAATGATATGCTTGGGTATCAGGGCGTTTATGCATTTCCCTGAATTTGTCGTTGAGCCATTCACTTATGTTATAGGCACGTATAGGATTAGTTTCTACAACACAGCCGTATTTGTCTATAGCTTTATATATTTTACGTCTCTTATCAGGTTTTTCATCTGTTTCTAATATCAAGGTGGTAAAGTCGGGAATATTTGCTAATAAACTAAGCAATTGTTTTTCTCGATTTTCAGCAGTTTTGCTTTTTTTGTCTTTGAGCAGATTATTATTATGAACCAGTATAATATTTTGCTTATTAAAAAAAGGCAGGGTAGAACAAGCTTCAATAATACTATTTATAGAAACTGTATCGTCAAATTTACTTATGGAAGTTTGGCTATTTTCATTGCTGTTTTCAGGTAAAAGTTTATGAATTAACGCCCGGAAAAATTTATCTGTAAGAAATTTTTCTTCACCGGCAATTAAATACAATCTTTTTAAGTCATTTTTTTGTAAAGTTCTCAGAGCATCTTTATACTGCAAATAGAACACGTCCTTTTAATTAATATAAGGATGAATACTGCATCTGTAACCATCTGTGGAAAATACAACAGCTCCATTCTTGTCAGTTCGATAAATTTTGCTGCCGACAGCATGCAGCCGCTTTAATACATTTATATCAGGATGACCGTATTTATTATCAGCACCGACTGATATTACAGACCATCTGGGATGCACTTTGGTTAAAAAGAGCATGTTACTAGATGTATTTGAACCATGGTGAGCTACTTTTAAAACTGTACAAGATAGATCAGCTGTATTTTGTTTAACTAAAGTTTTTTCTTCTTCTGCTGGTGAATCACCGGTAAAAAGGGCACTGAAATTTTTATATGTAACTTTGATGACAACAGAAGTTTCATTAGTAGTATCTTTATTTTGCGGCTTTCCGGCATAAAGTACCGTGAACTTTACATCATCAACAATAAATGTTTGGCCAGTAGTTACAGGAATTACTTTATTCATTATATCGCTTTGGGGTGGAATATGCCACAAGGCAGCATATTGGATACGATTTTCGTGACCGATAAAAACGTTTTTTACTGGAAGCTTTTGAATGATGCTGCCAGCTCCTTTGGCATGGTCACTGTCGATGTGACTTAGAAATATATAATCAAGAGAAGTTACACCATAGTGATAGAGATAAGGAATATCTACGCGTTTGCCAAGATCATAATCCCCACGGGGATTGCCTCCCGTATCAATCATCACTGTTTTTTGATGTGGTGTTATTATGAGGGCTGCATCACCTTGGCCCACGTCAATAAAATGAATAGTAAGTTCATGTGGTTTTAAGATATTGTAAATAAAAATAGTTGTTAAGATACAAAGAAATATGGAGAAAATAAGGCTATGCATTTTTATTTTGTTAATGCAGAAAACGCGGTACGGTTTATATAAAAGAATAAGAAAAGCAATATAATATAATAAACTGCCGGGCAGTGTAAGATAAGGCAGATAAACACTGCTTGCCGGCAGAATAGATAAAAACTTGGTTGTTTCGTGAACAAATCCAAGCAGCAGACTGCATATTATCAAGATAATACTGCTGAGAAAAGGGAAAAAAATATTTAAGATAATAGCGGATAAAGCTAATATAATAATACCATCAACGATGGGAACAGCAACAATATTGGCAAGTAAGGAACTCAGTGATATGGTATGGAAATACCATGATAGAAATGGCAGACAGAATAATTGAGCACTTAAAGTTATGGATAATGGTAGTGCTGCAAATGGTGGCATAAAGCAAAGTAATTTTCGGAAAAAAGGGGCACCATAAAGAAGACCGGCAGTAGCGGCAAAGGATAATTGGAAACTCACATCAAATAGAAGACCTGGCGAAAAAATGAGCATAAAAAGGCCGGCAAGGGTGAGCAAATAACGGGAGTGACTTTCCCGTCCAAAAGTAAGGGCGGCATAGGAAAGTATACCCATTGAGGCCGATCTTACAACGGGAGGAACCATCCCAGAAAGAAAAGAATAAACAATTATTATAAAAGATAATATAATAAAAATTAGCCATTTTTTTAAATGGAATATTTGTCCAAATCCGATAATGGTTCCGGCTAAAAGTGTAATGTGCGAGCCGGAAACAGATAATATATGAACTATGCCGGTGGTGGTAAATGAATCCAAAAGGTCAGGATCTATTCCAGCATAACCACCGAATAACATGGCAAAAATAGCTGCTGCATCAGCGTTTGGCATTATTTTTTTCATGGAAGCACGGATATTTTCACGGATTTCAGCCATCTTCTTGGCAAAAGGCAGGATATCTAGTTTAGTTATTTTCATGTTGCTGTGAGCTGTTACGGCAGCAAATATATTCTGCTGCCGGGCTGTTGCTATGGTATCAATGCGTCCAGGATTTTTATAGGAAGATAATTTACATATTTTTCCTGTTAAAGCTATTTTGTCACCGATTGATGCTGTGGGCAGAATTTTTTGCCGGACATATAGATAATAACCACCACTGGTGGTTTTGCCATTGCTACTTAATGCAGACATTTTATATGTAATATGGTAAAAGCCAACAGCATCTTTATGTATCTGAGGTTCATCCTGTACTATACCGGTTATTTCTTGCTGCCGACCTATGAGCATAGAAATATTATCAGTAGGAATGTCCTGATATAGAAGGCAGCGCTCTAAACCAATGGTAAAAAATAGTAAAATTATAATTAAGAAAGTATATTTATTTTTTTTTATGGTACCATAAAATGAAAGGATAAATAATATAATCACTATAATAGAAATAATTTTCAGGGAAAAGAGAAAATATGTACCAGAAATGATTCCGGACATAAGACTTATAAAAATAGTGTTTTCCAGAAATAGAGGATATTGGCCATATTTCATAACAGAATCCTGTCTTTTATTTTTGTCAGTTTGGCAGTACCTATACCATGTACATTTTTCAGTTGCTCTATAGTTTTAAAAGCACCATTTTTTTGGCGGTACTGAATTATGCGGGAGGCCATAGCTGGGCCAATCCCGGGAAGCTTGCTGAGCTGAGTGGCATCGGCAGTGTTAATGTTAACTTTTTCCTGGTTTTTGTCGGAGGAATTAACACTGTTTGTTTCAATAGATGTTTTTACCGGAACTTTTATCTGCATTTCGTCTTGTATTTTTTGGGCTAAATTAATACCCTGTGGATCAGCTGTTTCGCTCAAACCCCCACACTGTTTTACTGCATCAACGATGCGCGCTCCAGCGGGCAGAGTAATGACACCGGGTTTATTTACAGCACCTGTTACATAGACAACAATGGTATTATTTTGTTCTCCGCTAGGAGTGATACAAGTTTTGTTTTCCAGGGAAACACTGCTGGTATGGTAATGAGTGTAAAATATGGATACAGTTGCTGCGGCGGTTATGAGAAGTAGTATAATAAGTTGTTTTTTAAACATAGGCATAATAAAATCCTTTGAAAATAAACAAAAAATAACGAAAATTCAATCTTAATTATACAGACCAAATTTAAATTTATGGTTTAATTTTAGCAGTATGCGAAGACTGCTGTATACCGAAGTACCTAATAATATAGTTTTTTGCCCATTGTAGAGAGGTGGAATATTTTTTATACGGGCAATGCCATATCCGAAGTGAAGTCCCATAGGGATAACTTACCATTGTAACATCTATGGGACTGTTTATGACAAGAGAATTAGTCGTTGTTATAAAACATTGGAATATAATTTTTGCATTTCTTTTGCTATTACATGAAGATTATTAGGGCGCAGCCGTAGATTGTAGCCAATAAAAAGTGGTGAAGTAGGAAACCGAGGCATTATTTTCACAGTAATATAGCCATCAATTCGATAGAAAAATATATTATAACTTTTACAACGTTTGTTAAAATGATTCATTATATAGTCGACCGATATTTTTATAAAATCAGCAATAGTATCAGTTTCACTGTTATTTGTTGTAAGGATATTTAGCTCACAAAAACCCAGGCGCGGTTGCGTAGATACATTGAGTTCTACATGGCGCCTTTTAGCGACGGGAATGCCAATGAATTCGTCTTTTTCATACATTAGTGAAGCCTCTGTATGCTTTAGACCGATTATCTGCATATGGGGATGGCGCATGGTACCACCAGATAATGGACCATAGTTTTTGAAAAATAGTACAGATTTATATTTGCCTGAATCAAGCATAGCAAACCAGTGTCTGATGCCAAAATGTATGAGTCTGTGCATATGCTCCCTACTGTAATCAGGAATATCACTTCCACAATAGCGTGTTTCTAGAAGGACTGTCTGATAAGCATCTTCTAAAACATTGTATTTATTTTCTAGTAATGTTAATTCACCACAGGTATCAATGATGTTTTCAAGATGAGTATAATCACAAAAGGGACATTTAGCATTTTTGTTAATAATTGTTTCTGGCTTATTTCTGCCTATTGATGTATTAAATTCTATAATATTTTTTTCCATTACAAGTCCCTCGGAATAATAATTTTCTAACAGCGGTAATATTTTTAAATATAAATTATACTAGCGTAGTTTAAAGATAAATGCTATAATTTTTAAGTTAACATTTAAAGGTTATAATTATGAATGAATTTGCTGTTGAATATATTATATATAATTTCAGTAAAAAAGGAAAATAAAAGTTTTGTTTAAAATGAAGCAGGTGCTGACGATAAATACACAAACTACTACTGAAAAAGAAAATGATAAAAATAAATCCTTTCTAAAAGGAACACTTATATTAACAGTAGCCGGAATCGTTGTTAAGGTTATAGGGTCATTGAACTGGATATTTGTGTCACGTGTTTTGGGTGGAGAGGGAATAGGGCTATATCAAATGGCATTTCCCATTTACTTTTTGGCGTTTAATATTTCTACTGCTGGAGTGCCAATTGCTATTTCTATAATTACAGCTGAACATGTGGCACTAAAGGATATATGGGGTGCCAAACGGGTTTTTCATATATCTATGACATTGATGTTTTTTACAGGTATTTTATGCAGTTTGTTAACATATTTTGGTGCGCAATGGCTTATAGACTGGCATTTTATCCGGGATCCACGTGCTTATTATGCGGTTGTGGCATTGTCTCCAGCAATATTTTTTGTTACTATTCTAGCAAGTTCACGTGGTTATCTGCAAGGCTGGCAACGAATGACACCAACAGGGGTATCGCAGATCGTAGAACAGATTTTTCGTGTTATAACGATGATATTGTTTGCACAGCTTTTACTGCCTTATGGCTTGGAATATGCTGCTGCTGGAGCGAGTCTGGGAGCTGTAGCTGGAGCTGTGGCTGGTCTGCTTGTCTTAATATATTTTCATTGGCAGTTAAACAAAGATATCAGTAAGAAATATGGAACACATCTTGCTCCTCCACCTAATACGAAAGTTGAATCGGTTGGCCGGATAATGAAAAGAATATTCAAATTATCATTACCTGTTTCAGCAACAAGTATTATGCTGCCGATTGTGGCTAATCTTGATTTGATGATAGTACCGCAAAGACTTGAAGTGGCTGGTTACACAGTCAATGAAGCAACTAAGTTATTCGGGTATTTGACAGGGATGGCGGTGCCGCTGGTCAATCTGGCCACGATATTGACAGCGGCACTAGCAATAAGTATTGTGCCGGCTATTTCAGAAGCACGGATGCTGAGAAATTATGATAGCTGTTTCAAACAGACTGCTGGTGCGATACGCATAGCAAATTTTATTTGTTTCCCGGCTTTTGTAATTGTTTTTATATTAGCAGTACCAATAGCTAGTCTTATTTATAATGCTCCTGGAGCTGGACCAGCTGTATGGGTATCGGCTTTTTCGATAGTTCTACTAGGTCTACACCAGATTACCACAGCTGTTTTACAGGGACTGGGGCATCCTACGGTTCCCATGGTGAATATGATTATTGCGGCAATTGCCAAAGTCATTTTGAATTGGACGCTCACAGCGCAGCCTTCGCTGGGAATTATGGGAGCTGCATGGGCAACAGCTGCGGATATAGGAATTGCCGCACTTATTAATTTATATTTTCTTCATAAATATATAGGGTATAAAATAGAGTTTAAACAGGTAGCAAAAAATATCATGGCCGCGGCGGTAATGGCAGTGATAATTTATGCGACCTATCATCTGATCATGTTTAAGCTGTCTAGTAATGCTATTGCAACATTAAGTTCTGTATTTGTAGGTGCTGTTGCCTATATAGTAGTTCTTTTATTAGTGAGAGGAATTTTGGAAAGCGATATGGAAGCCATCCCAGTGGTTGGTAAATTTGCTATAAAGGGTCTGCGGAAAATAGGTGTGTTTAAAGAAGCATCTCAGGAGTAATACGAAATGAAAAAATTTGTTCTTGCCTATAATCCGGTGTCAGGAGATGCTATGTTTAAACGAAAACTGGATCAGCTGATTGCAGTGTTCCAGGAACGATATTGTATTCTGGTACCATATAGAACGGGGTTACATAATGAAGATTTTGTAAGAGTTGTCAGTATGATAAAGCCAGAAGGAATTATAATTGCTGGCGGTGATGGAACTCTCAACGAAATTATAAATATAATGCTAAAAAATAAGATAGACCTGCCTATTGCGGTTATACCAAGTGGGACGTCAAATGATTTTGCTTCGGGGCTGTCATTGAATTTAAGTGAATTTGAATTATATTTGGATGCAATTATTGCGAAGAATACTATGTCTGTGGATGTTGGTTATACTGGCGATAAATATTTCATAAATGTGGCAAGTGCAGGAACACTTACTTCTGTGGCGCATGACGTTGACCGGAGGCTGAAAATGACTTTTGGTAAGTTGGCATATTATTTGCGGGGCATAGGTGAGTTGCCGAGATTTCGGGCACTTGATATGATGGTGGAAACTGATGGAATAATAAAAAGGGTAAGCGCATTTTTTGTGCTTATAGTTAATAGTAATGTAGTAGCTGGACTAAAAAATGTTTCAGTAAATGCTAAATTGAACGATGGTAAGCTCGATCTGATAATGCTTAAACAGTGTAAACTATCTGAATTAGTGGCTTTTACCGCAGAAACGGTTGCGGGTAAAGCTGTGGTTGGTAATAAAAATATTGAATATATTCAGGCAGCGGCGATAAAGATTAGTAGTAATAAAATTGTTGAAAGCGATATAGACGGAGAACCGGGACCAGTGCTGCCGTTAGATATAAAAACAATACCATTGGCAATTAATATATACATAAAATAAAAGTATACTTAATAAAAGGTTATGATTCCGCATGCGAAATCATAACCTTTTTATTTTTATTTATTTTTAAGCATTAATTACATATAATATAATCCCGAATTTATAGCGATACGCATATCATTGTCTACTTTTTCCTGGGACCATTCAGAAGGATCCTCATGTTTTTCATCTTCTTGTTTTGTCTGAGTATTTGGTAAAACAGGCGGCTCAGATTTGGAAATGGTTTCTTTAGAAATTGGCTTGGTATAATGATATTTAGAAAAATGATCTTTTATGAAGCGTGTATCAATATTGCCAGTACGGAAGTAAGGGTCACGCAATATTTTTTTATGCAGGGGAATAGTTGTTTTAATCCCATCAATGGTAAATTCGTCCAAAGCACGTTGCATGATTTTAATAGCATCGCCACGGGTCCGCCCATGTACAATGATTTTTGCTATCATGGAATCATAATATGGAGAGATACTAAGACCGGCACATACGCCACTGTCAACGCGCACACGCGGACCGCCTGGTTCAATAAAGAAATTTACTTTTCCTGGTGATGGAAGAAAATTATTTTCTGGATCTTCTGCATTTATACGGCATTCAATAGCATGCCCGGTATTTTTTATGTCAGATTGTTTAATATCAAGTGGTTCACCTGCAGCAATACGTATCTGGGTACGCACTAGATCAATACCGGTAACTGCTTCAGTTATAGCATGTTCTACCTGTACACGTGGATTTATTTCCATGAAATAAAAGTCATTATCATGCAGATTTAGTAAAAATTCTACTGTACCGATGTTACTGTAATGAACACTCTTAGCAGCTTTTATAGCTAAATCTCCTACACGTCTGCGCATATCAGGAGTTAAGGCCACCGAAGGCGATTCTTCCAGTAGCTTTTGGTTACGGCGCTGCAGAGAACATTCCCGTTCACCTAATTGAAGGACCGTGCCATAATTATCGGCTATGATTTGCACTTCTATATGGCGTGAATGATTGATATAGTGTTCAAAGTAATATTTAATATCTTTTAAATTGGTGATATGTAATATCTTTTTTAAATCATCTTCACTATTAGCTACGATCATTCCTTTACCGCCACCGCCAGCAACAGGTTTTAAAATTACAGGATAACCTACTTCAGCAGCTTTTTTTATAGCATCTTCTTCATCAATAAGTGGATCACTGCCTTTAGACATGGGAATCCCAGAGGGAACCATTGCGGCACGGGCAATATCTTTGTCGCCAACTTGCCGGATAGTTTCTGGGTGAGGTCCTATCCAAGTCATACCGGCTTTTGTTACACGTTCAGCAAAATCGGCATCTTCAGATAGAAAACCATAACCAGGATGTACAGCATCAGCTTCGGTATCAAGGGCTGCCCGCATTAAAGCATTATAATTTAAATATGATAAGGCAGCATCAGCCGGACCAATATTATAAGCTAGATCGGCCAACTTGACATGCATAGCGTCCTTATCTTCATCGGAATATACGGCAACAGATTGAATGCCCATTTCTTTGCAAGCCCTGATGATACGGACAGCAATTTCACCACGATTAGCAATTAAAATGCGTTTAAACAAAAATATCACTCCTAGTTATACAGTATATATTGTGAAAAACAAAACTTAGTAAGGTATTTTTTTATTTTAATGAAACCTGTATAAACAATAATGAATAATTGTTCTATACAGGACAAATTTATTCTATATCACTGATGAACATAAGTCAAGTTAATGATATTATTAATAAATAGTAATATAATATTTAACAGTACTTATGTCTATCACCAAAAAACAAAAGCTATATAAATTTATTTAGTAATGTATAAAAATAATTTTGGCGATAAATAATGTAAATTTCTTGTTTTGCAGATAGTATTAATTGGAAAATGTTTATTACAAGAAGCTTTTTGATATACAAAAAAGAAAGTTTTAATAATATCATAAATATTTTTACAAAAAAAGTTTTTTTACAAAAATTTATTTATCACAGGAAAAAATTTATTAAATGATATACTACTCATAAATTATGATTATCAGCAGCAAATTTAATACCAGCGTTAATTCTTACATTGGTCAGGACACGCATTACATTCTGTGAATGTTTAAGTAATTTATAACAGGAAGATAAATCATTATCTTTATATATTTGGTTAAAGGCAATAAATTCATCTGTCATGCGATTATCATATTGTTCCCCATCAAAAGCTTCATAATTATTATTGGTTTTTAATATGGTATTGCGGCAGATATTAGTGGGACCATTTAAATGAATATAACCTTTTTCTCCCTGGATAAGTACACCGCTGATACTTTCAGAATCTTTTGCGGCACTGCAAGTGGCAATGGTATCGTTATAAGTTAAAATGACTGTACCAGAAGTATCAATACCGTTACTGGCAATATTGGGGTAATATGTTGCTGACAAGGGCATTCCCAGTAAGCCGATGACGAAATGCAGATTATATATATTCAAATCGTATAGGCATCCACCAGAGAGTTTAGGATCAAATGCCGGAAGGACAATTCCTTTAAGAAAGTTATCATAGCGGCTGGAATATTGAAAATAATTGGCCTGAATAATTTTTAAAGGACCTAAGTCTGGTAAATGTTTGCGGATAAATTGGTAATTGGGAGAATATAATAAAGTTATAGCTTCAAAAAAGAATAAATTATTTTTTTCTGCCATAGCTATTAAAGTATTTAATTCATCAATATGCGAAGTAACTGGTTTTTCACATATAATATGTTTTCCGGCCATAAGAGCTTTTTTAGCATATTTGTAATGCATATTATTAATAATACCTATATAAATAAAATCAATGCTATTATCTGCGAGCATGGCGTCATAATCAGTAAAAATACTTTTGATGTTGTATTTGTCAGCGAGTAAAGAGGCTTTTTGCCTGCTTTTAGGGCGTGCGCATATTGCGCAGGGAAAAATAGTGTCTACATTATGTAATGCATCTAAGCATGTTACAACAATACCACCAGTACCTACTATTCCTAAATTCAAATGAGTCACCTTCCATTTCGGTTTACAGCAATATTCATTTATGATAAAAGATTATGTATATAAAAATTATATATAATTTTTATATTATTTACAATGAATGAATATAAGTATACAAAATACAAATAATTAAAAAGTATTTTCAGTTGTTTTAAAAATAATATGGCAGATGTTATAATAAACGTAATTATTTTAGTAGTAGACATATTTTTAAGGAGGAAAAATTATGCCATGGTCAAAAGAGCAAAAGGAGGCTATAACAGTACGCGGGAAAGATATTCTTGTAGCAGCAGCAGCTGGGTCGGGTAAAACAGCTGTTTTAGTGGAAAGAATTATGAACTTGCTCTTATATGATAAGATGGATATAAATGAAATTTTGGTTGTTACATTTACAAATGCGGCAGCAGCTGAGATGCGGGATCGTATAGGGAAAAAACTGGAGGAAAATTTATCTCTGGCAGCACAGGATGGGCATGTGGATATAGTTAAAAAATTAGAGCGCCAGCTTATATTGCTTAATGCAGCAGATATATCTACACTTCATTCATTTTGCCAAAGTATTATACGACGAAATTTTCATAAGATAGATGTTGATCCTAAGTTTCGTTTGGCAGGAGAACAGGAAATAACGCTGTTGAAACAGGATGTATTGGCAGAATTGCTGCAGGAAGAGTATGAGCGGGACAACAACGAGTTGTTTCTGCAATTTGTTGATTCTTATGGTAGTGAACGCGGCGATGATGCAGTATATGAAATAATTCTGCATGTTTATGAATATGCAGTAAGCCAACCTTTTCCACAGCAATGGCTCAATGAACTACCACGTCATTTTATGCTCGCAGCTAATGGTAAAATAGAAGATACTATATGGATGGATATAGCAAAAGCTGATATAAAAGAGGGATTGGAAGAATGTTTTTGCCTTAATTCAGCAATGGAAAAAGCAGTAACACAGGCGGGCAGTAAAGTGAAAGCAATTGCTGAAGATTTTGTTTTATTGACGGATATAAGTGATGTGTTGTTGTCATCATGGAAAGATTTATATATTGTTATGAGTGAACTGAAATTTTCAGTGATGCGCCTGCCGGAAGATATACCTGATGAACTTAAGGAATGGCTGAAGAGTAAACGAAAAAGAATAAAAGATATAATTTTCTCTTTGACAAAGGATTTTTTTCAGATGCCGCCTGAAAAGTTGATGCAGGATCTGCGGGGACAGCAGGCTAATATAGAATTTATATGTGCTTTGACAAATGAATTCATGCGGAATTTTGGGATGGCTAAGCATGAAAGAACGATTGCTGATTTTGATGATTTAGAGCATTTTGCGCTTCAAATTCTTGCAGCCCCGGAATCTACGGCACATAAACTTTTGCCTACAGAACAGGCGAAAGAGCTGCATAAGAAATATAAGGAAATAATGGTAGATGAATATCAGGATACCAATGGAGTACAAGAGGCAATTATATCTTTGGCTGCGGGAGAAAATCATAATAAGTTTTTGGTAGGGGATGTAAAACAAAGTATTTATCGTTTTCGTCTGGCTGAACCTAGGCTGTTTCTGGAGAAATACAACAATTATCCGCAAAAGCCTGAATTCCATCAGCGAATAGATTTGATAAAAAACTTTCGCAGTAGGGAAAATATCCTGCAGGCTGTGAATTTTATATTTTTTCAAACTATGACAGAAAAAGCAGCGGAAATAAATTATGGAGAAAAAGAAGCTTTATCCTGTGGTTTGCCGTATCCTGACGATGATAATTCGTTGGCAGGGCCTGTGGAACTTATTTTGCTTGAGAAAGATAAAAAGTTGTTGTCCATTTGCACGGAAACAGGAGAAGATGATGATGAAAATTTAACAGGGTTCGGGGTGGAGGCTGACTGTATAGCTAAACGCATAAAAAAATTAATTAATGAAGGGAAAAAAGTTTTTGATAAAAAAAGCGGCAGATACAGGCTTTTAACCTATAAGGATATAGTTATTCTTATGCGATCAGTGGTAGGTAAGGCTGATAAATTGCTAGAGGTTTTGCGCGATAATGATATCCCTTCATATGCAGCAGTAAACAGCGGTTACTTTGCGGAAACAGAAGTGCGGATTATGATTTCGTTGTTACAGATAATAGATAATCCCCATCAAGATATTCCTTTGGCCGCAGTATTATATTCACCAATAGTAAATTTAACAACAGAAGAATTAGGACAGATAAGGCTGTGTGATGCTGACAGTGACTTATTTAGTGCGTTAATGAAAGCTTGTCAGGCTGGTGTAACGGTGGATGTTGAATTAAAAGATAAACTGGCTGAATTTTTACAGCATTTGAAGCAGTGGCGGTCATTGGCCAGGCAATGCAGTGTACCTGAACTTATATGGCAGTTATATGATGATACCGGATATTATGACTATTGCGCCGGCATGCCGAGCGGTTTATTGCGCCAGGCTAATTTACGCATGCTCTATGATAGAGCCGCGGACTACGAAGAAACAGATTACCGGGGATTATTTCGTTTTCTGCGGTTTGTAGATAAGATGAAAAAAAACGGTAATGATCTTTCTGTAGCCAGGACATTGGGAGAAAATGAAGATGTAGTCAGAATAATGACAATCCATAAGAGCAAAGGCTTAGAGTTTCCAGTAGTAATAATTGCTGATTTAGGGAAAAAAATAAATTTAGCAGACAGCCGGCAGGCATTGCTCATTCATAAAAAATATGGATTGGGACCGTATGTATATGATAATAGATATAATGTGAGGTATCCTACTTTTGCCAGACAAACTATTGCCCGCCAGATAATTAAAGAAAGCAAGGCTGAAGAGTTACGTGTTCTTTATGTAGCAATGACAAGAGCCAGGGAGAAACTTATATTGACAGGAACGGTCAGAAATATAGAAAAGGCAGCAGCGGGCTGGTGTGAAAATTTGGCCGATGCGCTGACATTGCCAGCTTACAAAGTTCTCAATGCCAACACTTATCTCGATTGGATATGTCCAGCATTATCGAGGCATAAAGATGGACAGGTCTTTTTTCAATTATGTAAACAGCTACAGCCGGAAAAGAATATCAGTCTGCCATATGAAAATTCTTCATGGAAGATAAAGATAAAAGAAAGTTTCACTGCGAAAACAAAAAAAGAAGCTGTTGATGCAGTGAATGTATTTAAAATGATAAAAAAGAAGCAGTTTTTTCCTGCTACAACTAGTAAGGATTGGGTAGATAGACGTTTAAGCTGGCATTATCCAGAGCAGTTTAATATAGACATACCTTCAAAATTATCGGTAACAGAAATAAAACATCGGCTTGAGCCAGTAGATGATGCAGTAAATCTTTTTGCCGATAATGATTATGTCCGGCCACAGTTTCTGCAGAAAAGTTCAGCTATGACAGGATCTGAATATGGTACGCTTATGCATAGTGTAATGCAGCATTTAGCGTTAACAGGATCTTTTACCGAGGAAGAAATAAAAGAACAGTTGAATAAGATGGCTGCTGATGAAATTATATTGCCAAGTCATATTGCCTATGTCAACTGTCAATCTATTCGCAAGTTTATCTATTCTCCTATAGGTAAACGGATGCGGTGTTCTAATAACGTACGGCGGGAAATGCAATTTTCCCGTATGCTTGCAGCAGCTAGGTTTTATGATGTCCCTTCTGATAAGAAGATATTTATCCAAGGAGTAGTTGATTTGTTATTTAGTGAGGATGATGGGTTGGTCCTGGTAGATTATAAAACAGATAATTGTACAGTTGGAGATGCTGTACGCAGGTATAATGTCCAGCTGAATCTGTATAGTCAAGCTGTGGCTGATATCCTAAAAGAAAAAGTAAAGGAACGTTATTTATACTTGTTCCATAGTGGTGAGATTATCAGAATTTGAACGGGGGATGCAGGAAAAATAAATAAAAAACTGCCATGTGTAGGCATTTTCCCTCATGATCATGCAATATGCTACTTTTTCCTGTTTGTTCACAGAAGTATAGTAGTGGGATGCATATTATGAAGTAATGTCATTCAGATGGCAGTATTTTTATGAGAAAAACAGAGCTTTGTTTTGCAGAAAAATATAATATAAAAGAATTATATATTATTTTCGTTAAGCGGAGTCAATACAATTTTTATATTGTCATTTTCATTTACAGGGGCAGTAAATTCTGCCGGAATATTATTTTTTAAAATTTGGAAGGTCACACGACTGTCCGGCTTTGGTGGAGTAAAATCAGCAGCTAAAAGTACATCACTTATAATAGTCGGTGATTTTTTCCCCGGAGTACAGATAATATTGTCGCCTTCTTTTAATAAGTAATCAAGAGCTGCTGGCTTTTCGTTAACAGAAATTGCCGCCGAAGCTGAGGTATGTACAGTACATGGTTTGTCATTGAACAGTACAGTGATGACAGAAGAAATGTCCATGTGATTCAATATTGTTTTTAAAGAAATCCTGGCCGGTTCTACAAAATCTATTTCATCATTTTCTTTTACTTTATCGGATAAATAAGCATTTGTACCATTTAATTTTATTTTGGGAGAGCTTTCTGCGGTTTTTTCTAAACCGTTTAATGTGTAATGATATATGGTATTGTCTATAGCATAGCCGGCATATTCTAAAGCATTGGCAATACTGATTGAAGAAGTGAGGATGATTTCATCTTTATCGTGTAGTATAGTAGCAAGATTATGGGAAGGAATATCATTTATTAGGCAAAGCTGTTTGACATTTATTTTTTCACCATTTATATATAGGGAAATTGTTTCTATAGTATTTACTATATCACCTAAATGTATACAGGGAGATGTTCCATCGTCACCATGTTCAATAGTTATATGGCATTTTTCTTTTATTTTATCATTAAGAGATGCGTCCTGTCCGTTGAGTTTTAATTTTGCCAATGTTCCCATAGAACCGCTTATAATTTTATTTTTACCGTTTATGCTCAGCATTATGCCCATACCGGGCCGACCGTTATATTTATGAAGGTTGATTCCTGAATTTAGAAAAGCATCAGCTATAGTAAGTTCTTTAAAATTGAACATATTATATTCTTTTTCGTTTATATAGACAGAAATCAAATTTAAAGTCTGGTTTGATATCGTTTTTAAAATACCAAGTGGAGTGACAGCATCAGGGGCTTTTAAAGTATCAGGAATATCAGTAATGGTATCCACTTTATCTGGTTTTCTAACAGCTACCCGAGCGGCGGGTAGACTAAGTTCTTTGGCTACTTCTGTTGCCAGGTTAGGGGTCAAGGCCCCACCACCAACTAACATGACAGCCTGAGGAGCTGTTGTATTTAAAGTTAATATTTGTTTGGCAATTGCCTGTGCCAGACCAGAAATATTTTTACTTACATTATTAATGATTTCTTCACTTTTTAGGGAATATTCCATGCCCAGAATATCATTGAATTTTATTTCATTATCAGTTTTAGTTGATAATTTTCGTTTTACTTCTTCTGCAACGTTGAAATCAAGCAGATATTGTTTTGATATAGCTTCAGTTATTTCATCGCCGGCCATTGGTACCATCCCATAAGCGACAACTGCACCGTCTTTAGTTATGGCAACATCAGAAGTACCGGCTCCTATATCGACAAGCACGAGATTTAAGTGGCGCATTGTAGTTGGGATAAGGATGCTTATAGCTGCGATAGGTTCTAAGGTCAGGGCCTGCATTTCAAGTCCCGCAGCAGTGAGAGCAGACTGCATTGAATCAACAACCTGACGTGGTAGAAAAGTAGCAATAACATTGGCAGTTGCGTTTTGTCCGCGCTGACCAATAAGACTTTTTATTCTCGTGCCGTCAAGTGTATAAGATACAGTGCTATAGCCTACACAGTAATAGAATGAAGTGTCTTCGACTATATGGGAATCAGCCAGTTTTTTTTGGGCCGCTTGTACGGCCATAAAATCAAGATGATTCTGCTGCTCAGCTGAAATAGTTCCATTAATTTCTATTTCGGCTGAAGCGGTCATTGTATATAATGCTCTGCCAGCTGCAGCAACCGATACTTTTCTCAGTGGACAAGTTCTTTGTTCTAGATTTTTTTTTACTATAGATATTATTTTAGCAACCTGTGGGACATCGTGTATCTGCCCATCGAGCATAGAGCGAGTTTTATGTTCCTGGCGTTCAGTGTCAATTATTTTTAATGCAGTTTTGGTGTTTTTTGCAACAATACCTATTACGCTTCTTGTTCCGATATCTAAAGCGAAAACAATATTTTCAGTAGTTGTGTTGTTAGGAGAATGTTGCCCAGAAATTGGTGTTGTCATAAATTTTGAACCACGTGTAAAGCGTGGTATGTCACCTCTTTTTATAATATTGTGGGAATATTCGTTGTTTTATTTATAAACGTTTTTTATTGAATTACAGGAGAATAATAATTGGTGAATAATAAAAAATCAGGTTTGTTTTGGAGCAGAGAAACGATTAAAAATAATAATAGTTTCTGATTTTGGAATTTCCTGACTGGTATAGGTAGCTGTTTGTATAGAAAAAATAACAGCTATTATAATAAAATATTATTTTTATTATAACATAATAATATAGTAAAATATATTTACTTTTTTATAATGATAGTAATTGATAAGGCAGAGAATAAATGAACAATAAAGTCTGTAAGTATAGATTGTAATTTACTATATAATTTAGTAGAATGGAGGCAGTATCAAATGGAATTAAACGGAGGCAGTATATATGGGCGAAAATAGGGAAATTATAACAGGCAGCGATTTTAAACGTATGATCGCCGGTGCATACAGTGCTTTTTTGCTTGAATATGAAAATATAAACAGCCTGAATGGTGATTCACTTTCGGATAAAGTTTGTCCAGGTACAAATATGCTTCGGACCATGGGAGCAGCAGCGATGGCTGTTAAAGATAATAGTAATAAAGGCATAGGGGCAATTGCTTGCGCGGTAAGTAACTGTGCTATTTTGGGCGCACGTGGTAATTCAGGTGTACTTTTGGCGCAGATCTTTCGGGGAATAGCCAAAGGACTGGCAGGAAAGTATGAGGTAAATTCATCGGTATTCGGAAAGGCGTTTCAATATGGTATTTTATATGCACACCGTACTTCACCGGAAAATGTAGAGCGACCTATTATTATCACAGCTAAAGCCGTAGCTAAGGGGGCATATAAGGCTGTACGCGAAAATAGGCCCATTTCAGAGATTTTAGCGGAAGCGATAAAAGCAGGAAAAAGAGCTTTAATAAATACAAAAGATGATGATACAGGGGTTATTGATGCAGGAGCTAAGGCTTTAATGGTATTGCTGCAGGGATGTCAATCTGGGTTGGATGGAAATTTTGTTTCTCCAGCAGTAGTGTTTTCGTCAGGAACTAAGAAATCGCATACAGTTCCTGAACCAATTCATGATATAGTGCATCCTTATTGTATTCAGATTACAATATATAATTGTAAAGTGCATGTTAGTGATGCCAAAGAAATATTGGCAAAATATGGAAATATGGTTGTAGTTAAGAAAAAAATGCATGATGTATTGATGCATTTGCATACACAATGTCCAGGAGCAATTGTTGAACAGATAGTGGGTTGGGGAAATTCTTATGAAATTCACATTGATAATATGGCAGAATTGCACAAACCACTGATTTTAGGACAGCCAGCCAATAAATTGGTTGTGTTGGCAGTAGCGGAAAATGAGGCAAAAGCAGCATGTTTGCAGGAATATGGAGCAACTACTATTCTGGCAGAAAGCGGTGAAGGCTTGACTGTAGGAAATTTTGTGAATACAGTGCATAGTGATATAGCAGAAAAATATATTTTTCTGCCTGATAATGTTAGTATGAACCTTATGCTATATCAAACAAAGCGATTGCTGGGAAAACGTGTTGAAATTATTTATACTAGTGACTTTACAGAGCAGATAAGGGCATTGCATGAATATGATGCTGAAGATTCGCTGGAAAACAATGTTAGAAAAATGCAAAATGCTGTAGAAAAGCAACGTAGTAATGACAAATAAATGAATAAATAAACGTTTATTGTAATAAATATACATAAAAAACATTTCAGCCTGATATAAAGATTGAAATGTTTTTTTGTACTTATCCACAGGCTTATATTGTGGTAGAGAGAAAAAAAATCCTATATTTTGTATTTAATAAAAGTCCTTTGTGATAAAAACCTTGTAAATATAAGTCTGGATGGCATCATTAGCAGAGATAAAGTTTTTTGCTTGTGAATTTATATACTGTGAATAAATAGAATATACCTGTGGACAAAAAAAGCTTTAATTATAAAAGATATAGAAGTTATCCACAATTTTATTATATTTGTGGATAAAATTGTGCGTAACTATATATTTATGTTTGTTGAATTTTTATGCAAAATATGTATTTGTATTGTATTGATTGAAATAGAATTGCAGCATTATCCTGACAGGAGTAAGTATAAACTTTGCTGCTTGTGGGAAAAAAATGTATTTGTTATAATTAGTATAGTTTTCAGAAACAACAATACTATAAGCATAGGAGGTGGTATAAACTTATATGGCAGACGAAATAAGACAAAAAATTCAAAAAAGAATAGAAGAACTGAAAAAAAGAATGAACTATGATGCAAATGATCTTGAATATGAAACACATTTACATATAATGCGTGATTTACAGCAAATACTTGATAACAGTGGCAAAAAAAATACATGAAGGCAAATTCATGTTATTTATAGTAGTAATATTAAAATAGTAGGGAGATAAAAGAATGCAGCCACGTGTGGGACATATAAATTTTCTTAATTGCCTGCCATTGACGTATAGTTTATTGCAATGTGGTTATCATAAGGGCATGTCACTGGCATTGGCAGTGCCAGCTGTTTTAAATAAATCTATGTTGGAAGAAAAATTGGACATAAGCCCAATGTCATCAATTGCTTATGCCAGAATGTCAGATAAGCTTTTACTGCTGCCAAACATAGGGATTGTTTCTGATGGAAGCGTACAAAGTATCATTTTAGTATCACGTAAACCGATTGAAAACATGGAAGGAGAAAAAATTATTCTCACAGCACAGTCGGCAACATCGCACTGTCTGTTAAAAATAATTATGCAAAAAGGATATAATTGTAGTCCTCTATACAGAACAGCAAAAGTTGATCCAGTACAGTTATTTGCTGAAAATGATGAAAGTTCAGCGATATTGTTAATTGGCGATGATGCGCTGTATGTAAATCATAACAGAATGAAAAATTTGTATTATTATGATTTAGGAAGTGAATGGAAAAAATTAACGGGCCTGCCAATGGTTTATGCTGTTTGGGCAGTTAATAGCAGTTTTTTGCAGTCACATAAAAAACAGGCTGAAAAAATATATATAAAATTAAGAGGTGGATTTGATAATGGAATAAAAAATAAGTTACAGGTAGTAAACTGGGCAGAAACAAAAACGCCTTTTTCCCGACAGCAGCTTTTTAATTATTTTGATGTTATAATGTATAATGTAGGTCAGAAAGAATTACGAGCTTTGGCAGTTTTTTATAAGTATGCTGTTGAATGTGGATTATTATCAGTAATACCTTCAATGGAAATGATGAGTATAACCAATGTTCGGGAAATATCCAGGTAAAAATACATGTTTTATTGTATTGTGTGATTATTTGGCAGGAATACGTCAATATTGTATATTAGGCAGACTAATATACAATGCAATAATATTTAATTATAACGAGGTATATTTATGGGCGAATATCTTATTTGTGATAAATGTAAATATAATTCTTATTCCAAGTATTGTTATCCTTGTGCGGGATGTAAACATTCAAATTATTATAAATTTTTTACTCCGGCAGTCAATGCATTTATCGGACAGTGTCCTTTGTGTGGAACACCATATGATGAAGGTGATATATCTATTATAAGAGATTTAAATATTGGTCCATATAGTGTTTTGAAGTGTACTTGCCATAATGCAGAATGCAGGCAGACCAGTATATACAAGATAGGGACTTATCTGGAAAAAAGCCGAAAATAATTTTGGGGATCAAGTGCAGCCCATGCAATACAACGGGCGAAGGGCGAAAGCCATTCTAGACATTTTTTATCCATAATAACGCCGGGTTCTACTCTGCTTATAAGATAGGGCAGTCGGGGTTGTTCAATGGTACACTTTTCACCTAATTTTCCCGCGAGTATCTTGCTGAAAATAGTATAATTTATCTGACTGTAGCCGCAGGTCATTAAATGTGCTTGGGCCCAGGAGGGATTTTGCATTTTTATATATAGTTTGGTAATGCCGCCGTCACTATCAAGCATTGTTTGTATGTGATATGTTTTATTGCATAATTTAATTTCTGCTCCTTTAGGACTTATGGTTTGGGGAAATAAATTCAATATGATATTATACATTTCATCAGTGAGATCTTGTTTAGTATAATTTTCATTTTTTCCGTCATGTAAGGTGACATGGTAAATTGAAGAAAATAATGTATTATGCATAATTGGCTCCTCCAAGCATCAACTTAGCGTATTATATTTGTCGTGTCAGTCAGTTAAATGATGGCTAGACATTTTTTTTATATAACGATCTGTGGCAAAATCCAGCATTTCCTGCCATGAAGAAAATTTAGTATTTTTAGCAACGTGCTTATCCATGATTTTTTCAGATAAATTTTCAAAATCTCTTTGACAGGTAATAGAAAATTGCCCATTAGCAAGAAAGCGGTCAAAATTTTTGTAATGGGTGTATTTTTTCATAAAACCAATATCAAAAACATTTTCGAAATTAAAATATATAGGCTGTGAAAAATCAGGAAGTTTATAATAGCCGGAAAGTTTTATTTTCATAGTTAAAGACCTCTTATAATAATAAAGATTTTATAATTGAAATAAATAGTTTATATATTAAGAATAGCATATTTTATTATAGATAGTCTAGTATGGCGGGGTACCGATATAAAAAAAGAGGCTGTGACAAAATGAGAAATCATTTTGTCCACGGCTCCTTTTTTATTTGTCAGGGCGTTATTTCACAGCCCCTTTTATATTTTAAATTTTTTTACAGCTTGTCTTGATTTAAATCCTGAATTCTTTAATAGCATGCTGAAGTTCTTCTGCCATTTCTGCCAAATGGCGGCTGGCAGAAGCGATTTCTTCCACAGAAGCAGATTGTTCTTCAGTGGCAGCAGAAATAGTCTGCGTTTCTTCGGAAGATTTTTTACTTTCAGTATCGATTTTCTGTACGGCATCGACAACATTGAGTGTATGACCGGTTACTTCCTCTATAGCAGCGGATATATCACGTATCTGGTCGGTAATGCTTCTGATCATATGCAGTATTTCTTTAAAACTTTCGCCAGCATTAGATATAACGGCAGCGCCTGTTTCTACTTCTTTTTTGCTGGCATCCATGAAGGATACAGCATTGTCTGTTTTAGCCTGAACCTGCTCGATAAGTTCAGTTATTTTTTTAGCGGCATCCTGTGACTGTTCAGCTAATTTTCTTACCTCCTCGGCTACAACAGCAAAACCTTTGCCCGCTTCTCCAGCTCTTGCTGCTTCTATAGCAGCATTCAGGGCCAGCAGATTAGTTTGTCCTGATATATTGGAAATAACATCTACTATTTGGCCGATTTGTTTTGATTTTTCTTCCAGATCACCGATAACATCAGCTGTACTGTTAGTTTTTTCTTCTATGGTTTTCATCTGGGTTACAGCATGATTTATAGCATCTTCACCGTTATTAGCAGTATTGGCTGTTTTTTCTGCTGCACCGGATACTGTTTGTATGTTTAGAGCAACTTGGTCAATAGCACCAGAAATCTGTTGAGTAAGATTATCAGCATTTCCAGCTAATTGTAATTGTGAACCGGCACTGTTAGCAACTTCAGTTACAGATGTAGCAATCTGATTAGCAGCTTGTGCAGATTGATCAGCACTGGCAGTTAATTCTTCTGATGCTGAGGCAAGATGGTCAGAAAGCAGGGAAGAATGTGTGACGAGTTTTTTTATGTTAGCGCGCATTGTGTCAAGGGCTTGTGAAACGATTCCAAATTCACTTTTATCTTGCAGACTGCTTTTGGGAATATCTTTAGAAAAATCGCCATCGGCTAAGAATGTTATATAGTTAACAAAATTATCAAGTCGAAATTTTATTTGTCGTGTAATAAATAATCCTAATAATATACCTATTATAATAGTTGCGAGTGTAATGGACACAAATAAAGTATTGGCAATAGCAAAATCATGTTTGTTTTGTTCATTCATTTCTTTAGCTGAATTTATAGTTGATGTCGCTAAGGCACTCAATGTATGAGAAAAATCTTCTGATAAAGCTTTACCTTTTTGATCAAAGATCGTACTTGCTTCATCATGTTTATTTTGTTTAGCTAATGAGGTGATAATTTCGCGTGTATTACGATAGTTTTCCAGGGGAGTATATACATTGTTAAGTTTAGTTTTTTCTTCTTTGGTCATAGGTAACTGTTCAAATTTTTTTAAATTATCACTTATAGTTTGACTCCGAGCGTTGATATCATTGTATAGCTTGTCTTGTTCAGATATATTTTTTGTTCGGATCAATTCACTGATATCAGCTTCAATTTTTCGCCCATGAGTGCGGTTATCATAAGTTAATTCAACGGCAGCCAGTTTTTCAGAATACATCTTATCCATAGCGGTGTTGGTCTTGTTAAGAAAATAAAAACCGGTAAATCCTACACAAATTACTCCGATTAAGAGTAGTGTGACAAGTAAAACTAGTCTCTGCATGATTTTTAAATTGTTAATCCAGTTCAAGGAAACTCAACCCCTTTCTAATATTAGAAATAAACTATTGGTAATAACCTAGTAAAATACTTCTCTAAAATATAGAAAATTCCTTTAAGTGAAAAATTTATTGCAGGATGATTGTTTGATCAATTAATGTAAAGCGTTTTGTAACAGGCGGTCAAAATTTGGCTAAATTTACTTAGTATATGGGTAGATGATGAAATTAATTTTAAAAATATTATATTGTTGTAAAGGATATTATTGAGTATAATAAGGATTAATATAAAATATTAATTATATTATATGGAACTATATATAATTAATGAAATAATATGGGGGAATAAATTTTGAAGGAAAAACTGCTAAAGATAATATTTGCTGTTTTTATATTTTTGGGATTTTTAGGCATAAGGGGCTATGCCCAGTCATTAGATATAAATAGTGGGCATATTGATGATCCAAAAGCCAAGTTGCTCTATGAAGAGGCTCTTTCCAATATGAATACATCAAGTGCTGATTATTTGGTGAATATAAATGTAAATAATAAAATGGGGGAAATAAATATTGTTGATGATATAAAATATCAGCAAAGTCCGTTTTTAATGAAGCAAGATATAAGTATTCTGCTGAATATGATGAATCAACAAGTTCCTCGTAATATTTTATCTATGTTGCAATATACAGAAACAGATGGAAATAATTTAAGAAGTTTTGTTGCGTTGAAAGGGGCAGACGGTAAATACGGACACTGGATTGTTAACGAAGTGCCTATGTCAAATGATTTAGAAATGTATTTGCGTGATGTTGCCGCACCGGACCAAAAATACAGAGAACAAACACAAAAAATAATGGAGTCTGTTAGAGAGATATATATAACAGGTGAGGATGAAAATACTCAAAAATTACAAGTGATCTTTGATAGTAAAAAATTATTCAGCTATGCAAATATGATTAAGGCAAGATCTTTCATGATGAATTTACCATCTGATCAGAAGCAGCAGATCTGGACTATAATGATGCAAATGTTTGAAGCCTTGCAGGATAGCGGGAATATTAAAGGAACTATTGTTATAGATAAACAGACTCATAGGATAACGGCGATGAATGTTGATGTAACTCCACAGATAAGAGCATTAGCCAATTCTGCCTTAAAAATGATAAATACTATGGATATGGATAAAAACAAGTCATTAGTGGGAACACAGGCTGATCAGGAAGCTTTTAAACAAATGATGGAGTCAGTAACAGCAGAAATATCAGTAAAAGTAAAACCTGTTAATAATATAATGGAACTGGCTATTCCTAATAGTATTCGCAAAATGGCAAAAAAAGTAGATTTAATGAAATAGCCAAATCCTGCATTGTGAATAAAATGATGTATAATTTAGCTTAAAAAGTTTTATGCCTGCCGTGATAAAACTAAAGGGGCTGTCGCATGAATGCCATTGACCTTATAAAGATGCAATCCACTGCCGCTGTGCGGCTCTTTCTGTTAAGAAAGGAAATAAGGGGAAGGAATTGTGCATATTTATAGATACAAAGGTTACTTGTGACAGCTCCCTTTTTTATGATAAATAAAAAACTGCCTGATGTTTATATATCAGCACATAATTTTAAAGTAAAGGTGAAAATAATGAAAGTTAATAATATAAAAATGCGTGAGATAATAGACGAAATGAAAAAAGCAGTGGTAGGCAAAGACGAAGTATTAGAAAAAATATTAATGGCTGTATTAGCAGGTGGACATATCTTGATAGATGATATACCAGGTGTGGGTAAAACTACTATATCGCGTACTTTGGCTAAAGTCCTGGGCTTATCACAAAAACGCATACAGTTCACGCCGGATATTTTGCCATCTGACATAACGGGATTTTCTATGTATGATAAAAAAACCGGCGAATTTCACTATATGCCCGGAGCGGCAATGACTAATATATTGTTAGCTGATGAGATCAACAGGACATCTCCACGGACACAGTCGGCACTTCTTGAAGTAATGGAAGAAGGTACTGTTACCGTTGATTCTGTTACAAGAAGGGTACCTGAACCATTTATTACAATAGCAACACAAAACCCATTGGGTTTTGCAGGAACGCAGGAATTACCAGAATCGCAGATAGATAGATTTTTAATAAAATTAACACTAGGCTATCCTAGTATTAGTGAAGAAATAGAAATATTAAAGGGAACATATAATGATACAGAAGAACAGCTAAAAGGTATTTTAACAGTAAGGGAATTACTTGAGTTGCAGCAGGAAACAAAAAAAATACATGTAGATGACAGTATTTATGAGTATATTGCAAAATTGGCAAAAGCCACACGGGAATCTAAATATATTTCATTGGGAGTAAGTCCGCGGGGAAGTATTGCTTTGATAAATATGGCTAAGGCCAGAGCTATGTTTTTTGCGCGATCTTATGTGCAACCGGGAGATGTCCTGTCAAGTATTCAATCTGTTTTCAGTCACAGGTTGCTAATTAACGGCAAAGCGGGATTGGAACATCTATCAACTGAGATTATATTAAACAAAATAGTACAGGCGATACCATTACCACAGATAACGGAGCAGGATAAATGATAATAAGATGGATAATATATTTTTTTGCGTTGTTGTATTCATTTATTATATATGTAATGTATTCTCAGTATCAGGCGTTTATGCTGTTTGCACTGATTGCGGCAATTCCGTTGCTTTCTTTTATTAGTCTGTTGATAGGAGTAAAAACGGTGAAGGTATATTTTCATAATGAAACTTTTACCATAAATAATGGAGAAAAGCTAAAATTGCCATATATGATTAAATATAAGTCATTACTGCCATTAGCAGATTTTTGTATCATTGCAGAGGAAAAAAATGGCTGGGGAGAAATTCTTGTCAGAAAAGTTATAAATAACAATGAAATTATTTTTAACAAGAAACAAAGAAATTATATATACGATGCAGAGTGTTGTGGAAAAACAGAAATCAATATACGGAGTATAAAATTTTATGCATTATTAAATCTTTTTACTTATACTAAAAATATAGATAGACAATGGATGGTATTTGTTATGCCGTTGATATATGAAAAAAGTAATGATTCATTAACTACAGCTGATAATAAGGTATATAGACATACTTCATATAATAGCTTAGGTAATGTATCTGGTATTAGACTGTATAAAATTGGCGATAACAGCCGATTTATTCACTGGAAAGCATCATTGGCTCATGATGAGTTTTATGTAAAGGAACATGAATTTTTAAATGATGAAGAAGAAAGGATATTATTGTTTGACCTTTCTGATGATAGTGATACAGCAGCAAATAACGCTGTTTTTACCAGTGTATATAATATAGGACTGCACTTTATAGAACAATATGGAAATTTCTTTTTGGCCTACTTGGGACAAAACAGCAGGTTCCTTATACGTAAAATAACAAATAAAAAGATGCTGGATGTTTCAATGGTTGAATATATGGAAAACAGTTGTTTTCAAAAAAATATGGTCAATTGGCGTTTATTTATAGCTAAAAAAACAACTTATAGATATAAAGCTGTTTATGTTTCGGCAGAAGAAGAAAAGATTAGAAGTTCTTTAAATGAGAGCAATTATTGTAATAATATAAAATTAGTTATTATCAACGATGGACAAAAGACATCTGTTAGATCGCATGAAGCTGATATTATATATATAAATAAAAATTATCTGTCGGAAGATATAGCAGGGGTATGGACACTATGAAAAAGGAAAAATCATATTACAGTAGAATAGGACAGACTTTTTTATTGTGGTGGGGTTTGATTACTATATTAAACTGCCTTTACTCGTATGCGGGATTTTCGCTGACGATTAAAGAAATTACTTTTTCATTAATAATTTGCCTGGTTTTATATTTACTAAACTTTATTGATAACAAGTCAAGAAAATTTATAACATGTATTATATTACTGGGGATAGGAATATATTTTATTTATAGATATAATCAGCAGTTATATATAAGTCTGCTGTATACAGCTAATGCTTTTATAAATTCTTTTAAAGAACCGTATCATCTTAATCTCATTTGCTTAAAAGTGCCATATAATGTGGAACATATCGCACAGATACAGGCAGCATTCTTGCTTTTGGCTATCATGGCAATATTTTTTCGAGTATTTATGTCCAGTAAAAGAGGTTGTATACTACTCTTACTGATAACAGCACCGTTATATATGATGGGTCTATATTTTGATGTATTTCCTAGCATGAGCGGTATAGCAGGAATGGTTTCATTTTGGACAGCAATGGGAATATATATAAATGGAAATTTTACATCAAAAACATATATATATGCAGTTTTTGCTGTAATAATGATATTTGCTGCCGGAGCGGTAATTCAGAGAACAATACCACAAAGTGAGTATAAACATCCAAATTTTGCACAATATATACCACAGAGTATAACAAATCTGCTTAATGAATATCTATCACCTAGTGGCAGGGCTACAGCTATGGATGATATACTCCATGGTATCAATGGGCGGGGGCAGCTTGGAGACATGGACAGTCTGACCCAAACTGGACGTAAAATGATGCAGGTTGAAACGTCTTTGCAGGCAGTGCAGGGAAATTTATACTTGAGAAATTACTCAGGGGCAATATATAAAAATAATTCATGGTATGATTTGCCAGAGAAAGATTATGAGTGGAACAGTCATATCTTTGATACTTATTCAGCTGGTGCATGGTATGATCAGAGTGTAATTATTTTTAGTGCATTGCAAAATGATCAGCATGGACAGGATCTGCTGCAAAAATACATACAGGGGACAGACACTAATGGCAACATTTTTCTAGCACACCAATTTAAGATAACAAGATTGTATGATGGTGTCAGGCAAATTTTTTTACCATATAATGCTGATGTATCCAGCAGTATTTTTAAATATGATAAGCTGTCTGTCAGAAATAATAAGGGAATTTATCAGGTTACCGCATATAATATGCCATCAGATTATAGTGGAGTTGATTTATTCCTGCAGCAGTATAGCGGCAGCAATAAATTTATCAACTATTATTATCATACCGAAAGGGAATATAGAAAATTTGTTTATGAATATTACAGGCAGGTGCCACCGGGAATTTTAGATAAATTTGCTGAAAAGTTCCCTATACCTGAGGCTGTTACGCCAAAACAAAAAGATGCGTTTATTGCTGCATTGCAGGCATATTTCCAAAAAAATTATAAATATACGACAGCACCGGGGAAATTGCCGCCGGGTCAGGATTTTGTCAGCTATTTTTTGAATAAATCCCATGAAGGTTATTGTACTTACTTTGCTTCAGCAGCGGTGCTGATATTGCGCAAGGCAGGAATTCCAGCCAGGTATGTTGTTGGATATGCAGTTCCCAATAAAATTATTGCTCGAGCTGAAATTGTAGGGATAGACAGTAGTAATGATAATATACATTCGTTTACTGTAATTGATAAACAAGCTCATGCCTGGGTAGAAATATATCAGGATGGTTGGGGTTGGCGACCGGTAGACTTTACGCCGGCGGATGTTGTAAGAAAACAATCTTCGTCAGTAACTCAAAATCACACTTCTGTGCATAAACCGTCAGTGGGGCAGCAGAATAATGGTGAAAATAGAGTAAAAAATGAACAAAAACAGGTAGTAAAGAAAATTGATAAGACAGATGGAAGCCATATGGAAGTAAATATAAAATCAGTAGTAGGAATATTGTTAGTATGTATTTTATTATTGCTGGTGTATAGGATAAAAAAGTATAATATGATAATAAAACAAATATTTTATCCAGATAATATTACAATAAAAAGGCACCAGCATATACTAAAGCTGTATGATTATATGGAAAAATTGGTTTATTACCGAAAAATTATACATGTACCTGATATGGAATATTTAAAATATGCGTCATATTTGTCTGAAAAAGAAATACAATGGTGTAATATTCCTATAAAAGATTTTATGGTTATTGTGTTAAAAGCCCGGTTTAGTGAAGATGAAATATCATATGAAGAATGGGATACGGCTGTTACTGTTGTAAAAAATATGCGTATGACCATTTACGATAAGTTGAATATATGGCAGAAAGTTTTATTTAAATATATTTACGGATTATAGGATCGTATGGGCTCGTATAATAATATACATTCTGGTTTGATAAGGAGGGAAGATAATGGAACGATATGTAATGCATGTTGATATGGACGCGTTTTTTGCTTCAGTGGAACAAGTGGATAATCCTGAGCTAAAAGGAAAACCAGTTATTGTAGGTGGTAATAAAGAACGCGGCGTAGTTAGTACAGCATCTTATGAAGCACGGAAGTATGGTGTTCATTCAGCAATGTCATCGGTAAAGGCCCATAAACTGTGTCCTCAGGGGATTTTTCTACCAGTTAGGCATGAGCGGTATCATGAAATATCACAACAGATTTTTTTATTGTTTCAGGAATTTTCTCCAATAGTAGAACCCTTATCCATAGATGAAGCTTTTCTTGATATTACTGGAATGGAAGGAATATATGGGAACCTGAAAAAATACGCTGCTGATCTTAAACAGCGTATTTTAGCACAGACGGGTATATATGCTTCTGTAGGGATAGCACCTAATAAATTTTTGGCAAAAATAGCGTCTGATCTAGATAAACCTGATGGATTAGTTATAATTGATCATGGACAGGAAAAAAATTTTATTGCCAATCTTCCTATTACAAAATTATGGGGTGTTGGTAGCAAAACAGCAGATAAATTGTATAATATGGGATGTAGCAAAGTAAAGAATATTTTACAGGTGGATCGGCAATTGCTGAAAAATACTTTTGGTGAAAAAACGGCAGTACATTTATGGCAGCTGGCCAACGGTATTGACGAGCGTGAAGTAAAAACTGGGCGAGAAGTAAAATCAATAGGGAATGAACAGACTTTCGATGAAGATATAGTGGAGAGATCAATTATCAATAAAAAATTTTTGGAATTAGCAGAAAAAGTCGGCTGGCGGTTGCGCCAGAAAAAAGTCAAAGCGAAAACAATAAGTATTAAGGTTCGCACAGATTCTTTTATTACTTATACACGCAGTGTTACATTGAGTAAATCTACTAATTTTGACGAAACTTTATATCATGCCGCGCAGCGGCTGTTTGCGGGATTAAGTTTCAAGGGGCGCATTCGGCTACTGGGGTTGACTGGTAGTAATTTATCAGCATTTGAAGAGCAGTCATTGTTTGTAAATGATGAAAAAAAAGACCAATTGTACAAAACAATTGATCAAATAAAAAAACGATTTGGGATAAACTCAATAACCAAAGCACAATTACTAGAGGAAAAACAAAAAAATAAACAATAAATACTTCCCTGGAACTAGCTGAGCAGCATGCGGTCATTATCCATTTTACTGCCCGAAGCTTGTTCGAACATAGATAAAAGATCATTTACAGTAAGGTCTTTTTTATCTTTGCCTTTTACATCAATGATGATTTTTCCATTGAACATCATAATCAGGCGGTTTCCAAAGCGGAGTGCATCGCGCATGTTATGAGTGATCATCAAGGTAGTAAGGTGTCTGCTGGTAATGATGTTATCAGTCATGGAAAGAACTTTTTCAGCTGTTTTGGGATCAAGAGCAGCTGTATGTTCATCTAAAAGCAACAGCTTAGGATCACCCATGGTTGCCATTAATAAGGTTAAGGCTTGTCTTTGTCCACCAGATAAAAGTCCCACCTTGCTTTCTAGTCGATCTTCTAGTCCCAGGTTTAAAGTTTGAAGTAATTCCTTAAATTTATTACGTTCACTTTTACGGGCACTCCAGCGCAGGGATGGTGTTTTGCCGCGTCTGGAAGCAATAGCAAGATTTTCTTCTATCATCATACCAGCAGCTGTTCCCATCATGGGATCTTGAAAAACACGGCCAATATATCGAGCTCGTTTATGTTCTGCCCATTTTGTGATATCAGTATTAGCAATAATTATTTTTCCTTCATCTATAGGAAAAGTACCAGCAATAGAATTCATTAATGTTGATTTACCAGCACCATTACCACCGATAATAGTGACGAAATCACCGGGATACAGATGAAGCGATAGCCCACTTAAAGCAATTTTTTCGGTAATAGTCCCGGGATTAAAAGTTTTTGATATATTTTTTACTTCAAGCATGATTTGCCGCCTTCCTTTTTCTTTCATTGATTTTAGCTTGGAATAACGGTAACGAGAGAGCAAGAGTAACTAAAATAGCAGTAAAAAGCTTTAGATCATTCGGAGGCATACCAAGTTGCAATACTATGGCAATGACTATGCGATAAACAATAGAGCCTAAAATAACGGAAATGAGGCAGTTTCTGAAACTTTTTGTGCCAAATAAAACTTCACCAATAATGACAGAAGCAAGACCAATAACGATAGTGCCTACTCCCATACCCACATCAGCAAAGCCGTTGCTTTGGGCTACCAGTGCGCCGGAAATTGCTACCAAGCCATTGCTTAATAATAATCCTAATACTATTGTGAGATCTGTATTAATACCATTGGCACGTATCATATTTTGGTTAAATCCAGTAGCGCGTACAGCAGCGCCTATTTCCGTGCCGAAAAACCAGTAGTTTATAATGCTGACGACAAGCACGATTATAAAACCAATAATTAAAATCGTCATTTGTCTGCTTAATGATGAGGGAAAAATAGTAAAAATAGTATCAATCTGCAGCAGAGAAATGTTAGCTTTGCCCATTATGCGGAGATTGACAGAATAAAGAGCAATCATCGTCAAAATTCCTGCCAAAAGAGCGGGGATTTTTAGTTTTGTATGTAAAACTCCAGTTATAACACCACTGAGCATGCCAGCGATGCAAGCAATAATTATTGCCAACACAGGATTGTAACCGGCTGTCAGCAATGAGGCAGCAGTGGCAGCTCCTAAAGGAAAGCTGCCTTCAACTGTAAGATCGGCGATATCAAGAACACGAAATGTCAGATAAACGCCAATAGCCATTACGGCCCATAAAAGTCCCTGTGAAATAGTAGAAATTATTAAGTCCAAATTAATTCTCCTAAGGTTAGATATTATTCAATGATATCCGCATTTTTTTCCAGATCAGCTGGAATAGTAATACCAAGAGTAGCGGCGTCTTTTTTATTTATAGTTATTTTTAGATCCTTGGCCGTTTCGATAGGCATATCAGCGGGTTTTGATTTTCCGTCCAGGATGTCTGCTGCCATGTGGCCTGTCTGTATCCCCAGTTTATAATAGTCGATGCCATATGTAGCCAGTCCACCTTTTTTTACCATATTTGGTTCTGCACATATAACAGGAATCTTAGCAGCATCAGTTATAGCAGTGAGTGTAGGCATTGCAGAGGCAATAATATTATCAGTTGGTTCATAAAATACATCAACACTGCCTACGAGACTCTGGGCAGCCTGCTGGATATCATTGACAGTCGAAACAGTGGCAGTTTTTACGGTCAGGCCTTTTGATTCGGCATATTGAGTCATTGCTTTTACTTGAATTTCTGAATTAATTTCGCTGGAAGAATATACAGTACCTATTGTTTTAGCGTTGGGAAATAACTTTATTAAAAGATCGATTTGTTTTTTTATCGGACTCATATCACTGGTTCCTGTTACATTGCCGCCCGGTTTTTCATCAGAAGTGACGAGACGGGCTGCCTTGTAATCAGTTATGGCTGTACCTACAATGGGAATTTTTTTTGTAGCATTAGCCATTGTTTGAGCAGCAGGAGTAGCAATAGCACAGATCAAATCATCATTATTGGAAACAAAACGCTGGGCAATATTCTGCAGGTTGGACTGATCTGCCTGCGCGTTTTGCTGGTCGACTGTGATGTTTTTTCCTTCCACATAACCGCGATCTTTAAGTCCCTGGATAAATCCTTTATTAGCAGCATCAAGCGCGTTATGTTCTACTAATTGGATTACTCCTATTTTAAAAGATTTTTTTTGGCTGTTGTTGGCTGATTGGGAACCACATCCGGCAATAAGGCTGCTGGCAAAAACAGCAGCGAGAGCTAATACAGTGAATTTCCAGTTTTTCATTATAAACATATGAGAGCAGCACCTTTCTAAATTAATGTTAAACATTATAAATACAGATAACTTTGCGATGCATGCGAAACTTATCAATGAATCACATAGTTACAAACTATTAATATCAATACATTATACAAGATTAACAAAAAAAAATCTACTGCACATATAGGATATATATAATAAATAAATAATATTTTGATTCTTTCATATTATTAACATTGATATTAATAAAGTGAAATAGTAAAAAAATAGCATAAAAGTTTTGCTAAAATATTATTGAAGATAATGAATAATACGCTTATATGCATATTTATAATAAACTGATAAGGTCTTTTATAGAGCAGATAAATTTTGCTCTGTTGCTGCGTGCCGGTGAAGAACTTGAACTCATATTTAGACTTATATTGAAGAGGTTTTCCCCAGGGATCGTAATATGCCCCGTTTTAACTAATATTGTGGTTACAGTGCCGTTAGAAGGAGCACGTATGACAGTTTCAGCTATTTTTTTATTGATTTTTTGCATAAGTATAGTGGTGTCAGTAAGCTGTTTTTCATAGTATAAAACATCAGCAGGCCGGCTGCCGGCAGTGACTAAAATATAGGCTTCCTCTGCAGTATGATGCACTGATTGAGCTGTTGCAAGATTGTTCTTGGCAACAGTAAATTTCCTCTTGGAAATATAGTTATGCAAAAAAAGATTATTGGCGTTGCTATAGTTTTTCTGTGCATTAATTAAGTTAACTGTTGCTAGGTCAAGTGCCTTTTCTGTCTGAGTGATTTTGGAGATACTGTTACTCTGCTTTGCAGCAACAAGTTTTCTTTGTATAGTAGAAAAATTATTTTGTTCAGTTGCCAATTCTGAACGGAGTTTTGTAGAATCAAGCCGGGCAAGGATCATTCCTTTTTTTACAATAGTACCATTTTTAACATTTATCTCGATAAGACGGGCTTTCATTGTTGATCTTACAGAAATCGTTTGAATATGGTGATGAGTACCAGGGGGAAATATATAATTAAAGAAACAATGCAGGCAGCTTACTGCTAATGCTATAAGTAGAAATATGATTATACTTAGAACTAAAAATTTTTTATTATGCATAATATTTGGGTAGATTTTCATAGTTGGCATATAATTTTACTCCAGTTTATAAAGTATAATTACATAAATATTAACATTAACGCCAATATGGGACAATAATCTGATAAAAAATAAATTACTTATAAAATTCATTATAAAATTAAAATACTCATTTATTATATTATTCACAAAATAGTATATAAATGTTATAATAGATATGGATAGATTAGCGGCTTTTTCTTGTTTTATAATACTTATAATGTTGATAGCAATGTATTAATAAAATAATCAACCTGATTTTGTTCAAGGAAAGTTTATTTTATTAAGGCGATAGATAATGTTTTGGAATATCACATGTTATACCCCCTCCCGTTGACATTATCGGGCAAGATATAGTCGCCGTACTATCCAGATCCTTTGTTAAATTTATTGTAAGGAAAAAGACTGCGACCGTTTCTTAGTAGAAGCGGTCGCAGTCTTTTTTAATATAATTTTTTTAAGACAGATTCGTTAATAGTAAAAGTATGTTTTTTTTCAGGAAATTGTCCTGATTTAACGTCTTCAGCATATGAGGTTATTGATTTTTCAATAATATCTTTTAAGTTTGCATATTGTTTAACAAATTTAGGGGTGAAATTAGAATACATTCCTAATATATCATTTATTACAAGAATTTGTCCATCGCAATAGCGGCCAGCACCAATTCCGATGGTAGGAATATGAATTTTTTCTGTGATTATTTTGGCGAGATCTTCTGGTACTGCTTCCAATACAATACTAAAAACACCAGCATCTTCAAGAGCCAGGGCATCTTCAATTAGCTTATGGGCTGTTTTTTCTTCCTTGCCCTGTACTTTAAAGCCGCCAAAAATATTTATCGATTGTGGGGTTAAGCCGATATGTCCCATTACAGGAATTTGAGCATTGGTAATGGCTTTTACTACGTCCGCCATATTTTTTCCACCTTCGAGTTTTACGGCATCAGCATTTCCTTCTTGGATAAGTCTGCCGGCATTGCGTACTGCTTCCTGCGGGCTGATATGGTAAGATAGAAATGGCATGTCACCAACAAGCATGGTTTTTTTTATCCCACGTGATACACAGCTACAGTGGTATACCATATCGTCAACGGTGACTTTTAAAGTAGAGTCGTGGCCTTGTACGACCATGCCTAGTGAATCACCTACCAGAATAGCATTTATGCCACTGGCGTCAACTAGTTGGGCCATGGAATAATCATAAGCAGTGAGCATGGTTATTTTTTCTTTATTTTGTTTAGCCATAAAAAATGACTGTGTAGTAAATTTTGTATTGTTCATGGTGTTATCTTCTTTCCAAATAATTTACGAAGTTTGTCTGCTTGGACATGTGTTAATCTTTTTCCTTCGATCATGGAAATTGTTTCCAAAGCAAGGCACTGGTAAAAGTTGTTTTTGTCAGGAATACTAGCATTAATAGCATTTATATGGGCTGTTATAGTATTGATATCATTGCGTACTATCGGACCTGTCAGTGCATTGACAGGAGATTCTTCCTTTATATTAGCCAACGTCCCTGTTATTAAAGGCAGCACAGCATTTAAAAGGGTTTTTTTGTTTATTCCGGCTGTCTGCAGGCATTCAATCCCAAAATTAATTAATGTTGTCAGGTAATTAGAAAGTATAGATGCTCCTGCATGGTATAGAGCCTTGTTGGCTGCTGGTATCGTGCAATAAGTACCATTTGTAAAATGCATTATTTCCGTTAAGACTGTTATTGCTTCAGGCATTCCTTCAATAGTAAAAAATGTTTTTTCAAGCTGTTTTGCGCTTGTATGTGGTTCACCAAAACTTTGCAGCGGGTGAATACTGCCTATATTTCCCCCATGTGCAGCAATTTGTGCTAGTATACTCGAAGAATGGGCACCACTTGTATGCAGCCATGTCTTATTTTTTACCGGGACAAGACAGGGCAGCTCATTATCAATGTCAGGCAGAACATTGTCAGGTGTAGTTATAAATATGACATCACATACAGAAACTAAAGGCTTAATTGAAGAAAAATGAGCTGAAGCGGTTATAGCAGCAGCATTACAGCGGGAATGCTGTGATCTGCTGTAATAACCAGCGAGGGGAAGAGCATGCTTTTGGAAATACAAGCCGAGTGTGGTACCAACTTTCCCAGCACCGATAAAACCTATTTTTATAATGTACACCTCCCATGTTTGTATATACACAAAAAAATGCCCGTTTCATCTGCGCATATACGACTTTGACCAAAGGGCAAGACATTTTTGCAGAGGAAAAAGGCATTATTATTTATAATGCTGAATATGATAGTCTTTGTCACCACGGATCAAAGCAAATTGTAATAAAATGATTTTATATATGATATAGTAGTGCAGTTTGTTAGATACTATTTTATGTACAACTCACGAGGATGTTGTCATTAGATATCATATATGTTAAAAGTATATGATATAATCAAGTCATTTGCAAGGAAATATACAGAAATAAATGTTGTTTTGCAATTGAGTGATTTATAGCAATTGTAGCATATCTTCAGGCAAAGGAATTGATATGTCAAATTTTTTCTTAGTAATAGGATGTATGAAAATTATGCGATAAGCATGCAAAGCCTGCCGTTTTATCAAGGTGCAGTCTCCGCCGTATAAATCATCGCCCAGGAGGGGATGATGGGCATGCGATAAATGAACGCGTATTTGGTGTGTACGGCCACTGTATAATCTTATATTCAACAGAGAATAATTGTCCTTTTCACTCAATACATTATAGCGGGTAAGGGCCGGTTTTCCCGTTTGACTGACCATTTGTTCTATAATACTGGTATTTTTTCGGGCAATGGGTTCACAAAACATAGCTTCTTTAGGATGCATATGACCTGATACGAAAGCTTTATAAAAACGACATATTTTATCATGACTTTTTGTAAGATAATATTGGATTTGAGGCTGTTTAGCGACAATAATAAGGCCTGTTGTATTGCGGTCAAGACGATAGACGGGGTGGCAGCCTGTCTTTTGTGCTGTTTTTATATAATAACCGGCAATAATATTTACCGTAGTATCACAGCAAGCTTTATTAGTGGGGTGAATTATTTGTGCAGCAGGTTTGTTTATTATTAAAAGCCAATCATCCTCATAAATAATGTTAAGCGGTTTATTGCAAGGAATAAGTTTGGAATCTGCGGCTAATTCATAACTTATTATGTCATTGCCTCTGACAATTGCCTTAGCAGCATTGTTTATATATTGTCCGTTAATGAAAAGCTGCCCGTGCCATTTTATTTTCTTCCATAAAGTAGAAGAAACCCTCCCCTGAGAAGCTAAAAAATAACGGACTTTTTGTTCTGGATAATCAGGGGGAACAGTAAAAGTTATCATAAAATATCTTTCTCTATTATTTTATATATACTGATAAGTGCGATAATAAAACCCGATATAGTACCTATACAAGTCAACACAGGCTTGGAGGAAAAAAAAATATCAGCTTTATAGCCGGCAAAAGTACCCATGCAGATAATAATTGCAAAAGTAATGCCCAAACCACTCACACGGCCAAAAAGCTGTAAGGTTGTTTTTTGTTTGTTGGCAAAATTATTTTTTTTCATTTGATCACCAATTACAATTTTAGCATACTTAATATATATATGATATAATGTCGTTAGTATTATTGAATATTTTGTAGATGAATAAGGAAAAGAGGTGTCTTATGACTAAAAAAATAATTTTGCTGTTATGTGTAATGACAGTATTTTTTTCTGGTGCTGTCTTAGCAAGATCCCATCAGGAAACGGCTGATTGGGTAGCAATAAAACTTGGTAATGGAAACGATAACGTCTACTTTTTTAATGTTAATTCGTTACATTATGATGTTGATGAAAATGGTAAAATACATAAAAATGTCATTGTTTATGAGGAGAAAAAGATTAATCGGAATACGGCAACACTAAGTGAAGGCTTTTATAGTATTACGCAATGTAAAATAAATTTGACAGATAAATCTCTGATGTTGGGAGAGGAAACTTTTTATAAAAAAGATGGAGAAAAGCGGTGGAGTGAAAAACCTCTATACCTTGTGTGGTATGTAGTAAAGCCAGGAACCATAGGAGAAACACGGTATAATGCTGTAGCTGATTATGTAAAAAATAATCCGGAAAAAGTAAAGTAATATAAAATATCCTTTGTAGTAAAAAGAAGCTGTTGCACATTAATATTTTCATTCATAAATATGCAGTAGAACATTTTCCCTGGAGGTTTTCTATGAATTACAGGAGCATTTTTATGAGGTCAATGTTATCAGCAATAGCTTTATTTATTGTTATCAATTAGATAATAGGCAAGACGCAGTGCTTCATGCTGGATTTCTTTTAGTGGAACATTTTTTTTCTTTGCTAAACGATAACAGTCATCGTATTCCGCAGAAATATTGTTTACACTGCCATGATATTGGCTTATTTTACAGTGTACCTGTCCATAAACTGTAGAAACAAGTTTTGTTTTTCTTTGCAGAGAAACACGTGTAGTATGGTTTATTCGTATGCCTAAGGTGGTGGTTTCTTTGAAAATAATATCACAGCAGGTTTTACAGATATTTTTATTTATCAGTACACAGAGCATTTGAGCCGGACGATTCTTTTTCATTATTATAGGAGTTACCCAGACATCTAATGCTCCCGCAGTAAATAATGACTCGCTGACATAATTAAATATCTGCGGATTCATGTCATCTATATTGACATGTATAAGTAGCAGGTCTTCTTCCAGGGGCGTTTCCGTGACATTTTCTATATACATTCTAAGCACATTGGGATAGTCCAGATCCCATGTTCCCGCACCATAAGCAATATTATTGAAAGAGAAATCAGTTTGTTTTAAATACTGCTTTTGTGCCAGAGCAGCTATAAGAGCAGCTCCAGTTGGAGTGACCAACTCTTTGGCAGTAGTTCCGGTCATTATTTTAAATCCCTGTAATAATTGGGCAGTGGCAGGAGCAGGAATTGGCATTTTACCATGATCACAGTCAACAAAGCCTGTTCCAGTATGTAGGTTAAAAACAAAAATGTTTTTTACATCAAGATATTTCATACAGATGGCAGTACCAACTATGTCTATGATAGCATCAACAGCGCCTACTTCATGAAAATGTATTTTATTTATATCAGCATCGTGAACTTTTGCCTCTGCACTAGCTAGTTTAGTAAATACAGTAAGAGCTGTTTTTTTCACTATAGGATCTAGGGAGGATTTTTTTATTATGTCCTTTATATTATCTAGACAGCGGTGGGAATGCGATTTATTTATTAAATTAACATTGAAATAAACAGCGTGCAGACCTTGCTTATCTACCTTATCTATAGTTAAAGTATATTCATTGTTTAAGTTGAGCTTTTGTAATTCCTGTCTAAGATATTCTTCTGGTACGCCTGCATCGAGAAATGAACCGATAAACATATTACCACTTATACCAGAGAAACAATCAAGATATATATTTTTCATAAAACCACGCTCCATATTAGAAATTTATGTTATTTTTTATGCTGATGTATATAAATAATAATAATAACGGCAATAATAATAACACATATTAACAGGCTGAAATCGTGTCCAACGGCAAGCATTTTTTTCCAGTTTTCACCGAGAAAATTACCTATATATATAATTAAGATAGTCCAGGGTAGGGAGCCGGCAAAAGTACAGGCAATAAATTTTTTAATATTAATTTTAGCAAAGCCTGCTGGCAAAGAAATAAATGTGCGAACGACAGGGAGCATACGGCTGAAAAAAACGGCTTTTAAACCGTAATTGTCAAACCACTTTTGAGCGGCAGCAACATGGTCTTTCTTCATAAAAAAATATTTGCCATATTTCTCCACAAAAGGCCGGCCACCTAAAAAACCGATGTAATATGTTATTATTGAGCCAATCATGCCACCAATTATACCAGCAATTACAGCTTCAGCAAAATTCATTTTTCCAGCAAAAACAAGATATCCGGCAAAACCCAGGATAAGTTCGCTAGGAATAGGAATACATGCATTTTCCAATGCCATCAATAGAGCTATGGCTAAATATCCCCAGGAAGTGATGAACTGTAAAAATAAAGTTGAATATTGTTCCATGTAATAGTTCTCTTTTCTTTTTTTAAATAGTATTATAATATTGATTATACAATATTTTATTCTATAGCTCTAGTGTATAAGTTTATTTAGATTTATATGGCTTAAGTATCTAATCTAGTTAATATACTAGTTAGGGATTATGATATAATAAAAAAATGTAATTTATATGAAGAAGGGATTAGAATGAAAATAAAGAAAACGATAATTGTAGCAGCAATTGTCATGGGAACATTGACTACCGTTGTGCAGACAACACAGGCGTTTAATTTGGGCAGTTTGTTAGGCAGTGCTTTAAAAATTAGTGGAATATCAATATTGGTAGATAGATTTGCAGTTCCTTTAAATACAGGGATAAATAAGCTGCTATCTCAAAATGGTATGGGAACTTCATATGCTACCAAAGTGGTGCCAATAATTTCAGTTGGCAATGGTTCATATGTTGGGGCAGCACAGGTTACTGGACCACAGGATGCTATTGATAAAACAAAAGCAGTTTTACAAGTTGAAGGCGATTTTGCTGATAGCAGATTCAGGATAAAAGGTCTTATCCCCATAAATGCTAAAAGGATAACAAACGTTTCTCGGGTGCAGGGAGTCGGTGTTTCTGCCCAAATAGATGTTAAGATATAATAAGTAAATAAAAATATAAGGTACTTTTATTGACAATACAGCTAATTAATTGTATCATAAGTTACTAGAATAAACCGTAAAACTGTTGCTTTTGGGCATATATTTTTACGAGACATTCACCGGATTTATAGTTCAAGTGTGGATGGTTTATGGGCAGGGCATTGTCCATTGTAGAGAGAATTTGCAAGACCTGTTATTTTAGCAGGCATAGTTCGGTAATATCTCAAAATTCTTTGACTTTAGTTGTGAGAATATGCCAAGACAAAATTTAATATCAGTGAAACAGGTGTCCTAGAGACTTAAAAGAGAAGTAGGTTTAAAGCCAACGCGGTCCCGCCACTGTAATGACGAGCAAATCTGTACGAATGTCACTGTGACAGTTATAACTGCATGGGAAGGCACAGATAGCTATGACTCAGAGCCAGGAGAACTGCCTGTTTGTCGATCACCGTTACATAATTTTATCTATAAGGCAGACTTACTGTTTGTTTTAGGGTAAGCTGTCTATATAAGCAATTATGTAGTACCTGCGAGAGATAGGTAGGTGGTATTTTCGGACAATATTTTTGATATTTGTCAGTAAATGCTTTCTGTTGTGATTGTTACTACAATAGAAGGCATTTTTTTCAGACGGTTGATGGATATTCATTGCCTGAGTACGTGATTGAGCACTGAAAAATTTGTTAATTAACAAAATTTTTAGGAGAGTGTTGTAAAATGAAGTTTAGTTGGAAAAAAATGTTAGTTACTTCAGTGGCCTGCATGGCGATGACAGGATTCATGGCTACTTCTTACGCTAGCTACAAATTGAATCCAGAAGTTAAAGATGCTACACCAGCATTGAAAGAAGCTGCTGAAATTGGAGTGCGTACTTATAACAACCCACAGATGGTAAATGTAAAAAACAAGGATGCTATTTTGGTAATGAGCTTTGGGACTACATACAAAGATTCACGTAAGAAGACGATTGAAAGAACTGTACAGGCAATTCAGGCAGCTCATCCTAATACCAAAGTTATTTTATCATTTACGTCACATATCATTATAGATAGAATAAAGGCACATGAAGGAATTACAATTCCAGATCCGGAAAAAGCTCTTAAAGAACTGAAGAAAGAAGGTTATACCCGTATAGCTATAGCTTCTTTGGATGTTATTCCCGGGATGGAATATTCATATGACACAGCAGTATATGATCTGTATAAAAAAGATTTCAAAAAAATGACTATTGGTGTACCTGCAATGTATTGGATGGGACAGGAACATCAGCGTGATGATGTAACAGAATTCTTGAAAGCATTTTCGACGCAGTTCCCTAAAAATATAGCTGCTGATGAAGCTGTATTAGTAATGGGCCATGGAACTCCGAATCCTAATAATGCATATTATTCCGTTATCCAGAATCATATGAACATGTTGAACATGCACAATGTATATATTTACACAGTAGAAGGATGGCCTAGCTTGGAAACCATTATTCCTCAGTTAAAGGCAAAAGGAATTAAAAAAGTAACCCTTATGCCGATGATGATGGTAGCAGGTGATCATGCTCATAATGATATGGCGGGTAATACTGCTGAATCTCATAAATCGATTTTGGAAAAAGAAGGATTTGAAGTAAAGACTTATATTCATGGATTAGGCGAAAATGCAGCAGTACGCAATATATTTGTAGAACGTGCTAATGAAGCATGGAATGCATTAGAAGCAAAATAATAAAAAAACCGTCTGCTCATAAATATATATGATAACTTTATAATGGGGCTGTAGTACGTAAACATTTTCGATTATAATATTGCAATATCCCGTTTTCCTATCTGGGCTTAAAACAGTAGGAATACATGGAGGTAACTGCATCTTTATAAAGCTGATATTGTTCGTACGACAGCCTCATTGTGCTAAAAAAGTTTTTGCCTTTAAGAGAAAAATTTTGTATAATTCTATATTGTGTGTATAAATTATTATATTTGAGGAGAGTTATTAATGACAGGTATTTTTTATGGTATAGGTGTTGGACCAGGCGATCCTGATTTGCTTACAATGAAGGCAATAAAAACATTAGAAAAAGTTGACGTTATAATTGCGCCAAAAACAGAAAAAAAAGATGGTAGTGTAGCTTTATCGATAGCTGGACCATATTTAAAAGAAGATGTTGAAATTGTTTATCAGGTTTTTCCTATGGTTACACATTTTGAAGAATCTCCTCAAAGCTGGCATAAAAATAAGACGGAAATATTAGCATTGTTGAACAAGGGTAAAAATGTAGCCTTTTTAACATTAGGAGATCCAATGTTCTACAGTACATATATTTATGTTTATAGATTATTAAAAGCAGAATGGCCGAAAATAGAAACTATTCCGGGAATTCCCGCATTTTGTGCTATTGCAGGAAGACTAGAATATCCTCTGGTAGAAGGAAATGATATAATAAGCATCATTCCCGCTACAGCAGAACCAAAAAAAATCGATAAGGTATTATCTGTTTCAGATAATGCAGTTATTATGAAGGTTTATAAGAACTTTGATGATATAGTGACTACGCTGAAAGATAAAAATCTGGTAAAAAATGCTGTAATGGTAAGCAGATGCGGACTCCCGGATGAAGAATGCATTGATGATATTGAAAAAGTAAAAAAAGTTCCTAATTATTTATCGACGATTTTAACGCGCCGTAGAAAATAGGAGAGGATTTTGAATGAATAGAAAAATAGTATTTCTATTTACGTGTGTGTTTATTATGGCAGGGATTTTTTCCGGCTGTGCGAATAATAATTCGCAAAATGCAAAAACATCGTCATATTTAACAATAACTGATGATGCTAATCGCACAGTTACACTTAACAAAAAACCTGAACGGATAGTGGCATTATCCACTTCTTTTTTAGAACCACTGCATGCAGTAAAGGCACCAGTTGTGGGCTGTCCGTCATCAAAAATGGGAGTGCCGGCATATTATAAGGATCTTCCTAAAGTTGGGGCCGTATATAACATAAATATAGAAAAAGTTGTTGGTTTGAAACCTGATTTGGTTATAGCTATGAAGGGGATGAATGACAAATTTGTTTCTACCCTGGAAAGTAATAACATTCCAGTGATTGTGCTGGACATGAAAAGTTATGATCAGGTAAAACATTGTGTAGCTCTTTTTGCTCAGATAACAGGAGAAAAAGAAAAAGGCACAGCAGTGAATCAGAAAATGGATCGGGAAATAAAGCTGATTAAAGATAAACTGCCTAAAGAAACGAAAAAAGTAGCCATACTGCATAGCACAGCGCAGGATGTTACAGTCCAACTTGATGGTTCCATAGCAGGATCAGTAGCAAAAATGCTTGGTTTTACCAATGTAGCTTCAGATATAAAGTCACCTGATGGCGGCAATGAATCGGCACCATATAGTTTAGAAGTTTTAGTGAAAAAAGATCCTGATGTTATTTTTGTTACCAGCATGGGAGATCTTAAGACGATAAAAAAAGCAATGAAAGACAATGTGGAAAATAATGCTGCATGGCATACATTGCGCGCAGTAAAAGAAGGACATATATATTATTTGCCGCAACATTTATTTCTGCTGAATCCGGGACTGCATTATCCGGAAGCGGTAAAGATAATGGCACAGAAAATTTATCCTGAAATATTTCCTAAAAAGGATAAATAATAGTTGTTAAAATATAAGGGCTTGTTGTACATAGCATCGTTTGAATTAATGCATATACCTAAAACTTATTCGTCTCTAATAAAGTCGTGATTAGCTAGGGGATTTGCTTTAGGATGGCATGTACAGCGGCTCTAATTTTTTCGTGCAGGGGGGAAGCAATGGAAACCGGGAAAAATAAAAAATGGGGGATGAATATTTTTGTCTGGAGAATATTTATTTTAGTGATGTTAGCGATACTAGTGCTAGTAAGTTTTTTTATAAGTATATCACAAGGGGCAGTAAATATTCCTTTTAGAGAAATTATGCGAATGTTTAGTTCAGGAGCTAGTGTTGACCAGCAAATAATGATGAACATCAGATTGCCACGTACAATATTAACAGCACTTGTAGGAATGAATCTTGCTGTTTCGGGGGCAATTTTACAGGCTGTTATGAGGAATCCGCTGGCCGATCCGCATATAATAGGTATTTCATCAGGGGCGGGGATAGCGGGTATTTTTATAATGATAGTATTGCCACAGTATAGTTTTTTGATAACACCAGCAGCGTTTATCGGTGCAATGGCAGCCGCTATATGTATCTATATTTTGGCGTGGAAAAATGGCATAAAACCATTACGTATTATTCTGGCAGGAGTAGCAGTAGCTTCGTTTATTGGGGCGGGGATATCTGCATTATTGATTTTGTATAGTGATAGAGTTCATGGAGCATTAATGTGGATGGTTGGTGGTTTTGCTGCCAGGTCATGGATACATGTGCAATTAATATTACCATACACAATTGTAGGCATAATAGCTGCATTGATGTTTACCCGGCATCTTAACGTGCTGCAGCTGGGAGATGAAATTGCTAAAGGATTGGGGATGAATGTAGAAGTTATCAGAATACTGCTTACAGCTATAGCGGCTTTATTAGCAGCTAGCGCAGTTGCAGTTGCCGGCCTACTGGGATTTGTAGGATTGATAATCCCTCATACAGCCAGACTTATAATTGGCAGTGACTATCGTTTTTTGCTGCCTGCATCAATACTTCTCGGCAGTATTGTTGTAATATTAAGTGATACTGTAGCTAGATGCGCTTTTGCACCATTAGAACTTCCTGTAGGCATTTTTATGGCAGCTCTGGGGGCACCTTTTTTCCTCTTTTTGTTAAGGAGGCAGTTATAAATGGCACGATTATCAATGAAAAATATTTCTGTTACTATACAGCATAAAAATATATTACAAGATATAAGTCTTTCTTTTCCGGAAGGAAAAATAACTGCTATTCTAGGACCTAATGGGTGCGGAAAATCAACATTGTTAAGAATTGCCACGGGCTTTTCGCATGATTATCAAGGACAGGTAACTTTAGATGATAAATTATTACGTGATTTATCGGCGAAAACTATTGCCAGAAAGATAGCCGTGCTACCTCAAACAGTTAGTGTTCCCCCTGATTTAACAGTCAGGCAGCTTGTTGCTTATGGACGGTTTCCCTATAAAAATTTATTTAGCAATAATAATGCTGATGATAATAAAATAATTAACTGGGCAATGCAGCAAACCAGTATAGTAAACTTAGAACAAAGACAGCTTACAACTCTGTCTGGCGGCGAAAGACAAAGAGCGTGGATTACGATGGCTCTTTGCCAGCAGCCAGAAATACTTATTCTTGATGAGCCTACCACGTATCTGGATATAGAACATCAGCTGGAAATAATGCAAATAATAAAAATGCTCAATGAAAAACAGCAGATAACAGTGGTAATGGTTTTGCATGACATAAATCATGCCCGTATGTATGCTGATAAAGTTGTAATTATAGATAAACATACTATTGCTGCACAGGGAGATCCTTATAAGATATTATCTGTTGAACTTCTTGACAGGGTTTTTAACGTAAAAGCCATGCTTTATCAGAATAAAGAAAATGAAATAAACCAAGAAATAATTTTTCCTATTGCTTTATCGCATGATAAATAAAATTGAGTTTGTACAAGTAAAAATTAATAATTTTTACTAGATTATAAAACAGTCCATAACTTTTATAAGGCCCTTTGGTATTCTAAAAATAGGAAAATACTTCATACGAATAAAAGTTTTTATGTGGTATAATAGGGCATAAGTTTTGGGCCGCTTTTGTATAATAATGTCAGATTTTCTGTATTCGCAATACACTGGAGAAAATAAAAATTGCTGATGTGTGAAAACATCAGCAATTTTTATTAGTTCTATATTAAATAAAAACCATTATAATAATTTCTTTATTTTTTTTCGTGCTGTCGTTTAGCTTTGTATGAAGCATAACGTGCCTTTCCCGCTTCAAAATCTTTCTTTTCCTCATTAGTGTTAATTTCCAAAGGTGGAATATGGGCAGGCTTAGAATTACGATCTAAAGCAACCATAGTGAAATAGGCAGATAGAGCAGGGAGCGGTGGTGTATGAGAGCGTAAATCCTCTACTTGAACATTGACATAGACTTCCATAGACGTATTACCGGCAAAAACTATTTTGGCAGAACAGATCACCAGATCGCCTACTTTTATCGGCTGGTGGAACTGGAGTTCATCAACTCTTGCGGTTACTACATTAGTCCGGGCGTAGCGGCGTGTTACAGCATAAGCACACGAATCCATGATTTTCATTATTTCTCCGCCATGAATATTACCTTCAACATTGGCTTGGCTGGGCATCATTATTTCTGAGATAATTAAATTTTTTTCCTGCAAAGTTTTACACTCCTTTACATTTTATTTGTTAAATTATATCAATTGGGTGTTATATACAAGCGGTTTGCCAAGTCTTTAATATAAATAAAAACAATTGGAATTAGTAAAAACATAATTGATATAAATATAACATAGATATATTTTACAATGTTTTAAATTGATGTCAAGTAATTAATATATTTGGGCTAGTGTATGGACAATTTTTACATGAGGATGTTTGATAAATTCTTCATAAGAGGTTTGTCCAGTGAGAACAGCCGTAAAATCTACAGAAGCATTTTGAGCTGTCTGAGCATCAGTTAAGCTATCACCAATATACATAGCGGACTTAGGGTCTGCCTGTAGAAAAGCCAAAGCTTGTAATAAAGGTGTGGCAGAAGGCTTAGGCTGCTTGGCATTTTCTGTGCCGATAATAATATCAATGAGGGAGGTTATATTTTCATTGGCTAAAGTTTCCAGAATGCGATGTTTTGTTTTATTGGAAATAATACCCAGATTATAATGCGCAGCTTTCAATTTTCTCAGCAAGGGAATAGTTTCAGGATATAAGTATGTATTTTCAGTCATATATTCATCAGCATATAAACTGTATTCTTCCTGTAATTTTTTTACAAATTTGGTATCTTTTTCTCCCGTTAGAATGGTAATTGCTTCAGGCATAAAAAGACCAATAGTTTTTTTTATAGAAAAATTGTTTTGTGGAGGATAATCGTGATTTGCCAGTAATTTTTGGAAACACATTACTATGCCTGCCTCAGAATTGGCAAGTGTGTAATCAAAGTCGAAAAGATATGTCTTATATTCCATAATATGTTTTATATGATAGTTGAAATAATATCATATTTTCCTTTCTGTGTTAATTTTATAATGAGCATATATTGAAAACTCTAAAATTATTATAAGCGAGATATTATATTTGCACAATTAATTTGTTATACTTTATATATGATTCTTTTAAAATATCATATTGGAGGCATTTGAATGGTAAATTTACGTAAATATTTCGAGACCGAAATAACCCGAAAAAGTGCGCGGGATTTTTTACGATATATTGGCCCGGGAATATTGATCACAGTTGGATTTATAGATCCTGGTAATTGGGCTTCCAATTTAGCAGCCGGATCTCAATATGGTTATGACCTGTTGTGGATGGTAACACTTTCTACCATTATGCTAATTATTTTGCAGCATAATGCAGCCCATTTGGGAATAGCCAGCGGACTATGCATTTCTGAGGCTGCCGTATATTATCTGCCTAAGTGGTTGTCTGGGGGGTTGCTGTTCTCGGCAATGGCTGCTGCCGTATCGACTGCTTTAGCAGAAATATTAGGAGGGGCAATAGCTTTACAACTTTTATTCAGGATCCCAATAATGTATGGATCGATTTTTATGGCAATCTTCTGTGCTTTTTTATTGCGTTCAAACTCATATCGAAAAATGGAAAAAATTATTATTGCCTTTGTGTCACTTATCGGATTGTCATTTATTGCTGAACTATACATAGTTCCTATAGAATGGACTAAAGCAGCGATAGGATGGGTATATCCCGCGCTGCCGCATGGATCGTTGGTAGTGGTGATGAGCGTATTAGGGGCAGTAGTAATGCCGCATAATCTTTTCTTACATTCAGAGATAATTCAAAGCCGGCAATGGAATCTGGAAAATGAAAAAATTATTGAAAGACAGCTGAAATATGAATTTATGGATACTTTTTTTTCTATGATAATAGGCTGGGCTATAAACAGTGCCATGATTTTAATTGCTGCTAGTGTATTTTTCACCCATAATATTATCGTAGATGATTTAGCACAGGCTGTTTATATTTTAAAGCCGTTATTAGGTTCTCATGCAGCTGTTTTGTTTGCGGTAGCACTTTTATTTTCGGGGTTGTCTTCAACAACAACGGCTGGAATGGCCGGCGGCAGCATATATGCAGGTTTGTTTAAAGAACCATATGATATAAAAGATCGTCATTCCTGGCATGGCGTAGTTATAACTTATGCAATTGCATTAGTCATATTGTTTTTTATAACGAATCCTTTTGATGGATTAATATATTCCCAGATGGCACTTAGTATGCAGCTGCCATTTACTATATTTTTGCAGATTTATCTTACATCATCCAAGAAAATAATGGGGAAATATGCCAATAATCTAAGACAGAAAATTTTATTAGGAATAATTGCCGCTATAGTTGCAGTGCTCAATATAATGCTTCTTGGTGAAATGTTCGGTATTTGGTGATAAAAAAAACAGAGCAATATAATAGTGTAAACCAATAAAAAAGTATTAATGATAGTCATTTTTGTAAAAAAAAAGTTATCCACATATTTATCAACATAATATACAAAAATGTGGATAACTTTTATACATGACCACAGGAAAGATAGCTGCTGTCTATACAATGCAGATAATAAAATGTAATGAATGTAGTAAAAAATGATACATTTGCTGAAGGATGATGAATTTATGCCGCCAGAATGGGAAGCTTGCATGAGACTTGTTTTATCAGCTGTTTTAGGAGGTCTTATTGGTTATGAAAGACAGTATAAACATAAATCAGCAGGACTTAGGACAAATATTTTAGTTTGTGTTGGATCATGCCTCATTATGCTTTTATCACAGCTTTTATATAGTAATGTAGAAGGTCGGACAAATGCTGATCCAGCGAGACTGGCAGCGCAGGTTGTTAGTGGTATAGGATTTTTAGGGGCAGGAGCCATAATAAAAGAAGGTGTAAATATTATTGGGCTGACAACGGCCGCCTGCATTTGGGTAGTTTCTGGTGTAGGACTTGCTGTTGGGGCCGGGTATTATAGTGGCGCTGGTATTACATCGGTGATAGTATTCATAGTACTGGTAACATTATCACGTATGGATCGATGGATGGATCATGATAAACTTAGTATAGTAATAACTATGCAGGATATTCCTGGGCAAGTTATGAAAGTATATACATATCTACATGATAATCACATAGTTATAAAAAGCATACAGATCATAGCACTTCCCAATAATTTGCTCAGGCTGGAACTGATTATTCATACGCAAAAAAATATTACAATGGATAAGTTAGATTGTGAATTGGCTGAGCTGGAAAATGTCATTAATGTAGAAGTTAGCTGAGCTGACAAAATAGACTGTTTTAACTGAGAAAATATTATTTTCCTATAGTCAATAGCAATATATAGAAGTGGCTTAAATAAATCATGCTTATTAAGCCCGTAGTGTATTTGAGTAAATTTTAATTTTTATATAAAAAAATTAACAATAATGGTGGTCGCTATCTAATTATTATTAAGAATTATGGACTTTTATAATATCAGCAGGTGTGGCAGCTACGGCTTTTATTAAGTCAGCAGGAGATAATAGCAACTGTTCACCACGTTTACCGGCACTGACAGCAATCTGTGTCCATTTTAAAGCTGATTGGTCTATGAATACAGGATACTTTTTTTTTGTACCTAAGGGAGAACAGCCGCCTCTCACATAACCGGTTAGAGCCTGTACATCTTTGAGATGAACCATTTCCACTTTTTTATTAGTACTTATTGCAGCTAGTTTTTTCATATCGAGTTCATCATCACCTGGTATACAGCCCATTAAAATTCCTGTCTTATCGCCACGGACCACCAATGTTTTAAATATAGTTTTTATATTCATTCCTGTTTCAGCAGCAACATGTACAGCACTGAGATCGGAAAGATCAACTGGATATCCTTTTATTTCATAACTTATATCCAAACCATCCAGAATACGTGCAGCATTAGTTTTTTTCATATAAACAAGGCTCCTTTGTAATTATTGATAAATCAATACAATTATATTGTATTTCGCAAACTTAAAAGTGTCAAAATAAGGATTTATAATTACATTCTTTTATAATTAGTGCATATAATGAACAGATAAAATTGGTTTACAAGGCTGTAAAATAAAGCTTGGCGGCAGTGTTATGATAAATAGAACAGGGAAAAAGATAAAAAAGGAAGAAAAAAGATAAGAAAAAGTATTGACAAAATATACAGGATTAGATATAATAATTTCTGCGCTCGAGAGAGCGGCCGGGACTTAGAGGGCTAAAGAAATTTAACTTAAAAAAGTTCTTGACAAACGAAAAGGTTTTTGATAGAATATAAAAGCTGACTCGTTGAGGCAGGCACCTTGAAAACTGAACAATACATCATTATATGTTTTCTAAAATATACCAGATGTGCGGTTTAAATATAAACCTGAAACAATTCTTTAAACAACAAATGAAAGAGCCAAATTGGCTCTCCGATAAATTTAATGGAGAGTTTGATCCTGGCTCAGGACGAACGCTGGCGGCGTGCTTAACACATGCAAGTCGAACGGGGCTTTTATTTCGGTAAGAGCCTAGTGGCAAACGGGTGAGTAACGCGTAGGCAACCTACCTTCAAGATGGGGACAACATTCCGAAAGGGGTGCTAATACCGAATGTTATAAAAGCTTTGCATGAAGCTTTTATCAAAGATGGCTTTGGCTATTACTTGGAGATGGGCCTGCGTCTGATTAGCTAGTTGGTGACGGTAACGGCGCACCAAGGCGACGATCAGTAGCCGGTCTGAGAGGATGGACGGCCACATTGGGACTGAGACACGGCCCAGACTCCTACGGGAGGCAGCAGTGGGGAATCTTCCGCAATGGGCGAAAGCCTGACGGAGCAACGCCGCGTGAACGAGGAAGGTCTTCGGATCGTAAAGTTCTGTTGCAAGGGACGAATGGCAATATCGCTAATATCGGTAATGCATGACGGTACCTTGTTAGAAAGCCACGGCTAACTACGTGCCAGCAGCCGCGGTAATACGTAGGCGGCAAGCGTTGTCCGGAATCATTGGGCGTAAAGGGAGCGCAGGCGGATAGTTAAGTGGATCTTAAAAGTGCGGGGCTCAACCCCGTGATGGGGTCCAAACTGGCAATCTTGAGTGCAGGAGAGGAAAGCGGAATTCCCAGTGTAGCGGTGAAATGCGTAGATATTGGGAAGAACACCAGTGGCGAAGGCGGCTTTCTGGACTGTAACTGACGCTGAGGCTCGAAAGCTAGGGTAGCGAACGGGATTAGATACCCCGGTAGTCCTAGCCGTAAACGATGGATACTAGGTGTAGAGGGTATCGACCCCCTCTGTGCCGGAGTTAACGCAATAAGTATCCCGCCTGGGGAGTACGACCGCAAGGTTGAAACTCAAAGGAATTGACGGGGGCCCGCACAAGCGGTGGAGTATGTGGTTTAATTCGACGCAACGCGAAGAACCTTACCAGGGCTTGACATTGATTGACGTATCCAGAGATGGATATTTCTTCTTCGGAAGACAAGAAAACAGGTGGTGCATGGCTGTCGTCAGCTCGTGTCGTGAGATGTTGGGTTAAGTCCCGCAACGAGCGCAACCCCTATTATCTGTTGCCAGCACGTCAAGGTGGGAACTCAGATGAGACTGCCGCGGACAACGCGGAGGAAGGCGGGGATGACGTCAAGTCATCATGCCCCTTACGTCCTGGGCTACACACGTACTACAATGGGATACACAGAGGGAAGCGAAGGAGCGATCTGGAGCGGAACCCAAAAAATATCCCCCAGTTCGGATTGCAGGCTGCAACTCGCCTGCATGAAGTTGGAATCGCTAGTAATCGCAGGTCAGCATACTGCGGTGAATACGTTCCCGGGCCTTGTACACACCGCCCGTCACACCACGAAAGTCATTCACACCCGAAGCCGGGAAAGGGCCTTATGGAACCGACCGTCTAAGGTGGGGGCGATGATTGGGGTGAAGTCGTAACAAGGTAGCCGTATCGGAAGGTGCGGCTGGATCACCTCCTTTCTAAGGATTTTTAATAAAATCTGTCGAGTGCATCTGGAAACAAGCATATCAGGGGCAGGTAGCTGCAACTGGGAAGCTTGATGTATTGTTTAGTTTTGAGGGTTTCTTCCCTCAGAATAATTGATTTATAAAACAGTAATGTTTAAAATAAATTAATCTTGCACATTGAAAACTACACAGAAGAAAAGCAAAGAACAATTATCACCAATGCCAAACTTGTGAAAATGAGAATGGCGAGGGAATAGTTGGACCAAGCACAAAGGATTATAAAGAAATACGCCAAGATAAAACGTATGAACTTATAGCAAAGGTGGCATTTTATAAGTAAGATTATGAAATGCAAAAACAGATTGCGGCAGTTATTATGATACCAGGCAGAGCTTAAAGCACTAGCAGGGATAATAATAACCAAGCAATACTGATAAGTTAAGTGAACAAGGGCATATGGTGGATGCCTTGGCGCCAGGAGTCGAAGAAGGACGCGGTAAGCTGCGAAAAGGTACGGGGAAGAGCAAGCATCTATTGATCCGTACATATCCGAATGGGGCAACCCGATAGAAAAAGTTCTATCATCCGAAAGGAAGACAAACCCGGGGAACTGAAACATCTAAGTACCCGGAGGAAAAGAAATCAAACGAGATACCCAAAGTAGCGGCGAGCGAAATGGGTAAAAGCCCAAACCATATTACTTCGGTAATATGGGGTTGAGGACTGACAAAAATGCTGAAACATTTAGCCAAATGACTTGGAAAGGTCAGGCATAGAAGGTAAAACCCCGGTAGGCAAAAAGTGGGGCAGCATGGTCAGTATCCAGAGTATCGCGGGGCACGAGAAACCTTGCGAGAAGCTGGGGGGACCACCCTCCAAGGCAAAATACTACCTGGCGACCGATAGCGCATAGTACCGTGAGGGAAAGGTGAAAAGAACCCCGGAAGGGGAGTGAAATAGAACCTGAAACCGTATGTCTACAAGCAGTCGAAGCTCCGTAAGAGAGCGACGGCGTGCCTATTGAAGAATGAACCGGCGAGTTACATTATATTGCGAGGTTAAATGGAAAACATGGAGCCGAAGCGAAAGCGAGTCTTAATAGGGCGGCAAGTAATATGGTGTAGACCCGAAACCGCAGTGATCTATGCATGCCCAGGTTGAAACGCAGGTAAAAATGCGTGGAGGACCGAACCCGTGAGTGTTGAAAAACTTTGGGATGAGGTGTGCATAGGGGTGAAATGCCAATCGAACGCGGAGATAGCTGGTACTCCCCGAAATAGCTTTAGGGCTAGCCTCAAGGGAAGATTACAGACGGTAGAGCACTGATCAGGCAAGGGGGCGTAAAGCCTGCCGACCCTAGTCAAACTACGAATGGCTGTAATAAAATACTTGGGAGTCAGACTGTGAGTGATAAGACCCATAGTCGAAAGGGAAACAGCCCAGACCACCGGCTAAGGTCCCAAATGCTGTGCTAAGTGGAAAAGGATGTAGGACTTCATAAACAACCAGGATGTTGGCTCAGAAGCAGCCATCATTAAAAGAGTGCGTAATAGCTCACTGGTCGAGAGGCTCTGCGCCGAAAATATCCGGGGCTCAAGCACAGAACCGAAGCCGTGGCAGGATGTAGCAGTACATTCTGGGTAGGGGAGCATACTGTATGCGACTGAAGATGTACCGTAAGGAGCATTGGAGTGTACAGCAGAGAGAATGCCGGTATGAGTAACGACAAGAACAGTGAGAATCTGTTCCACCGAAAGCCTAAGGATTCCTGGGCAACGCTCGTCGACCCAGGGTAAGTCGGGACCTAAGCCGAGGCGAAAAGCATAGGCGATGGACAACAGGCAAAAATTCCTGTACCGTTTTATTTTGTTTGAATGATGGAGTGACACAGCAAGCAGTTTGAGCGTACGGATGGAAGAGTACGTCGAAGCCGGTAGGCTGTGCAGCAGGCAAATCCGCTGCATAAGAGCCGAGAAGTGATAGATAGGTAAATCTACGGATGAGCCGAATTCAAATGAGCTACACTGTCGAGAAAAGCTTCTAGTGAGAAATAAAGCGCCCGTACCAAAACCGACACAGGTAGGCACGGAGAGAATCCTAAGGTGCGCGGGACAACCCTCGTTAAGGAACTCGGCAAAATATATCCGTAACTTCGGGAAAAGGATAGCCGCAGGCAGTGAAGTCCGAACGGATGGAGCAGCAGGCGGTGGCACAAGAGAGGCCCAAGCGACTGTTTAGCACAAACACAGGTGCCTGCGAAAGAGAAATCTGACGTATAGGTGCTGACACCTGCCCGGTGCCGGAAGGTTAAGAAGAGAGGTTAGGAGCAATCCGAAGCTTTGAATTGAAGCCCCGGTAAACGGCGGCCGTAACTATAACGGTCCTAAGGTAGCGAAATTCCTTGTCGGGTAAGTTCCGACCCGCACGAAAGGTGTAACGACTTGGGCACTGTCTCAACGAGGGACCCGGTGAAATTGAAATACCTGTGAAGATGCAGGTTACCCGCGACTGGACAGAAAGACCCCATGGAGCTTTACTGCAGCTTGGCATTGATATTCGGTAAATGACGTACAGGATAGGTGGGAGACTTAGAGATACATGCGCAAGTATGTAAGGAGTCATTGTTGGGATACCACCCTTTATTTAACGGGCATCTAACTGGAAGAGTAACGATCTTCAAGACAGTGCCAGGTGGGCAGTTTGACTGGGGCGGTCGCCTCCGAAAGAGTAACGGAGGCGCCCAAAGGTTCCCTCAGCGCGGCCAGAAATCGCGCAAAGAGTGCAAAGGCAGAAGGGAGCTTGACTGCGAGACCAACAAGTCGAGCAGGTGCGAAAGCAGGGCTTAGTGATCCGGTGGTACCGAGTGGAAGGGCCATCGCTCAACGGATAAAAGCTACCCTGGGGATAACAGGCTAATCTCTCCCAAGAGTCCATATCGACGGGGAGGTTTGGCACCTCGATGTCGGCTCATCACATCCTGGGGCTGGAGCAGGTCCCAAGGGTTGGGCTGTTCGCCCATTAAAGTGGTACGTGAGCTGGGTTCAGAACGTCGTGAGACAGTTCGGTCCATATCCATCGCGGGCGAAAGAAACTTGAAGGGGGCTGCTCCTAGTACGAGAGGACCGGAGTGGACGAACCAATGGTGTACCAATTATCCCGCCAGGGGTACAGTTGGGTAGCTACGTTCGGAAAGGATAAACGCTGAAAGCATCTAAGCGTGAAACCTGCCTTAAGATGAGGTTTCCCATAGCGCAAGCTAGGAAGGCACCTTGAATAACACGAGGTAGATAGGTCGGGAGTAGAAGTATTGTGAAATATGAAGCAGACCGATACTAATAAGCCGAGAACTTAACTTAAAAAACAATTTGACTGCTTGGTCTAATTTTCTTCTGTGAAGTTTTGAGTGTGCAAACACTTAAAAAAGATACAAAAGAGTAGAGATTATATAAAGGATATTGAAAGTATGGTAGAAAAAACATGTTCGCACAGTTCTTTTTACGTGGTTTATTTCTGGGTACTGGAAGATAAGATTTATTAATAAGAAGCGCATTTGCGCTGCTCACTCTGCGTACTTTATCTCTAACTGCTAAAGCACTAAGAGCTAAAGCATCTGGTGGCGATACCTGGATGGATCCACCTGTTCCCATTCCGAACACAGCAGTTAAGCATCCACAGGCCGAAAGTACTTGGGGGGCAGCCCCCTGGGAGGATAGGTTGCTGCCGGTTAAAAGCGTCTATGATTTTAGTTAAACTATTGTCATAGACGTTTTTTTATGTTGTTTTTTAGAATTATTAATTTGTCAAACGATAAAAAGCGCCGTCAGCGGCGCTTTTTTTATAGGAGAAAACCCTCAAAAACAATATTGCCGTATTTCATACCCAGCGGAGTCAGTTTTATAAAAGTTCCAGTATCAGTGATTTTTATAAAAATAATTAAGAAACAGATTTATAGAGGAATATTTATGCGCACTATTCCTACGACATAAGGTGCCAGTTCATATGGCGGATAAATTAAGCTGATATAGAGTCGGCCATCTTTTTTTAATAATGAATAATTTTTAGATATATATTTAATTTTATATATGTCATTGCATTTTATAGGAGTATTTCCATTACCACCAAAAACCTTTGCAGTATGATTATTAATTGCATTTTGTAAATCATCTGGTGTCATATTCAGATAATGGGTTATAGGAATTTTTGCACCGGTAGATTTATTATAAACTATACCGTGGATAAAATACATACCATGAGCAGCATGATAATAATAACGATATTCTTTGAATACTATAGAGATTATTGTGTTTGTTTCGTAATATATTTTATATTGCATGATACTGGTTGTCGGATTTTTTGTGCTGTCTACAGCAGCTCTCATGTCGGCAATATAATTTTGAATATCGCGATTGATTTTATAGTTTACATCACTGTTGTCAGTGCGTATAATAGGATATTCAGATTTTTCGCTGCCTATATAAAATATTCCTTTGATTACATTACTTGGAGGAATGGAAGCAGCAGCTGTTAAAATTGGGGTAAATGTTAATAGGAAGATAATAGAACAGAGCAGTAATAAGGTATACTTATGTTTATACATGGGATATCCTTCCTTATAAAATTTAGTTTTTATTATGCAAGAAAATCATAGTAAGTATTACAACTAAGCATGAACTAATTTATATCTGGGGTTTTGTGATATAATAGAATAAAATGAGCGGATTATAATGGGGGAGTTTATATGGACTTTGTTTGTTCTAGTTGTGGACATCGTGAAAGCGTAGATACTTATAAAGCTAAATGTGATAAATGTGGTGGTTTATGGAAACTAGATTTTACGGCACCTAAATTTGATTTAGGTAAAGTTGATAAAAAATTGTGGAATATCTTTCGTTATAGATATTTTATGCCAATTGAAGGAGATGTATGGAAGTCTATTTCATTAGGAGAAGGTATGACTCCAATTATCAATTTTGATGATGGTATTTTATTTAAAATGGATTATTACATGCCAACCTTATCATTTAAAGACAGAGGTGCAGCAATGTTAATATCGCATTGTAAGAGCATTGGTGTGAAAAGTGTAGTTCAGGATTCCAGCGGTAATGCTGGTGATAGTGTAGCAGCATACTGCGGGCGGGCTGGTATAAAATGTGAAGTATTCGTTCCTAAAAATACTTCTCCTAAGAAAATAGGAATGATTCGTGCTCATGGAGCAACTTGTAATGTGATACAGGGATCACGTGATGATTGTGCAGAAGTTTGTCGTACTAAAGTAAAAAGAGAAGGAGTATATTATGCTAATCATGTATATAATCCACTTTTTTACGAGGGTACGAAGACATATATATATGAAGTTTATGAACAACTAGGGAAAATTCCTAAGAATATTATAATACCATTAGGTAACGGAACATTATTTTTAGGTGTTATAAAGGCATTAGAAGAATTTTTATCAGCGGGAATTATTTCTAAAATGCCGCAGATTATTGCAGTACAGAGTGAACATTGTGATCCTTTTGTTAAAGCAGTAGAAAATAAATTAAAAGTACCGCCTAAAGTTGAAATAAAACCGACATTGGCAGAGGGAATAGCAATTGGCATTCCTATGCGTGGTAAAGAAATTTTGGAATATATTTATAAGTATAATATAAAAGTAATTGCTGTGCCAGAGGAAATGATTTTACCAACGCGGGGGAAATTAGCAGCTAAAGGAATCTTTTGTGAACATACAACAGCTGCAAATTATGCAGCATACTTGCTATATAGCAAAAAATATGGCAAGCTGTCAGACTGTCTTATTCCTATGTGTGGGGCGGGTTTAAAATCTGAACCATGGTGAAAGTTTTATTTGTAAAAAATGCTGGGATCATTATGATCCCAGCATTTTTTTTACAATAATAAAATAATATAGTTAATTTTATTGTTGTTTACGCAATTTTTTCCAGTGAAGTATGCAGCGTATATTTTTGTGTAAATGTGGAATGGCAAAACAACGATTACAAGCAAGACACGAAGACTTTGTTGTTTTGCCTTGGGCAAATTTTGTTAAAATATCTGGTTCACATATTAAGCTGCGCCCTAGTGATATTAATTTGATATTGCTGGATAATACTTTTTCTATATCAGCCATGCTTTTTATTCCGCCGACAATACTCATAGGAAGGTGACTTAGCTTGGCAAAAGAGTTTATTCTATCGAAATAATACAGAGAACTGGTACGGGGCTGATTGATAAAGTCCACACCGCTCCATTCAATAAATTCAACATCGAGCTGTTGGCATTTTTTTATGACATATTGCATGTCAGCAGCATATTTTTGATTATCGGCATTAGTATCATTATTTATTTTGATTGCAACAGCAAAATCTTTACCGCAAGTTTTTTTTATGCCTTTTATTATTTCAGTGCAGAGACGAAAACGATTTTCGATACTTCCACCATATTCATCTGTCCTGGTATTGAATGATTCATCAATAAAACGTGATAATAAGTAACTGTGGGCAGCATGTAGCTGGATACCATCAACCTTAGCCTGTTTCAGGCGGTAGGCTGCATCAATAAAAGCTTTTTTTATAATTTGAATTTGTTCTATGGAAAGACGCTTGGCATAACGATTTTTTTTGATTTCACATTCAGTAACATCATAAAGATCATCAGTATCAACAGCCCGAGGACCAGCATGACTGATTTGAGGAATAAATAAGCAATTATTTTTGTGGATCAAATCAGCAGCTTTAGAAAATTGGGCAATATAATTATCATTATCAATACGGATTTGTTCTTTGTTTGCGAGTCCACCTGAAAGAACACAACAGTGACCGCTTATGATAAGGGCAAGATGGTTACGGCTAAGAGTATCATACATTGTATATTCTTCATTAGTCATAAAACCATCTTCAGTTCCTAAAAAACTATGAACAGCTGAGCGAATAAAAGGATTTTTTAATTTTATATGTGATAATTGAATAGGTGTATTTAGAGGAAACATAGTTCATATCCTTTGTAAAAAATAATTAGTGGCATACTTCTATCTATAAATAATATATAATAGAAGTTTCTCGTCGTCACAAAGAGATCATGGTATCTGGTGTGGTATGACGGGCTAACCCCGTGTGTCTCACGGTTTTATTTTAGTATATTATTATAATAAATTCAATTTTTTGTACGGGAAATTTGAGCACCTAAACTACATAATTTACCAACAAGATTATCATAACCTCGGTCAATATGGTGAATATAGCCTATTTGTGTTTCACCTTCAGCAACTAGGCCCGCTAAAACCATTGCGGCCCCTGCCCGGAGATCAGTAGCCTTAACTTGACAACCTAAAAGATGATCTACACCCTCGACCACTGAAGTACGGCCCTCTATTTTAATGTTGGCACCCATACGCTTTAATTCATCAACATGCATAAATCTGTTTTCAAAAACAGTTTCTGTAACAAGACCAGTTCCTTCAGATATGGTAAGCATAGCCATGAATTGTGCCTGCATATCAGTGGGAAAACCAGGATAAGGCATTGTTTTTATGTCGACAGCCTTAAGTTTTTTATTATTTCTTACACGAATGCCCTTTACATCTTCGATGATTTCAGCACCTGCTTCAGATAATTTGGCAATAATAGGTTTAAGATGTTCACTGATCGCGTTCTCAATATAAATATCACCTCTTGTCATAGCAGCAGCTACCATATAGGTACCTGCTTCGATGCGGTCAGGAATAATAGTATAATTGCAGCCTGTTAATTTCCTTACGCCATCAATTTTTATGACATTAGTACCAGCACCACGGATTTTTGCTCCCATCATATTAAGAAAATTTGCTAAATCAATAATTTCCGGTTCCTGAGCTGGGTTTTCCAGAATAGTCTGTCCTTCAGCCATACAGGCAGCCATCATGATATTTTCAGTGGCGCCAACACTGGGAAAATCCAGATAAATTTTAGCTCCTTTTAATTTATCTGGAACAGTGGCATTAATAAAACCATGCCCAATTTCTATTTGTGCGCCAAGTGCCTCAAAACCTTTCAAATGAAGGTCAATAGGACGAGTACCAATGGCACAGCCACCTGGCAGTGAAATTTTAGAGTGGCCGCAGCGTGAAAGAAGCGGGCCCATAATGAGAAATGAAGCCCGCATTTTACGTATTAATTCATATGGTGCTTCGCAGGAATTAATATTCGTACTGTCAGCTGTAAAAATATTTTTCCCTTTATCAAACTGTACATTAACTCCAAGTTTTGATAAAACTTCAGAGATTGTTTCAACATCGTCCAAACAAGGGACCTCTTCCAGTATACAAGGACAATCCTGTCCTAATAGTGTAGCGGCAATTATAGGTAAAACAGCATTTTTAGCGCCGCTTATTTTTACACGGCCCTTGAGTTTTACGCCGCCGTTTATAACTAGTTTTTCCAATTTTTATCCCCCGAAAATGCTTGTATGTCATATAGTTTACCATTTAAAAATCTATCTGGCAAGCGTTATATTAAGCCTATTGGGAAAGAAAATAAAAGAATGGTAAATTAATCTGATGTATAGGTAAAAAATGAAGTTAAGAATAAGCTTTTTAGTAAAAGATTAAATTTTATTGCAAATTGTCTTTTGGGAATGTATAATTTCAAAGAGATAAAATATTTTAAAGAAAGGCTGGACCGAATGATAAAAAAATTTAATATCATGCAAAACTTAGGCAAATATATTTTTGTCGCAATGATTCTTGGCATTATAGCTGGTTTAACTATGGGTGATGGAGCAAAAGTCTTTGCTCCAGTAGGTGATCTGTTCATGCAACTTATTAAAATGGTTGTTATGCCAATGATTCTTTTTTCTATTGTTGGTGGGGCAGCATCCTTAGGTGGCTCTAAATCGGCAGGAAAGATTGGGCTGGTAACATTTGTTTATTATGCAGTTACCACTCTTATAGCTACAGTAATAGGATTATTTTTTGGAGAATTTTTTAAACCAGGAGCAGGTATAAGTATTGCATCCTTGGGAGGAGCAGCAGATGCTGCTAAATATGCGGATAAAGGGCATATCCCAGGATTTTGGGATACAATTATTGGTTTTGTACCGGCAAATCCGTTTCAAGCATTAGTTAGTGGAAACATATTGCAGATAATAGTATTTGCATTGTTTCTTGGTTTTGCTATCTCTGCGATGGATGATAAAAAACGCACATATCTTTTAAACTTATTTAATACACTTACAGAAGCTATTGTTGGAATTATGAATATTATTATGTGTTTTGCGCCAATTGGTGTATTTGGTTTAATGGCAGGTTCTATTGGAACCTTTGGCTCTGATGTTTTAATAAAATTGTTATATTTACTGGGATTATATATTGTAGTATTGATGATACAGAATTATGCTGTTATTGGAGGCAGTGTAGCACTATTTTCTAAATGTACTTCATACAAACAATTTTTCAAGAGCATATATAAAGTGCAGTTGTTTGCTTTTTCTACGGCTTCTTCAATGGCAACTTTGCCACTCAATATGCGGACAACAGTGGATGAATTAAAAGTATCAAAAGAAACTACTGCTTTTGCGCTGCCGTTGGGAGCCACGATAAACATGAATGGAAATGCTGCTTATTATGCTATTGCAGCCAGTTTTTTTGCCCAGATGTTTGGCATAGATCTCACTATATCACAATATATTGCTATTTGTTTCACCGCAACGGTAGGGGCTGTTGGACAGGCAGGTGTGCCAGGACCTACATTATTGGTTGTAGCTGTGCTGATGGCAGCCAATATACCAATTACAGCGTTACCTATTTTATTTGGGGTAGACCGTATTTTTGATATGCTGCGTACATCTATTAATGTTACGGGGGATGCAGCATGCGCTACGATTGTTGACCGTCTGCGCAGTGATGAAGAGGTGGGTTAAGTTCAACTCATAAAATGGACATTTTTTGAAATTATAGGATCATTGCTAAAGTGTATTTATAAAATACCTTGGCAATGGTCCTCTTATTTTAGGCAGAGTATTTTTATACTGTATTGAAAAAATTTTTATATTGGAATAAACTTAATTAACGAACAGTATAAACAGTATAAAAAATTTATTATTTGGAGGTATATTTATGGATAAAAGAATAGAACTATTGGCGCATAATCTTATTACTTATTCTACACATATAAAGAAAGGGGAAAAAATACTCATTGAAATATTTGACACAGGAATGGAATTGGCAGGGGCTTTAGTAAAAGAAACGTATAAGATTGGAGGAATTCCATTCCTTGCAGTAAAACAGCAAAGATTACAGCGAGAACTGCTTATAGGTGCAAGTAAGCAGCAAATGCAGATTATTGCTGAATATGAAAGTATGCGCATGAAACAAATGGATGCATATATTGCAGTGCGTGGTAGCGATAATGTAAGTGAAATGAGTGATGTGCCACCTGAAAAAATGAAGTTATATCAACAAGATTGGTTAAAACCGGTTCATAGTGACATAAGAGTGCCATATACTAAATGGTGTGTATTGCGTTATCCCAATGGGGCGATGGCACAGCTTGCCAATATGAGTACAGAACAGTTTACAGATTATTATTTTAATGTATGCAATCTTGATTATCAAAAAATGCGTGAAGCAATGACACCGCTGAAAAAACGTATGGAAAATACTGATAAAGTACATATAAAAGGACCTGACACAGATATTGTTTTTTCAATAAAGGGGTTGCCGGCAGTAAAATGTTCAGGCGAATGTAATATTCCTGATGGGGAATTATATACAGCACCTGTAAAAGATTCTATAAATGGGACAATAACTTATAATACACCGGCAGTTTATCAGGGTGTTACTTTTGAACATATTTCACTGACATTTAAAAATGGAAAGATAGTAAAAGCAACAGCTAACAATAATGAAATGCTGAATAAAATATTGGATACTGATGAAGGTGCACGTTATGTTGGTGAATTTTCCTTTGGGTTGAATCCATATATAAATAAGCCAATGAAGGATACATTATTCGATGAAAAAATAAGTGGGAGCATTCATTTTACACCAGGTTGCGCATATGATGATGCTGATAACAGTAATCGTTCTTCTATCCATTGGGATTTGGTATTGATCCAGACAGAAGAATATGGCGGAGGAGAAATTTTCCTTGATGATGAATTAATAAGAAAAAATGGTTTGTTTGTTGCAAAGGATCTGCAATGTCTTAATCCGGTTAATTTAAAATAAATATTATACATGTCATCAATCGTCAACTTTATATATTATAAAGTTGACGATTGATGTTTTTTGTGCTTTAATAGTAAAAGATAAAATAATATCTGCTATAGATTTTTTAGTTAAATTTTAAAACAGGAAAAGTAAAATAAAATTGTTTTTGGGTTTTAAATGGTGTAATAACTTATTTAAAACAGGAAAATATATTATTTTACCAGATAACAGCAATTATTCAGCAGTATAAAGTCTTATATTAGCATGGTTGCAGCTTTAAAAATATCTGGGTTTCTCCTGTAATTACTATTTTTGAAGAAAGACTGGTGATATGTTAAAGATATGTCAAGAAAATTAACAGTAAGGGATATTGTTTTGTGCGGGCTATTTACAGCACTTATAGCTATAGGTGCTTTTATCAGAATACCTGTCCCAGTTGTGCCGTTCACATTGCAATTTTTATTTACAATGCTGGCGGGACTTTTACTTGGCGGGAGATTGGGGGCTATAAGTGTAGGAGCGTATGTGATATTAGGCTTGATAGGACTGCCTATTTTTACTGATGGCGGTGGCCCAGGATATGTATTTCAGCCTACTTTTGGTTATCTTATTGGTTTCATAATCGCCAGCGGAGTAACTGGCTCACTGGCTAATAAAGTGGCAAAACCTTCATATAAAAGACTGTTAGCAGCAGATTTTATTGGATTAGTCATTGTTTATACTTTTGGATTGGTATATTGTTATTTTATTAGCAATTTTTATCTGGGAAAAGCGGTAACAGCGTGGGTCGTTTTTCTGTATGGATTTATTTTAGCTGTGCCGGGAGACATATTTTTATGTATAGCAGCAGCGGTTATAAGCAAGAAGGTAATCCCTATTGTACACAGTAGATAAGATAAATAGATTTAGAAATGGATTTTAAAAGAAGGTATATTTTAATGCGCAGTGATGCAACAAGGGACTATTCTTAGCAATGCCAGAAAAATAATAAAGGGATGATATAAAAAATGAATACAGGAATAATAAAAGAACTTAAAGCTACTGTGCTGCAGGGAATAATGATAGACCGTGAAGAAGCAGAAATGCTTATAGAAGTACCACTCGATGAACTTTGTGCGGCAGCCAATGAAATAAGGAAACATTTTTGTGGCAATATTTTTGATATTTGCACGATCATAAATGGAAAAAGTGGCAGGTGCTCAGAAAATTGCAAATATTGCGCACAATCTGTTTTTTATAAAACAAAAGTGGATACTTATGGAGTACTTGATACTCAGGAAATTGTTGCTGGTGCCCGTTATAATGAGGATAAAGGTGTGCTGCGGTATTCAATAGTTACTGCCGGTAAAAGTTTGAATGATAAAGAAATTGCTGAAATGTGTAATACTGTAAAAGCTATTAATAAGCAGGGGAAAATAAATGTTTGTGTGTCCTTTGGATTATTGAATGAAGAACAATATAAAAAAATGTATGATGCTGGTGTAAGACGGGTACATAATAATTTAGAAGCATCAGAACACTATTTTCCCAATATATGCACAACACATAGTTTTCAGGATAAAGTTAAAGCAATAAAAGCTGCACAGCGAGCGGGCATGAATGTATGCAGCGGAGGGATAATGGGGCTGGGCGAAACGATGTCAGATCGTATAGATATGGCATTATCACTTAGAAAATTAAAGGTGAAATCTGTACCGGTAAACATGCTTAATCCAATACCGTATACACCGTTTGAACATAATAAGGTATTAACAAATGATGAAATGGCACGTATTGTTGCCATATACAGGTTTATTCTTCCCGATGTATCTATCAGACTGGCAGGTGGACGTGGGTTACTGCCTGATAAAGGTAAGAAGTGTTTTCAGTCTGGTGCCAATGCAGCAATATCAGGCGATATGCTGACAACTTCCGGGATAACGATTGATACAGATATGAATATGATAAAAGAATTAGGATTTAAAGTGGGGCTATGGAATGAATAATAAAACAAAAGGTCTTTTTATTACGGCTACAGGGACAGACATAGGAAAAACGTATGTTACAGGATTGATCGTAAAAAAAATGCGTGATGCAGGCTTCAATTGCGGTTATTATAAAGCAGCTATAAGCGGAGCCGACAGTGTAAAAGAAAGTGACGCAGGATATGTCAATCAGTTTGCTGGGATAGGTCAAAGTGACGACAGCTTAGTACCATATCTTTATAAAGAAGCAGTATCACCACATTTAGCGTCTAAACTGGAAAAAAATCCAGTTGAAATGTCCGTGGTGAAAGACGGTTTTTATAAAAATGCACAAAAATTTTCTTACTTAACCATGGAGGGAAGTGGTGGGATAGTATGTCCTATTCGCTATGATGCAAAAGCAAAAATGTTTTTGAAAGACATCATAAGAGAATTGTCATTACCATGTTTAATAGTTGCTGACGCAGGGCTAGGGACAATAAATGAAGTGGTTCTTACGGTGGAGTATATGAAAACTCATTCACTGATAATAAAAGGGATTATTCTGAATAACTACTCAGGCGGAGTTATGCAGGATGATAATATAAAAATGATAGAAAATATGACCGGTATGGAAATTATTGCATTGGTAAAAAAAGATGATAAAGAACTCAATATTTCAGTAGAGAAACTGGCAGCACTTTACGAATAAAAGTTAAGAGGCGTTATTGTAAATGAATAAATTAGTTGAAGAAGATCTGAAATACATATGGCATCCGTGTTCGCAAATGAAAGATTATGAAACATTACCTCCAATCGTTATTGACCACGCAAAGGGTTCGTATTTATATGATATCGATGGTAATGAATATATTGATATTATAAGTTCATGGTGGTGCAATCTGCTGGGACATTGCAATCCAGTGATAAATGCAGCGATAAAAAAGCAGCTTGATACGCTGGAACATGTTATTTTTGCTAACCTATCACATAAACCGGCTATTGAATTATGTCAGCAGCTCATAAAAGTTATTCCCAAGGGATTAGTTAAGTTCAATTTTGCTGATAATGGTTCATCAGCAGTGGAATGTGCATTGAAAATGGCATTCCAGTATCATTCACAGACAGGTAATACTGAACGTACGCGTTTTATGTGCTTGAGTGAAGGTTATCACGGGGAAACAATAGGAGCTTTATCCGTCGGCAGTATGGATCTTTATGCTAAAATTTACAAACCTATGCTGATGGATACCATTCATATACAGGCACCTGACTGTTATCGTTGTCCTTATGGCTGTACTCGGGATAACTGTAAGTGTGAATGCTTTGAAAATGCGGAAAAAGATTTTGCCAGATATGGGGAAAAAACAGCGGCTATCATAATAGAACCATTATTACAGGGAAGTGCCGGTATGCGCATATATCCGGCACTTTATCTGAAAAAATTGCGTGAGCTTTGTAATAAAACTGGCGTATTACTGATTGCTGATGAAATAGCAACAGGATTTGGTCGTACAGGGAAAATGTTTGCTTGTGATCATGCCAAGATTTCACCAGATATAATGTGTATTTCCAAGGGGCTTACTGGCGGCTACATGCCAATGTCAATGACATTGACAACACAAAAGATTTATGATGCTTTTTATGCTGATTATAATGAGGGCCGTGCTTTTATGCACAGCCATACCTATAGTGGTAATCCTCTTGGCTGTAGTGCAGCTTTAGCTGTACAAAAAATACTGCAGGAAGATAAAGTTTTGGAAAGAGCACAAGGAACAGCAAAATATCTTAATACAAAACTCTGCGAAAAACTTAATGAACATAAAAATGTAGGAGAAATACGCCATATAGGGCTTATTAATGCTATTGAGTTAGTTAAGAACAAGGATAGTAAAGAGGCATTTGACCCTAAACTGCGTATTGGCTATGAAATTTACAAGAGAGCACTCAAGAAAGGTTTATTGCTCAGACCTCTAGGAGATGTATTATATTTTAATCCAGCACTGAACATTAAAGAAAGTACACTGGACACAGCTATCGACAGGTGCTTGGCATCCATGGATGAAATATTAAAATAGATTATTGTAAAAAGTAGGTTTATCATATGTAGAAACTTCCCTCATATAGTGTTGTATAGTAGTTTTATGAGGAAAATATTATTTATGACAGATATTTTTATAGTAAATATCTGTCATAAATAATAGAGAAAGTTATAATTTTTGTTTTCCATAAAAATTATTAGACATTACAACAAATATTTATAAAATGAGTAAATAGTGGTATAATAAACTCGAATTGATATTGTTATAAATTTATAGAAAATTCCGTATTTTATAAACGGGTAAACAGATATAATTTTATTGGGAGGCAGCTTATGAGATTAGCAATTGTAGAACCTATAGGAATTGATAAGGCAAAATGCCATGAATTGGCAGAAACAATATTAAAGAATAAAATTGAAGTTAGTTATTATAATAGTCCGGCAGATTATAAAGAGAAAATAAAGCGTTCACAAGGGGCACAGGCAGTAATGATAGCCAATAATCCTTATAAAGATAATATTCTATCGCAATGCCCCGAACTAAAAATGATATCAGTGGCTTTTACTGGTGTTGATCATGTAGGGATGGAATATTGCCGCAAAAATAAAATAGTGGTTTCCAATTGTTCAGGTTATGCTAATGAAGCTGTGAGTGAACTAGTAATAGGTATGTGTATATCATTATATAGAAATATAGCTGCCAGTAATGAAGCTGTCCGCAACGGAAAGACCAATGAAAATTTTCTGGGCAGTGAGCTTGCCGGTAAAAAATTTGGGGTTATCGGGGCAGGTGCCATAGGATTAAAAACCGCAGCACTGGCAAAAGCTTTTGGGTGTGAGGTATATTGTTATAGAAGGCATTTATCAGGAAAAAGTGATTATATGTTTGTCGATATGGATACTATACTGAAAACTTGTGATATTATTTCACTGCATACGCCGCTCAATGAAGAAACAAGGGGATTAATTGATGTTAATAAGATAAAATTAATGAAAAAAAATGCTATTTTAATAAATACGGCAAGAGGGCCTGTAGTGGATGCGCATGCCTTAGCTCAAGCTCTTAAGGAACATCGGATAGCTGGAGCTGGTATAGATGTATTTGATACTGAACCACCATTAGCAAAAGATGAACCGCTGCTTAATGTTCCTAATGTTATCTTAACGCCTCATATTGGTTTTAACACAAGAGAGGCTATAGAAAAGAGAGCAGTAACAGCGTTTACTAATGTAGCTAAATGGCTTGAAGGGATGCCACAGAATGTGATGTAACAGTTTTATGATTATATGAGGCAATATTGGATAATGTGCCTACTGGTTTGATAAAATAAAAAAATATCTGTATTAAAATGAAACTGCAGTAGATAAATATTTTCTTCATAAAGATGTGATGTATATTGTTAAGCTGTATAGCATAACAGGTTGCATCTTGTGAAGTTAATTATAAGCTGTAGTTTTATTTTAGTATAATTTTTTAAAATACAAGTTACAGAAAATTTTGTCTATATAAAAAACACCTTGACAAATCTGCACAAAAAAAGTAAACTAACGTTAGGTAGGAAAACAGATTAATTAATTTTAAGGAGATAATAATGTGAAGGTGATATTTATTGTACCAACTGATGCCATACGGCGGACACCAGTTTATCGCCTGGGAGGAAGTATTTATGGATATTCAAATGTCATCACTGGGCCATTGGTATTAGGACATATTTTGAAAAATGCCGGACATCAGGTTGAAGTTTATGAAGAACTAAATGAAGATGTAGATTTTTCTCAGTGTATGGATGCAGATGTTATTGGTATTTATACGATGACTTCCTGTGCGCCGCGGGCCTATAACATTGCGGATATGTTTAGGCAGCATAACTGTCGTGTAATCCTTGGTGGGATGCATGCCAGTGCTGTCCCCGAAGAAGCAATTAAGCATGCTGATCAGGTAATTGTTGGTGAGGCCGAAAGTGTTATTAAGGATGTTGTGGAGAAAAAAATAACAGATAAAATAATTAAAGCACCGATTATTTATAATTTAGATGAAATTCCCTTTCCTGATTATTCATTATTGAAAACATCATGTAGTGCCGCTAATGTGATAACGACAAGAGGTTGTCCATTTTCCTGCAGCTTTTGTACGACTTCTCGTATGTTTCATCCATATAGGGAACGCAGTGTAGAAAATGTCATAGAGGAATTGCGCTATTATAAATCGTTGGGGTTCAAGTGTATGAATTTTGAGGATGATAATTTTACTGCTAATAAGAAACGGACTAAGAAATTGCTTCGTAGGATGATCGAAGAAAATCTGGTCTTTAAAGAAACTTTCTTTTTTGGGCGCACAGACTTAGCTGAAGACGAAGAACTGCTGCAACTACTGCAAAAAGCACATTTAAATCGTGTTCTTGTGGGCATTGAATCATTAAATCAGAAATCATTAAATGCAATCAATAAAAAACAAAAAATAGTGGATATTGAAAAATGTGCTAAACGTCTAGCACAGTATAAGATAAGACTTATAGCTAGTTTAGTATTGGGCCTGGATGATGATAGTATAGAAGACATTCGGCGGGGAGTAAAGTTTTGCAGGCATATCAATGCTTACCAATTGCAACCGGCTGTATTGACACCATTTCCTGGAACACCAGTTTACAAAAAATTTATTAAGGAAAAGAGAATGATTACAGATAACTGGAGGTATTTTGATATGATGAATGTTACGTTTAAACCGCGTAATATGTCAGCATGGCAGCTGCAAAAAGAATTTTTTCATTCTGTGCGAAAATTTTACAATTTTACTTCATCCTTTAAAATTATGAGGCTTTTTGGTTTTGATTCGGGTATAAGACGTTTGGGATTATGGTTTATAAGTAGAATAGGTATTGCCTTTTCTTATTTTTATATATGGTTTGGCAAACATAATTATTATACAAATTTAAAAAAATTTTGCTCGAACAATAAGACTTTGACTGAATGATGGAGTTTTATGATATTAAAGCTGATGTTTTTTGCAGCGTATATTTAATAATGGGGGTAAAAAAATGTCCGCACAGGATATTAGTAGAGCAGCATTAAAGCTTTTTGCAGAAAAGGGTTATGATGCTACTACGTTAGCAGACATTGCAAAAGTAATAGGAATAAAAAAACCATCTATTTATGCACATTACACAAGTAAAATGGAAATTTTTCTTACAGTATTACATGATGTCAGGATAGATTATTTACAATGCTGGGAAAAGGCCGTTCGTGAAACGGCAGGGTTGTCAGCTAATGAAAAACTAAGAAACATATTTTTATTAGTAGGAAATTATTTTTTTCATCATCGTGATGAAATGTATTTTTGGATGCGTATGTGGATGTTTCCGCCGACAGCCTGCAATGAAGATATTCTTCGCCTTATGCAGGATACAAACAGGAAACTTATTTCCAGAATTGCTAATATATTTCAGGATGGAATTAACGAAGGGATTTTTGTTAACGAATCTTCTTTAGAATTATCACATGCTTATTGGTGTATGCTGGATGGATATCTTGTTCGTATGATGTGTCATCCCAAATTTGATTATGATAAAGCATTATCTATAATATGGAAAGCCTTTCTTGTAAATTCTCTGCAGAAAAAAAGATAATGCTGAAATAACTGAAATAAGGGAAGGAGCAGTGATAAATAGATTCGGTTGACAAGACTGAATAAAAATGGAGCTTTTTATTATAAAAAGCAGATTAGATTAGTATGATTTTTATCAGCCGGATCATAACTTAAGACGAATTTTTATCAAAAACTCTATTTTAAAATGGAAGTGTACGGCATGAAATTATTTGAAACGGTAGAAAAAGAAATAAAAGACACATTTGTCAATGAAGGAATGAAATTACTAAATAAAAATCCCGAAAAAAATATAGATCGGGGTTTTAAATTAGCGCAGAAATTTATGAGAAATAAAATATCGCAGGATGGTCTTAATGGATTATATAAATTATATAAATATAATCCAGCGACGCGGAAATACATGCAGAATTTCTTGCAGACTACTAATAAAAAAAGTTTGGAAAAATTTTTTATCAATTTTTTTGCTAATGCAACATGGTTTGGTGTTTCCAAGCGGGAAAAATTTTTGGAAGAAGAAAATACAAAGATTCCTTTTGTGATTTTATTAAGCCCATCGATGCGCTGTAATTTGCGTTGTACAGGCTGTTATGCTGCTAAATATAGTAAGAAAGATGATATACCCTTTGAAGAGATAGATCGGATCATTGGAGAGGCTAGAGAACTGGGAATATATTATTTTATAATTCTTGGTGGTGAACCGTTTGCCGTAGATTATATGCTGAAAATTTATGAAAAATATAATGATGTATTATTTACTCCCTTTACAAATGGAACGCTTTTCAATGAGGAATTGGCAGATAAACTGCAGAAACTGGGAAATGTTGTACCGATGTTTTCTCTGGAAGGTTTTGAAGAACAAACAGATGCTAGGAGAGGTAAGGGTGTTTTCAAAAAAGTAGTTCATGCTATGGACTTGTTAAAAGAAAGAGGTATGCTGTTTGGTGTTTCTTCTGCTGCGACCAGAGCAAATTTTGAGGTTGTAAGCTCAGATAAATTTGTGGATTTTTTAATTGAAAAAGGCGCCAAAATGAGTTTTTACTTTATTTATATGCCGGTAGGTATATCACCTGATATTAAAATGATGCTTAGGCCGGAAGAACGCGTGGAACTGGGGCGGCGTATCCGTCATATTCGTACGGATAAACCATATTTTGCCATTGACTTTTTCAATGATGCTCCTTATATAGGTGGCTGTATTGCTGGAAAGTATTACTGTCATATTAACTCTAAAGAAGAAGTTGAGCCATGCATCTTTGCGCATTATGCCTGTGATAATCTTAAAGGAAAACCATTGCTTAGTATTTTTCGTTCTCAGTTTTTTAAAGATTTACGTCAGGAACAACCATATAATAAAAATCTTTTACTGCCATGCATGATGATTGATAATACAGATGTAATACGTGATATAGTAAAACGTGATCATGCACATCCTACGGATGAAAGTGCAGCAAAAATGATTAATGATCCCCAGTTTATGCGAGAACTGGATGAATTGGCGCAGAATTATCGTCCGGCAGCTGATAAGGCATGGCAAAAATATTTTCATGATAAGGGTAATTATTGGTTATCAAAGGGTTAATCAGATAAGCTAGGAAAGCGTATTGAAGTGTACTATAAATAGTGGGGTTGTCAATAGCTTCAACAATAAATTAGTCATAGTATTTTATATATTTCTGGTAAAATAGAAGTCAACTGTACTCGGTATGATGAAGCTATTTGTGACAATCCCATATTATTTTAGTGCAGGTATTAACATAAATGAGTATTTGAAGGTAACAAATGTAAAAACTGCCGGTTCAATTATTAGGGGAATTACTGGAAAATGAATATTTTGATGGCCTGATTAATATTATAATGGTTTGTTTAAAATTTTTTCTAAATGTTCCTCCAAATAATTGGTATCTATTTTAGCTGCAATAAAATCTTTACTGGCGAGCAATTTACGATGCATGCTGATAGTGGTTTTTACCCCGGTTATAGTGAAATTTTTCAGTGCATCAGCCATTTTTTTTATAGCCTTATCACGTGTAGGAGCCCAGACAATAACTTTGGCGATCATGGAATCATAAAAAGGCGTGATAGTATTACCGCTGTACATAGCACTGTCAACACGGATACCATTTCCCGCCGGTGGGCGATAAATATCGATAGTACCAGGGCAGGGCATAAAATTATTATAAGGATCCTCAGCGTTTATCCGACATTCTACAGCCCAGCCATTTATGTGAATATCATCCTGCGTCCAGGGAAGAATTTCTCCGGCAGCCACAAGAAGTTGAGCTTTTATGAGATCTGTACCAGTAATCATTTCCGTAACAGGATGTTCTACTTGTATTCTGGTATTCATTTCCATAAAATAAAAGTTTTTTTGTTTATCAACAATAAATTCAATAGTACCAGCACCGCTGTATTTAACGGCCTTGGCGGCAGCAACAGCAGCTAGCCCCATTTTACTGCGTAGTGTTTCATCAATTACAGGGGAGGGAGCTTCTTCCAGCAGTTTTTGATGACGGCGTTGTACAGAGCAGTCCCGTTCGCCAAGGTAAACAGCATTGCCGTAATTGTCGGCCATTATTTGTATTTCTACATGGCGAGAATGAGTGAGATATTTTTCTAAATATACACCGGAGTTTCCAAATGATCGTTCAGCTTCTTGTGATGCTTGGTGAAGTGCTTTTTCTAATTCGTTGCCGTTATCAACAACGCGCATCCCTTTTCCTCCGCCCCCGGCCGTTGCTTTTATCAGCACAGGGTAGCCTATATCGCCAGCAATTTTTTTAGCTTCACCAATATCGGTTATCAAGCCTTCTGTTCCCGGAACAATGGGGACGAGGGCTTTTTTCATTGTTTGGCGGGCAATAGCCTTATCACCCATGCTGGACATAGCAGTGCTTGAAGGACCAATAAAGGTTATATTGGCGTTTACACAGGCTTTGGCAAAAGAAGGGTTTTCCGCTAAAAAGCCATATCCGGGGTGAATGGCATCAGCTTTCGCATGCTGGGCAGTAGTAATAATGCGTGTTATGTCAAGATAACTTTTTTTCGCTTGAGAAGCGCCTATGCAATATGATTCATCGGCCAGTTTTACATGCAGCGAGTTTTTATCTGCTTCAGAGTAGACAGCAGTAGATAATATTCCCATTTCACGACAGGCTTTAATTATGCGTACGGCAATTTCACCGCGATTAGCAATCAAAATTTTTCTAAACATAATAATATTTCATCCTCAATAAGTTTTTACTTTAAATAATGGCTGGCCGTATTCCACAAAATCGCCGTCTTTTACGAGAACTTCAATTATTTCTCCTTCAGTCTGTGCCTCAATTTCAGAAAAAAGTTTCATAGCTTCTAGGATACAGACAACTGTATTGGGATGAACCTTGCTGCCTTTTTCCACAAATGAAGGAATATCTGGTTCAGGTGAGCTGTAAAATGTACCTACCATAGGAGCGGTGATTTCTTCTATTTTCTCATTAGCAGTAAATGGAGGGGGAGCAGGAATAGAAGCCTTTTTATCATCGATGGAAGACACAGCAGGCAGTGAAGAACTTTTTTCTAATGTTATTTCACCGTCGCTGAATTTTAAATTCAGTTTATTCAAAGCAGAGTGGTCTAGGGTATTTATTAATTCCTTTATTTCTTCTAATTGCAGCAAGATAGATTCCTCCTGTTAATTTTGTAGTTTGGCTTTTATAGCTATTTTTATATTTTCCATGGTTTTTTCTTTTTCAATGAAAATTTGCTCAGCTTCTTCATGGCTGATCAACTTAAAGCGAATATGATCATTAGGTTTTAGCTGTGCTATGCGGGCTGTATCAGCAGTAATTGCCTGGGCAATTACTGGATAGCCGGCAACTGACTGATGGTCAGCCATCAGGATTATTGGATTTCCCTGTGGTGGAACCTGGATAGTGCCAAGTCCTACGGCTTCAGAGATTATTTCCATTGGTTTTTCTGTATTCAAGGGATGTCCTTGCAGACGATAGCCCATTCTATCGGCATTGTTAGTTATTAAATAATCAGAAGAGAAAAAATCATATTTTGATTGCTGGTCAAAATATTTATAATGCATGCCAGAAGTAACACGGATCGGTTTGTGCAGATTATCGGCAGAAAATGGTCTGCCGATAAACCAGCGGGCTTCAGCAAATGATTGAGCACCACGTGACAATAATGTTGTAAGAATTTGTTGACTGAAAGAATTGGGGTTACCGGTATGAAGTATATCATTTTTTTGCAGGGAACGGCCTTTGAATCCACCAATACCAGCTCGCAGATAGGTGCTTTTACTGCCCATAACTACAGGCACATCAAAGCCGCCTGCTGCAGCAAGATAAGCACGGCAGCCGGGCTGGCTGCTGCTGAACTTCATGACGGCGCCTGCTTTTACAGCTACAGGGCGCATATAAGGGACAGGCATACCATCTATTATAGGATTAAAATTGCCACCTGTAACTGCGATTAACGTATCTGCGGTAAATTCTATAGTCGGGCCCAAAAGGGTTATTTCAATGGTTCCTTCATTTTCATTATTACCGACCAGCATATTAGATAAGCGCATGGAGTAAATATCCATAGCGCCGGAAACAAGTACACCAATCTTTTGATAACCGTGTCGTCCACTGTCCTGGATACTTGTAAGAAGACCGGGACGAATTATTTTTAAACTCATTACGTATTCATCACCTTTATTTCCTGGAATTTTTCTGGAGATATGGGAATAAATTTTACTGAATCACCGGCGTTGAGTAAACTGGGATTTGGCCGGTCAGCATGAAACAAGTTCAAAGGGGTACGCCCGATTATCTGCCAGCCGCCTGGTGTACTTATAGGATAGCACCCTGTCTGTCTGCCAGCAATGCCGATACTGCCAGCAGGAATAGATAGACGAGGTTCACTTTTACGCGGGGCTGCGATTCTTTCATCCATGCCGCCAAGGTAGGGGAAACCAGGACAAAAGCCTATCATATATACAAGATAATCAGGCTGTGAGTGTATGGCGATGATATCATCGATGGATAAATTATTATGTTTGGCGACGTAGTCTATATCAGGGCCGTATTCTCCTCCATAACATACTGGAATTTCTACAGTCATGGTAGTAGAAGAAGGCAATTTGTCAGCAGCAGAAATATAATTTTCTAGTATGCCTTTAATGAGCTTGAATACAGTTTTATTTTCAGCAGCAGTATTAATATGTTTGTAGTCCGCTTTTATAATAAAAGGATTATAAAAAACGGCTACACTGGTGTAAGAAATAACATATTCACAAAAACCATTAAAAGGATGTCCTTCGATATAATCAGCAAGACTTTTAACTTTTTTATGGATTTGCGGATTTATTTCTGAACCAAAAGTAACAATAATTCCAGATTCACCAAGTGGTTTTATATTATAAAGATATTTAGACAAAATTTTCCTCCGCTAGATAATTATTAATAGTTATGATAAAAGTTTTATGGCTGCTACAATACTCATATAAGCGGTCATTAATACAACTATTATTCCGAATACGGTCATCCATACAGGATGCCTGTAATCGCCGACAATCTTACTGTTGTAAGCAGCAATTAGCATAACACCTAAGGTTATAGGAAGAATAAAACCGTTCAAGGTACCAACTAATATTAGGATAGTTACAGGCTTACCGATCACAGCAAAAACAAAAGTAGAAAAAATTATAAAAGCAATGACTAGCCAGCGGTAATGTGTGTCAAGTTTTTTACTGTAAGTTCTGATAAAAGATACAGATGTATATGCTGCACCAATAACAGAAGATATAGCTGCGGACCACATTACAATACCAAATATCTTATAGCCGATAATGCCCGCTGCAAAATGGAATACTGATGCTGGTGGATTAGATTTATCAAGAACAAAACCTCCAGTTACGACACCAAGTGTAGCTAAAAATAATAATATACGCATTATTCCAGTGACACATACACCGGTTACGGAGCTGCGGGTAATTTGCCCGACAGCTTTTTTCCCGCATATACCAGCATCAATAAGACGATGTCCGCCGGAAAATGTTATATATCCACCGACTGTGCCGCCGACCAGTGTTATGATGGAGAGCATATCAATATGGTCTGGCATAAAAGTTTTTGTTATTGCCTGGCCAACTGGTGGAGATGAAGAAACAGCTACATATAAGGTCAGAAGTATCATAATAAATCCGGCAATCTGTGTAAAACGGTCCATTAATTTTCCCGCTTCTTTAACTAAAAATATGGATACAGCTATTATACAGCTTATTATAGCTCCTGTAACAGGACTTAGCCCAAACAGAACGTTAAAACCAAGACCGGCACCAGCGATATTACCGATATTAAAGGCAAGTCCCCCGATAATAATAAGAAAAGATACTAAATAGCCTAATCCTGGAAATACCATATTGGCAATATCCTGTCCGCGTTTGCCTGATACTCCTATAATGCGCCAAATGTTGAGTTGTGTGCCAATATCAAGAATGATTGACAATAAAATTACAAATCCAAAACTGGCCATCAATGATTGTGTAAATACGGTAGTCTGTGTCAAAAAACCGGGTCCAACTGATGATGTTGCCATCAAAAAAGCCGCGCCCATGAGAATGCTAAAGGTACTTTCTTTTTTTGTATTCATGCTTACTGCCCCTTTACTATTAGTCAAATTTCCAATTATACCATAATTTTTAGTCATTTTTAATGAATAATGGTATTAAAAAAGCTAGTAAATTGATTATAAATTTACTAGCACCATTGCTACAAATTACAAGACTATAAAATAATTTTAGCATATGGAATTTTAAAAAGCAAACTATGAGGGATAAAAAACTATTTTTGTATTACTATATTAATTATGTCTAAGTATTTAGAGAGAAAATAATTGGTAGAATAGTATATAAGCTTGCATTATACTGGCTAGAAGCATACTATAAAATATTTTATTAGATAAATTTTACTAAAATAATATAGCATTTGTAATAATACATAATATGTTTTTTACTATAAGTCATTGACGTTGGAAGGGGCTAATTTTAATATCGGCTTCATGCAGTGCCGCATTTATTTTTTGCGCGAAAATAAGTGCCTTAGCATTATCGCCGTGAATACACATCGTGTCAGCACGTACTGTCAGAGATTTTCCGTCTGAAGCTGTTACTGTTCCTGTTTTTATCATCTGCAGAGCCTGTCTGATAGCAGCTTTATCATCGGATAAAACAGCTCCAGGTTCACTGCGTGGCATTAATGAACCATCGGATAAGTAAGCTCTATCCGCGAAAACTTCACTGGCTGTTTTTAAGCCAGCTTTTTCTCCTGCTTTAATCAGTTCACTGCCCGCCAGTCCGAAGAGAATTAATTTTTTATCGATATCTGCTACAGCTTGAGCAATGGCTTCAGCCAGCATGGTGTCCTTAGCAGCCATATTATATAGAGCTCCATGGGGCTTCACATGCTGCATATGGCCGCCGCAGGCAGTGACAAAAGCTGCCAGTGCACCTGTTTGATAAATCGTAATATCATAAGCTTGTGCTGCTGTTATATTCATGTTGCGGCGGCCAAATCCATTCAGATCCATAAGACCGGGATGGGCGCCAATAGCAGTATTGTTTTTTATAGCCATCAAGACGGTTTTATGCATGACATGGGGATCTCCTGCGTGAAAACCACAGGCAATATTAGCTGAAGAAACATATTTTAAAATAGCCTCATCATTACCGACTGTATAAATACCAAAACTTTCCCCTAAATCACTATTTAAATCTACCGACAACATATAAGCTCGGTCCTTTCTATGAGTTTTTTAGTGAATAATATTAAAAAAACCTAGTAAATTGATTATAAATTACTAATGACACTTTTTAAATTTACAAAATTACAAAATAATTTTAGCATATGAAATTTTAAAAAGCAAATAATAAAGAATAAAAACTTATTTTTTATTATAATTTAAGTGTTATGTATGATAAAAATAATAAGTTGGTAATAAAATGTATAATTTGCCTTATGTTGTTTAAATTATGTCATATATTATGTAACTGATATTTTAGCTATTTTTTAAAAGCGGATAAAATACCAGTTATATTCAGGTTTATAATAGCGTAATAATCATACATGTAGTTTACGTACTGAAGAATGGTAGTTTTTTACTAGAAGAGTATTTGAGAGAACAAGAGCCAGACATATAGAACCACTCAAAAGGATGACTATGCCAGACCATCCCTTCCAGATTAAGAAATTTCCACCCCAGGTACCAATAAAACTGGAACCAGCATAATAGAATAGCAGGTATAAAGCTGATGATTGGGCTTTGCCGACGGGACTGTATTTTACGACCATACTACTGGCTATAGAATGGCTACCAAAAAAACCGAAGGTAAATAATGCTATGCCGAGTATTTTCAACCATAATGGTAGTAATATAGTGATTATTATTCCTAGAAGCATACACATAAGACCCATGTCAAGAACCTTTAACTCACCGTGCAGACTGGCAAGTCTGCTCATAAAGGTAGAACTGAAAGTACCTACCAGGTATATTATAAAAATAAAACCTACTAGTGTTTGGCTTAATGAATAAGGCGGTGCGAGCAAAGGATATTCGGCATAATTATAAAGAGCGACAAAACTACCCATGATTAAAAACCCAATCATATATATAACGACTAGTTTGCCAACTTTCAAATTAATAGTAAAGCGTTGTGCAACATCATACAAACTGAGTTTACACGGCTGAAAGTTTTGCGAGACGGGCAAATTTTTGTAAAACCAGATACTTATAAAAAAACTTAAAATACTCAGCGTGCCAATAGCAACATGCCAGGAAAAAAGGTCAGTTAAAGTGCTTACAAGAAGCCGTCCTAAAAGACCGCCCACAGAGTTGCCGCTTATAAAAATACCCATGACTATTCCCGTAATACCAGGGTCAAATTCCTCCTGGATGTAAGTCATGGCAATAGCAGGATAGCCTGCAAGAAATATTCCTTCAACAATACGAATGGGCAGAATCACATAAAAATTATCAATAAAAGCAATAATGCCTATTAGTATAGTAGAACCTAAAATAGAACTGCACATTATTAACTTTCGGCCGAAATGATCAGATAGAGATGGTGTAAGCAGCATGGCTATGGCTAAACTTCCAGTAGCCATAGAAATTGAAAGGCTGGCGATAGACGGAGAAATCTTGTATTCGGAAGAAAAAACCGGAATTAGAGGTTGGAAACAATATAAAAGAGCAAAAGTGACAAAACTACCAAAAAATAGGGCTGCAATAGTGGGCCAGTATTGTTTGTCACCTTTTTTTATAAAATGAGCAGATGGCACGAGATATACAATCCTTTCTTGAATAATTATTATTGCTATATGAGCAATAAAGTTAGTATACTATAGATACAGATATGCAGGAAGCAGCAAAATTTCATATGGATTATGATAAAAGAGCATAGGGGATATTTTATATGGATATAAATAAATGTAGGGTAATGCTTACAGCAATTGATATGGGCAGTTTGTCAGCTGCTGCTGTTCAACTGGGTTATACTCCTTCTGGTGTAACAAGAATGATAAATTCATTGGAAGAAGAAATAGGTTTTGCTATACTGGCAAGAAACTATAAAGGCGTGAAAGTTACAAAGGATGGTAAAAAAATGCTGCCGCTGTTTCGTAAGTTGGTACATGTTCAGGAGCAGACACTGCAGCTGAGTGCGCAGATCCGTGGCCTCGACATAGGGAATCTTACTATTGGAACTTATTATAGTATTGCAGCGTGCTGGCTGCCTAAAATAATCAGAGAATTTCAGTCGGATTATCCCCAAATATATGTTCACACTATGGAGGGAGCAAACAGTGATCTGACATGCTGGCTGGAAGAACACCGGATTGACTGCTGTTTTTTTAGTGAGTATCCAATAGAAGGTGACTGGATCCCTTTAAAGCGTGATGAATTAGTTGCATGGCTGCCACAAAATCACCCTAAAGCATCTCTGCCAGTATTTCCTATAAAAGATATAGATGGAGAACCTTTTATAAAAACGTTACCTGAACGTAATACTGATGTAGAAAGATTTTTGCACAAAAAAAAGCTTTCACCTGATATTCGATTTACTACTATAGATAATTATACTACCTATTCCATGGTAGAAGCCGGACTGGGGATAAGTCTCAATAAACGGCTCATGTCAATAAACTGGTCAGGGCGGGTTGCGATAAAGCCGCTTGATCCTCCTTATTATATAACGCTGGGGATAGGGCTGCCCTCTTTGAAAAATGCATCACCAGCGGCGAAAAAATTTATAAAATGTGCGCAGCGGATAATAAATGAAAAATAGTAAAGAATTTTTTTACAAATGTATATAAAGAAAAATTATAGAAAATGGGATTTAATGTATTGATATGATCCGATTGCAGCTGAAATTATAATAAACAAAAAAAGTATGCCGATCATCAGTAATTATTATATATATCTATTATGGGGGGATAAGTAATTGCTATTGAACTTTATATTTGTCAATGCTATACTAAATATGGAAAAAATAAAATTAAAATTATTCAACTAAAATAATTCATGATTTGTGAAATCACATAAGTGTATGATGTATAGCTATGAATAATTGCAGATGCGGTTTTTTTATTTACTTACTACAGTATAAATAATATAAATTAACAGAAAAAAGAAAAAATTAATAGATATAATTTTATAAAATAAGTATGACAGTTACCTGTGTAGTCAGATGCTCTGAAGTGATTGTCAGTTTGTGAAGGGTGTAACATGAAAAAATACGTAGTGATAATTTGCTTACTGCTAGGCTGTTTTTCCGGTCAGGCAGTGGCAGCAACAGCAACATCGCAGCCTATATGGGAAATATCTGCGGTACCAAAACCATCGGCCAGTGAAACAGAGGCAATGCGCTGGACGGTCTTATTTACAAATGATATAGCAGAATACTTTTTGGATACAACTTCTTTGAAGCAGGACAAAGTGGATAAAGATATTGTAAGAGCTGAGATAAAGGCAGTATATACAGATAAAGCATTATTAAAAAAACTTGATAAAATTTATAAGGCGAAATTAACTGCTAACGATCACGTGGCTTATAGTGAGATCTATATGGCCTTTAAAATTAACAAAAGTCAATATACTATCGAAGAAGAGAAGATTTATAATAAAAAGGGTGTTTTGCTGGCCGATAAAAAATTAACGGAAAAATTTTCTCCTGTGCCGATAAAGACATTAGTGGATACAGTATATGTGATATGCCGGAACCATATGCGGAATGGATTATTATCATAAAGAGGTGCTATCTGTGTGCAAGGATGATATAAAAAATATATGGAAGGCTATTCTGGGTCAAAAGAAACAGCTGGCGTGTTTGATAACTGATCATGCCGGGATGTATAAAAATCTTGCGGATGTGGAAGAAAAAATAGTTACGGCAGAAAAAGAGCTGCTGGAGCTGGAAGAACAGCTGGCGGGACTTATGGATAGGGAATCGCAGTTGTTACTGAAACATACACAGGATTTTTCTAATAACGTCAAAACGACTTTTCCACAGAAACCTGTGGAAAAACTGACCATTTTATTTCTTGCTGCTAATACGAACGAGATGCCACAGCTGGCACTGAATAAAGAAGTTCATGCGATAACGGATTCTATACGTATGTCAGCAGATCGGGACTCTATGGAATTTTTTACCCGCTGGGCGACACAGGCGGCAGATATACTGCAGATGATCAATGAACTTGATCCAGAGATTATCCATTTTTCTGGGCATGGCATGGAGAATGGGAATCTTCTTCTTAATGATCCTTCTGGCAACGTCCAGCCAGTCAGCAAGGAGGCAATGGCAGCAGCGATTGCTACTATGTCTGGGCATGTCAGATTGATATTTTTCAATGCCTGCTTTTCTGAACAGGAAGCACAAGCTGTTGTAAAATACACTGAAGCTGCTATCGGTATGCGCAAAGAGATCCCGGATGAAGCAGCAATAGTTTTTGCTGCCCAGTTTTATTCTTCTATCGGATTTGGCAAGGATCTTGCTACTGCTTTCAACCAGGCTAAAGCAGCCCTTTTATTGCGTGGTATAGTAGAGGAAGCTACACCAGTACTTTATGTAAAAGAAGGAATGAAAGCTTCAGACATTGTAATGATTGATCAGTTAAATAAAAAAAGCGGTAAATAAGAAAAAATCTATATGTTTTTTACTAAGTTTGTAATATGCTATTTTTTAGCTGCTTTTTGGCAAAAGAAAAGTATCTGTATAAGAACAGTGAAATATAGTGTCAGCAATGATTATCATGGTGGCATAAAAATTATCAGATAAATTATTTTTATATGAAAAGTAAGAAAATATCTTGTTGATAAACGAAAAAAATTGTATAATAATCAATGTAAACAAGAATGTGCAAAATTTCACAATATAATACAATGATTTTTTAGTAAAGGAAGGGTAGCCATGAAAAGATTTACATTGCCAAGAGATATTTACTGGGGAAAAGATTCTCTGGCAGAATTGAAAAAACTTAAAGGGAAAAAAGCTGTGCTGGTTTTAGGCGGCGGTTCAATGCGACGCTTTGGCTTTGTTGATAAGGTTCTTGCTTATTTGAAACAGGCAGATATAGAAACAGAACTTATAGAAAAAATAGAACCAGATCCATCTGTAGAAACTGTACTGAACGGAGCTAAAAAGATGCTGGATTTTGGTCCAGACTGGATCATTGCGATGGGCGGTGGTTCACCTATTGATGCGGCAAAGGCAATGTGGGTATTCTATGAATATCCTGATATTAAATTTGAAGATATCATTCAGCCATTTTCTTTTCCTGAGTTGCGTAAAAAAGCTAAGTTTCTTGCTATTCCTTCTACTTCAGGAACTGGTACTGAAGTTACGGCTTTTTCAGTTATCACTGATAATAAAAAAGGCATAAAATATCCGCTGGCTGATTTTAATATTACACCTGACGTGGCTATAGTAGATCCGGCCCTGGCTGAAACAATGCCGCCTAAACTCACTGCCTATACGGGAATGGATGCATTGACGCATGCTGTTGAAGCATATGTATCATCTATGAACGGACCATTTACTGATCCATTAGCGATGCAGGCCATTGAAATGGTGGATAAATATTTGGAAGTATCTTATGCGGGAAATAAGGCGGCGCGGGAACAAATGCATTATGCCCAATGCATGGCGGGCATGGCTTTTAGTAATGCGCTGCTGGGTATTACTCATTCTATGGCTCATAAGACAGGACCAGCTTATAGTACGGGGCATATTCCGCATGGCTGTGCGAATGCTATTTATCTGCCATATGTTATTGCGTATAATGCCAGGGAAAAATCCGCTGCTGTACGTTACGCAGCAATTGCCGGACGGCTGGGAATAAATGAAGGTAGTGTCCGTGCTGACGTAAAAGCTTTTTGTAAAAAACTGTATGTATATAATGAAAAACTCAGCATACCGCATACTTTAAAAGAATTCGGTATCAGAGAGGAAGAATTTTTGCAAAAGCTTGATTATATAGCAGGAGCAGCGGTAAGCGATGCCTGTACACTGAGTAATCCACGTCAGATTAATAAAGAACAAATGAAAAGACTGTTGAATGCAGTATATTATGGTATGGAAATCAATTTTTAAAAAAGCCGGGGAGTTAAGAGTGGTACAAGTTTGCAGTTTATATAGCTTGTCTGGGATAGACTTTCTTTGGATAATGTAGGAAAATATATGGAAGATAAAAAGCCGCTAAAATTGTTACAACAATTTTAGCGGCTTTTTTACAGGCTGTTTATTTGTAATTAAGCAAAAAATCATTACCCATGATACCCATTAATCCCAGACAGCAGGTAACTTTATGTATCCAATCGATCGTTTTTTTATCTGCAAGTACTGGTGGCAGGAGCAGTTCGGAGATATAAGGCAGATTGGGACGTCCGAAGGTATGCTCTATATTAAGATGTTTGGCAAGAGATTTCAGCTGGTTAAAGGCAGTATGGTCAACATCGCTGCAGGCAATTTCTACAAGTGGGATTTCTCTGTTTTCCCTTAACTGTGATAATCGCCCCATTAGACCTTTATTATCTAAGACTGTGTCAAGTAGATAAGTATTGCCATTGAAATTAAAGGTTGTATCGTTATTGACAACACTATTTTTAAATATTTTCGTCAATATGGCATAAATGTCTTTATTGGTATCAGCGGGGAAAAAGCGTTTTACGTAACCAGTGTTAGCAGTATGATGCCAGATATACTCAAGGCTATCCAATTAAATGCAATCCTTTCGTTAAGACAAATTTATAATAATTTTTGATGTCATTTTTCCGAATTTGAACAAGGCTTATAGAAAGTACAGTGGTTGTTTAGTGGACGATGTGTTTGCCACCAACAAAATATGTTTGCCAATAACTGTTATCAAGACGATCAATCCTTACACCATGACTACTTGAAGCATGGATAAATTCATCATTGCCCAAATAAATACCGCAATGGCTGATTTCTTTTAGGTCAGTAGCAAAGAAAACTAAGTCACCGCGTTCCAGTTTTTTAACGGGAACAGTTTTACCTAATTCATATTGTTTATCGGCAGTGCGAGGAAGTATTATATTATTTTTTTTGAAAACATATTGTAAGTAGCCGGAGCAGTCAAAACCTTTGGGTGTTTCTCCACCATAGACATAAGGAACTCCCATGTATTTTTTGGCGGTAGAAATTATTTGCGAAACTTTTTGCGAGGGAACAAAAGGCGGAGTCTGACTTACTTTTTGTGTGCGTATTCCGGCGATAATAGTAGCAGGATTTTGTTGAGGCTGAGATGGAGAACGGTGTTTGTTAATAGTTGGTACTAATATCCTTGGCTTAATAACAGGCTTTATGGCTGTCGGCGGTGGAGTTATATGGGGAGTTGGAAAGCCTGGGGAAAGTTTTTTGCCTGTAAGGGTCCACCATGTTTTGCGGTTCGTTACACCAGTGACTTCAAGGGCATTGTTTTTTTGAAAAGCTTTAACAGCTGCTTGTGTGGAGTTGTCAAAAATACCAGTGATTTTAATATCATAGTGATGTTCTTTTAACATTTGTTGTAAAAGTATTACTTCGCGCCCTTCTGAATGAAGGCTTAGTATAGGAGCAGCTGCCGCTGTGCCGCCTAGATAAAATATGATGGTAAAGATGAAGAGTATATGAATTAGTTTAGGAGGTTTGTTCATGGCAGAAAATCCTTTCTGATTCAGGCGTGAAGTATATGCTGGAGTCCCTGATTCATCAACGTTACGACGTGGTCATCATCAAGGGAATACCATGCTTCTTTTCCTTCACGACGAAATTTGACCAGACGGGCACCCCGCAGAATCCTCAGCTGATGAGAAATTGCTGACTGCCCCATTTGCAGTGTTGCTGCTATATCACATACACACATTTCATTGCTGGATAATAGTGTCAGAATTTTTATGCGGGTGGGATCTCCTAATATTTTAAAGGTATCGGCTAAATGATTGGTAGTATTGTTATCTAATAAATGTAATTGGGATTTTTTTACCATATCCTGATGAACGTGGTAAATTTCACACATATCACAATCTTTAGTTAAAAATTCTTTTGACATTATTTTCCCTCACTGCTAAAGATAGTTAAAGGACAACCGGGCTGCTGTTGGTCTTCAATAAGAAAAAAGACTGTTGTCCTGATAAACAATAATTATATTTTGCTGGTTGAAACATTACTGCTTAGTAGTAGTGCTGCTAGTATGATTAATGGAAATAAGTTCACTAAAATTATCATGGAATAAAAATAAAATTTGGAACAGTATAAACGGACACAACATAATTATATATATAGTATATCAGAATTGGCAAACAGCTACAAAGAATTTGTGAAAAAAACTTGACAATGTTACATGTAAATAGTAAGATTATAGCTAAATTAAATATCAGCCTTAATTTAAACCATTGATGTGGAGATAAAAATACATCGTGCACTTACAGAGAGCCACGGTTGCTGGGATGTGGCAGAACGCAGAGTATTAAATGGACCACAGAGGGCATAGCTAAAAGCAGAGTTTATTTGCTTAGTACTCTATGACGCGGCACAGGCGTTAACAGTGAAGAATATGTTGGTATTCTGCGTGAGAGGGAATTTTATTCCAAGCAAGGTGGCACCGCGAGTAATGAATTAATATACTCGTCCTTGACAAAATGATTTTGTCTTAGGGCGGGTATTTTTTTATTTATTTTTAAGGGGTGTTTGATATGGTCACATATAAGCCGGATTTGAAAACATTAGAAAAGATGACGAATGAATATAAGATACTGCCTGTAAGCAGGGAACTTTTTTCTGATATGAAGACACCTATAGAGATCCTGCGGGCGGTAAAGTCTGTAAGTGACTGCTGCTTTTTGTTGGAAAGTGTGGAAGGTGGGGCACAATGGGGAAGGTATTCTTTTCTTGGTTTTAATCCGTCACTGGAAGTAAAATGCAAGAATCATCAAATGACGATAAAAAATAATGATGGGATAAAGACTTTTCATACGGATGAACCTTCTATGGAATTGCGGCAGATATTAAAGGATTATAAAAGTCCGCGATTTGATTTTCTGCCACCGCTAACGGGCGGTCTTATAGGATACTTCGCTTATGAATATATCCGTTATAGTGAAAAGAAGCTCGATTTTGCCGGTAAAAAACAAGAACTTAATGATGTTGACCTGATGCTGTTTGATAAAATAATTGCTTTTGATAATTTAAAGCAGAAAATATTTTTAATTGTTAATATCCGAACGGATGATCTTGAAAAAAATTATGAGCAGGCACGGAAGGATATTGACGAACTAGCTGATTTGGTATTGCATGGAAAGATCTGCCGGGAAAAATCAGGCAGACTTATGAGTCCGTTTAAGAGTGAATTATCGGAAATGGAATATGAAACTCTGGTGAGAAAAACTAAGGAATATATAAAAGAAGGTGATATATTCCAGGCGGTACCATCCAACCGGCGGGAAGCAGCGTTTACGGGAAGCCTGTTAAATGCTTACAGAATGCTGAGGACAACAAATCCATCACCGTATATGTTTTATTTCAGCGGCAGGGAGATAGAGCTTACTGGTGCTTCGCCGGAAACACTGGTTAAGTTGAAAGATGGGCGGTTATCTACTTTTCCTATTGCAGGGACTATGCCTCGCGGGAAGACGCTTGATGAGGACAAAAAACTTGAGGAAAAGTTGTCACATGATGAAAAAGAACTGGCAGAACATAATATGCTTGTTGACCTGGGACGAAATGACTTAGGCAAAGTTAGTGAGTTTGGTACTGTAAAAGTAACAGATTTTCATAAAATTGAGCGTTTTTCACATGTGATGCATATAGCTTCCACGGTAACGGGGCATATTAGGAAAGATAAGGATGCTTTAGATGCTATTGAGGCGACATTGCCGGCAGGTACTTTGTCAGGAGCACCTAAGGTAAGAGCAGTGGAAATATTGCATGAGCTGGAAAAGAGCATGCGGGGAATATACGGAGGGGCAATAGGGTATATTGATTTCACGGGTAATATGGATGTATGCATAGGTATACGCATGGCAGTGGCACATGATAACAAAGTCTATGTGCGTTCAGGTGGTGGAATTGTATATGATAGCGTGCCCCGTAATGAGTATATGGAAACACAGAATAAAGCAGGAGCTATGATGGAAGCTATTGAAAAGGCACAGGAGGTAGAAGATTAATGTTGTTATTAATAGATAATTATGATAGCTTTTCATATAATCTTTATCAGTTTTTGGGAGAAATAGGTGCGGATGTGAAAGTGATAAGAAATGATGCTATGAGTGTGCAAGAAATACAACAGCTTAATCCGTCACATATTATTTTATCGCCAGGCCCCGGAAAGCCGAGAGATGCAGGTATTTGCGAGGATATAGTAAGATGTTTGGGGAATAGAATACCCATATTGGGTGTCTGCTTGGGACACCAGGCTATTGGGGAAGTATTCAACGCTGAAGTTGGTTATGCGAAAAAAATTATGCATGGGAAAAAAAGTATGATAAATGTTATTGGTGACATGCCGATATTCAAGGGTCTTCCGGTAAGATTTGCGGCGGCTAGATATCACTCGCTGGCAGTTATCAGGAAAAGTATACCGCCAGAACTTGTCGTGACGGCAGAAACTGACGATGGTGAGGTAATGGCGATAAAACACAACAAGTATCCGATATTTGGTCTGCAGTTCCATCCAGAATCAATTCTAACTTCTAACGGAAAAATAATTTTGCAGAACTTTTTACAGATAGGCGGTGCAGCATAATGATAAAGGAAGCAATTTACGAAATTATAAATGGTAATAATCTTGCTTATGACATGGCAAAGGAAGCTATGTTGGAAATAATGGGGGGAAAAGCTACTAATGCGCAGATAGGTGGCTTTTTGACAGCTCTTCGTTTAAAAGGTGAAACTGTTGATGAAATAACGGCATGTGCGGCGGCAATGCGTGATAAATGTGTACCAGTAAAACACCATAATGTGAATTTACTGGAAATTGTGGGAACTGGTGGTGATGAAGCCAATACTTTTAATATTTCAACTACAGCTTCTTTTGTTGCGGCGTCTGATGGAGCAGTCGTAGCAAAACATGGTAATAGAAGTGTATCAAGTAAGTGTGGTGCGGCAGATTGCCTGGAATCATTAGGGGCTAAACTGGAGCTTGATGCTGGGCAGAATGAAAAAATGCTTGACGATATGGGCATGTGTTTTATGTATGCTCCGGTTTACCATGCATCTATGAAATATGCGGCTCCAGTGAGAAGGGAACTTGGGGTAAGGACTATCTTTAATATATTGGGACCTTTAACTAATCCAGCGGCAGCTAATATGCAGCTTATGGGAGTTTATGATAAGAAGCTGCTGCAGCCGATGGCCCAGGTGCTGGCTAATCTTGGTGTAATAAGAGGAGCCGTTGTTTATGGGGACGGACTTGATGAGATTACAGCTTGCGGAAAAACAACAGTATGTGAAGTGAACGATGGAAAATTTTCTGAGTATGAAATAGATCCACATGATTATGGAATGAAATATGCGGCACTAGATGATTTAATAGGTGGTGACGGTACAGAAAATGCTGAAATAACGAAAAAAATTCTGCAGGGAGAAAAAAGCCCTAAGAGAGATGCTGTTTTGCTGAATGCAGGAATGGCTCTTTATCTTGCAGGCCGGACAGCTGATTTTGCAAGGGGAATAAATCGGGCGGCGGCTTTGATAGATAATGGTGATGCTTATAGAAAAATGGAAGAATTTATAAGATTTACGAATGAGGTGTGATAGGCATGATATTGGATAAGCTTGCTGCTAGTACACGAGTCAGGGTGGAGCAATGCAAGCAAAAAAAACCGCTGGCAGTATTGAAACAGGAAATACAGGAAAAGAAAAGTAAAACGGCTTTTTTATTTGAACAGGCACTGCGTGGCAGGGAAATGTCTTTTATATGTGAAGTAAAAAAAGCATCTCCTTCAAAAGGAATAATAGCAGCGGAATTCCCTTATTTACAGATAGCAGTGGATTATGAGAAGGCAGGAGCGGCGGCAATATCAGTTTTAACGGAACCAGAGTTCTTTTTAGGTAATGATGAATATCTGCGTGAGATAGCACAAGCAGTAGATATTCCGGTGCTGCGGAAAGATTTTACGATAGATGAATACCAGATATATGAAGCGTATTTATTGGGAGCAGATGCAGTATTACTCATATGTGCGTTGCTTTCGGTTGATGAATTGGTTTATTTTCGCAGGACCGCTGATGCATTGGGGATGTCTTGCCTGGTGGAAGCTCATGACAGCGCTGAGATAGAAAAGGCGTTGGCGGCTGATGCACGGGTAATAGGAGTTAATAATCGCGACCTGCGTGATTTTTCAGTAAATATAAAAAACAGTCTGGAACTTCGCCGCTATGTACCAGAAAATGTTATTTTTGTATCGGAAAGTGGGATAAAAACAGTACAGGATATAGATTTGCTCAGACAGGATAATATCCAGGCGGCACTTATTGGCGAGACTTTTATGAAAAGCGAAAATAAGGCAGATGCTATTACAAAATTAAATGGAACAATACCCCGGCCGAAAATAAAAATATGCGGTATGCATTGTGTAGAAGATATTAAAATAATCAATGAAGTAATGCCGGATTATTGTGGCTTTATATTTGCTCCAAGCAGCAGGCAGGTAAGCCGGAAAGCTGCGCGGGAACTAAGACAAATGCTGAATCCACAGATAGGGACAGTAGGTGTTTTTGTAGATGAAACAATAGAAAACATCAAGGAAATTGTAGAATATGTGCAGCTTGATGCGGTACAACTACATGGCAGTGAGCCGGAAACATTTTTGCAGAAAATGAAAAAAAATATGCAGTGCGATTTATGGAAGGCTGTTCGGGCAAAGGATGAAACTACGATAATGCAATGGCAGGATTCCTGTGCGGATATGATATTGTTTGATACTTTTTCTTCAGGTCAGGCTGGTGGGACAGGTAGAATTTTTGATTGGACGTTGCTGGATAAATTTAAGCGGCCATTTGTTCTGGCGGGCGGAGTATCCAGTCGGAATATCGCCAGAGCGGTAAGGTCTGTTAAACCGTGGGGTGTTGATATAAACAGCGCGGTGGAAACAAATGGCAGAAAAGATAGTATAAAAGTAAATGAAATAATGGCAATAGTAAGGAGTTTAGCATGAATAAAAAGGGCAGGTTTGGAATTCACGGTGGGCAATACATACCGGAAACATTGATGAATGCCGTGATAGAATTGGAAGAAGCGTATAATAAGTATAAAAATGATACAGAATTTACTAATGAACTTAATGATTTGTTAAAAAATTATGCAGGACGCCCATCATTGCTGTATTATGCCGACAGGATGACTAAGGATTTGGGCGGAGCCAAAATATATATAAAACGAGAAGACTTGAATCATACCGGTTCACATAAAATAAACAATGTACTGGGGCAGGTCTTGCTGGCTAAAAGGATGGGAAAGAAACGCGTAATAGCGGAAACAGGTGCCGGTCAGCATGGAGTAGCCACGGCTACAGTAGCCGCATTGATGGGCATGGAATGTGAGATATTTATGGGAAAGGAAGATACGGACAGACAAAGACTCAATGTTTATCGTATGGAACTTTTGGGAGCGAAGGTACATGTTGTGAAGAGCGGAACCCAGACACTGAAGGATGCTGTTAATGAAACACTGCGTGAATGGACCAGACGTATAGATGATACGCATTATGTACTGGGATCGGTTATGGGACCGCATCCATTTCCCACGATAGTCAGGGATTTCCAAAGTGTCATCAGTAAAGAAGCCAGGATGCAGATACTCGAAGCAGAAGGAAAACTGCCTGATGCAGTTATGGCCTGTGTAGGCGGCGGTAGCAATGCAATGGGGATGTTTTATAATTTTATCAGTGATAAAGATGTGCGTCTTATAGGTTGTGAAGCGGCGGGGCGCGGTATAGAAACGGGCAAACATGCAGCAACATTGTCAACGGGAACAGAAGGCATATTTCACGGAATGAAATCCTATTTCTGCCAGGATAAGTATGGTCAGATAGCGCCGGTATATTCAATTTCAGCCGGGTTGGATTATCCGGGGATAGGACCGGAACATGCTCATCTACATGATATTGGACGGGCTGAATATGTACCCGTTACGGATGGGGAAGCAGTGACGGCTTTTGAGTATTTATCACAGATCGAAGGAATAATACCGGCAATAGAAAGTGCGCACGCAGTAGCACATGCGATGAAGATAGCACCAAAAATGAAAAAAGATGCAATTATAATTATATGTTTATCAGGCCGCGGTGATAAAGATGTAGCCGCGATGGCACGTTACAGGGGGATTGATATACATGACTAAAGTACAGGAAGCATTTAAAAATAAGAAGGCGTTTATTCCTTTTATAACTGCGGGGGACCCTGATCTGGAAACAACAGGGAAAATTATTACGGCGATGGCTGAAAATGGAGCAGATCTGGTCGAAATAGGTATCCCTTTTTCTGACCCGGTGGCAGAAGGTCCGGTAATTCAAGCGGCAAGTAAACGTGCATTGGATAATGGGACAACGACGGATAATATTTTTGAAATGGTTAGAAAAGTCCGTCGAACGGTACACATTCCTATGGCATTTATGACATATGTAAATTTGTTATTCGTTTATGGAAAACAGAAATTTTTTGCTAAGTGCCGGGAAGTTGATATAAATGCGGTTATCATTCCGGATGTTCCTTATGAAGAAAAAGATGAATTGCTAGAGTATGCCAAGGCAGAAAATGTTGATGTAATTTCCTTGATAGCGCCGACTTCTGCACAGCGAATCGGGATGATAGCAAAAGAAGCCCAGGGTTTTATCTATCTTGTTTCTTCTTTAGGAGTTACAGGAGTCAGAACGGAGATAAAAACTGATTTAGATAGTATTGTGAAAATAATCAGGGCCAACACGAATATCCCCGTTGCTATCGGGTTTGGCATTTCCAAGCCGGAACAGGCACAGAAGGCAGCTATATCAGCCGATGGCGCTATTGTTGGCAGTGCTATCGTAAAAATGGTCGGAGAGTACGGGCGAGATGCATCAGGCCCGGTAGGAGAATATGTTAAAAAAATGAAAGCAGCAGTAATGAAGGCAGCTGATTAATATTTCACTGGTATAGAAATGCCTGTATCATAAAAAGATTAACATTTTATGATACAGGCATTTTTATAAGTATGAATATAGAAGTATTTACCGTGGATATACACGCCAGGGGTTTTTTTCGCCGGAAGCTTCTAAAAGACAGCTTTTCAGGCTGGAATAAACCATATCATGAACATCCTGGTCAGTATAAAAAGCCATATGAGGGGTTACAATGACATTAGGATAATTGCGCAGTATGGCTAGATGGCGGTTGGTAAGTGGTTGCGATTTTAAATCATTATAATAAAGGCCAAATTCATCTTCGACAACATCAAGAGCGGCAGCACCTATTTTACCGCTTTCAATGGCATTGATTAAGGCAGTGGAATCAATAAGACCACCACGGGCAGTGTTTACAATAATGACTTTATCTTTCATTCGGGCAAGCGTATGTTCATTTATCATATGATAATTTTCTTCATTGAGCGGAGCATGCAAGCTGATAATATCACTCTGGGAAATAAGTTCATCATAATCAACATAATGGGCATGTTTTTTTACTTCATCGACTTGATATTTATCGTAGACCAATATTGGATTGCCAAATCCTGATAAGTGTTTTATTACTGTTTGACCTATGCGCCCGGCACCAATAATGCCGATTGTTAGCTTTGGAAATTCCCGTCCTTGCAGGCCGGGAAGAGAGAAATCCTGGATATCAGCACGCTGCAAAATACGTTTCATATTACGAGAAGCCATCATCATAAGCATTATGGCATAATCGGCTACACCGTTGGTTGAATATGAGGCATGGCATATGTGCATATTATATTGAGCAGCAGATTTTAGATTTATGTGGTCAAATCCAATAGAACGAGTGGAAACCATTTTTACTCCGCGGTCATGAAGCTCCTTCATTAATACATTGTCAATTGGTGTGGTTATAATACTTATATACCGGCAACCCTTGACTATATCAATGTTTTCGAGTGTCAGGCCGTCGCGGCAAATGATAAGCTCAATATTTAATTCACGGCTTAATTTTTGAAAATATTCAGCTTCATCGAAATCACGATAACTGAAAACGCATACTTTTTCTTTTGACATATAAGTCAGCTCCTTAAAATTGTATATTATTATATAGGTATTTTGTTACCGGAGAATCAAGGGCGGGTATTAATAATTATTATATTATCTTTGTATATAATATATCAGTAATTATAGTTCTTAAAGGTTTAAGTGTAAAGCTGGGTGCAGAGTAATGTGCCCTATGTTATAATGAGTAGGAAAATAATTAAGATTTTTGTTAAGATAAAGTTTATTCAATATTATTATAAGGAGATTTTTGGATGATTGATGATAGACTCATTGCAGCACTTGACGTGGGAACATTTAATGAAGCAAAGACCTTGATAGAAAAGTTAGAAGATAGCGTAGTCTTTTATAAAGTGGGTATGGAGCTGTTTTATGCTGTTGGACCGCAGATAATTGTCTATTTAAAAGAAAAAAACAAGAAAATATTTCTTGATTTAAAATTGCATGATATACCCAATACGGTAGCAGAAGGTTTGGTTTCACTGATGAAATTGGGTGTGGATATTTTTAATGTGCATACGTCAGGCGGCTTTACTATGATGCATAAAGCAGCCGTCCGTATTCATGAGGAAGCAGAAAAAATGGGAATTATTGCACCCAAGTTGATAGGTGTAACAGTATTGACCAGTATTAATGAAGCAGATTGGCTGGGATTGGGAATGACTGCATCAATAAAAGAACAAGTGGTGCGCTTGGCCAAATTAGCCCAAAAAGCCGGACTTGATGGTGTGGTGGCTTCTCCCGGGGAGGCAGGATTAATACGTGAAGTTTGCGGGAATGATTTTATGATAGTGACACCTGGGGTTCGCCCGGCAGGAACTGCAGCTGATGATCAAAGCCGTATTGCTACACCAGCGCAGGCCTTGAGAAATGGTGCCAGTCAGCTAGTTGTCGGTCGGCCTATCTATGCCGCTGCTGACCCAAAGGAAGCTGCTGACAATATATTGAAGGAAATTAAAGATATAGGATAACAGGAGTAATCTACGATGATTATATTAGCTTCAGGTTCACCACGCCGTAGGGAATTGTTAGAGCAGATAGACTGCAAATTCTGCTGTGAAACAGCGCATGTTGAAGAAGTAAAAGCAGGACTACCTGAAAAGGTAGTCCTGAAGAACTCTTTAATAAAGGCACAGGATATAGCAGTCAAGCACAAAGATGCGCTGATAATAGGAGCAGATACTATTGTAGCAGTCAATGGTGTTATTTATGGCAAACCGCAGGATGAAGATGATGCTTTTAGGATGATTAGAACATTAGCAGGAAAAAAGCATCTTGTTTATACGGGACTGTCCTTGGTCTGTAATGGTAAAATGTGGCAGGATTTTGTTGTTACTGAAGTAAGTATGGCAGATATGACTGATATGGAAATAAAATCATACATTAAGACAGGTGAGCCGATGGATAAGGCTGGGGCCTACGCGGTACAAGGTAAGAGTGCGGTTTTTATAAAAGCGATAAATGGATCTTATTCTAATGTAGTGGGATTACCATTGCATAAATTGTATGAACTGAGCCAGCAGGCGGGATTTTCTTTGATGTAAGATGTGCTTTTGGCGCAACTATCCGCGAAGCAGGAGCCCTGCGACTTTAGTCGTGGTAGGTTCAGTTATAGATGAAAGCTGCTGAAAAGATTATAAGGCAGCATGGAAAACTCAATAAATAGTCATCATTTATAAGGAGTGGATATATTTGGTATATTGGTATAAAATCCATAAATGGATAAGCTGTATTTGTTTGATATTTTTTTTGCTTTTATGTATAACGGGACTACCATTAATATTTAAGAAGGAAATACATAATTATAATTTAGGACAGGCTGACTATGCTCATGCGGCAATGACTTATAAAGCTGTTTGGCAGCAGGTACCTGAGGGCGAAAAAATGATAATGACACAATATCCTAAGCAGCGTTTAAGATCTGTGTCAGTGCAACCGGAAGATGGCAGGATACTTTACCGGATACAAGGCAGAAACAGCAGGAATAATCCTGAAGCCCGGTTGAGTATGGGCGGAAACCAGATTTCTTTTTATCCGCAGGATCATACAATTTATCATTGGCATAAGGAAAAGGTAAAATATCCCGCTCTGTCTGGTTTTATGCATGACATGCATGTACTGCATGTGCGTATGGGGCTGGGACACGATGGGATGATATTTTTGGGAATTATGTGCTTATTAAGTTTAATTTGTATAATTTCTGGGATTGTGCTGTACGCGCCTTTTATGAAAAGAACCAATTTTGCGCAAATAGATAAAAGAACTAGTGCTGCCAGTTGGTTCGGCTGGCATAAGTTTTTGGGTATTGCAACAGCTGTATGGGCGGCGGTATTATGTTTGAGCGGCATAATGATAATAGTATTTACAATGGGATATGGATACTATATTAAGGATACTAAACAGGCTGCGGCTGAGAATATGCCGCATAATTTGCATGCAGCTGTACTTCCTTTACCACAGGCAGTAGATTTTATAGATAAGAAGTATCCACAGAAAAATATTTTATCAGTGGACATGCCAGATAAATCATTTAATGATAATAAATATGTTTTTTATCTGACGCAGGCAAAAGATAGCAATCATTCTTTTGTAGGGCAGGTAGTTTTGCTCGGGACTGATAACAATGGAAAAATAAAAGACTTTACACAATCGCTTCCTTCATATCTTTCTTTTGCAGCGTATATAATTGATCTACATGTGCATAATCATAATTCACTGGTATTGAAAATGATTTGGGCTACTTTAGATATTGCAACGATAGTCGTTATTTTGTCAGGCTTTATTGCCTGGTGGAAACGGTCGGCATCTATAATGAATACGGTGAATTTTTCCACGATTTCTATTAATGTTTTATCACAACATGAAATATGGCAGCTGCCGATAGTGATATTTATTTTGAGCTTATTGGGAATGGTACTTCCTTTGCTAGGAACTGGGGGAATAGTAGCAGGAAGTGTGGTATGGATAATAATAGTGTTCCTTTGTATATGGCATTGGTATAATGGCAACAGATAAATTGGGATTACAGCATGACAAAAATATTGGTGAATGATATAATTTAGAACAAACAATGTGGGGGAGATAAGATAATGACTGAGCAGGAAGTAAAAGAATTATTGATAAAAACAAAGGCAATAATGGAAGGGCATTTTTTATTGACGTCTGGTCTGCATAGTCCTATGTATGTGGAAAAATTTAATGTATTGCAGCATCCTGAATATACAGAAGCACTGTGCAAAGAATTGGCAAAATATTTTGCTGATAAGAATATTAATACTGTAGTGGGACCAATGACAGGTGGTATTTTGCTGGCACATGAAGTGGGAAAAGCTTTGGGAACGCGGGCTATTTTTACTGAACGTGTTGATGGGAAAATGGCTTTTCGCCGTGGTTTTGCGCTGTCAAAGGGAGAAAGAGTCCTTATAGTGGAAGATATAGTTACCACGGGCGGCTCAGTTAAAGAGGTAGTTGACGTTGTAAAGAGTGAAGGTGCAATACCGGTGGGAATAGGCCTGCTTGTTGATAGAAGTGGGGGTAAAGCTGATTTTGGTGAAGTACCACATAAGGCCCTGCTTAGTTTGGATGTAAAAACTTATAAACCGGAAGACTGCCCGCTCTGCAAGAATAATGTACCGATGACGAAGCGCGGTCGTACGGGAAAATAAATTTAGAGTTATAGCGGTGATAAGATGAAGAAAGAAATAAAAGACAAAATCACTGCCGAAGTGGAAAATTGGGAATATATGAAGGAACTTCCGGAAGAATGCCATGGATTTAGGCTGGTACGTCTTATGCGGGAAAAAGGAGATATGTTGGATTTATATCGCTATGAAAATGATGAGGCGCATCGCAGTATAACAATTTATTACCATGAGGAAACGAGTGAATATAAATTACGTATGCGTATAGGCCTTACGGAGTTTTGTGTGATTGAATACATATATGCCCGATTAGAGGATTTTCAGAAAATATTAGAAAGCCGTTGTAATAATTTATTACTTGACATGGCAGTTTTTAATCCGAAACATATTTCGTCTATTGTACATGACAAGAAAGTTATGCAGTGGGATTACCGAAAAAAGCTGCCAGCTGTGTCGAAAGGTTTTGAGTTGTTTATAAAACCCAATGAACCGGTACGGGTGATAAATGGCTCGTATATTATCTTTGACTATAGTGATTTCTTAAATAAAAGTAATTTTATAATTTATTATAATGTATTTCGTGATGAATTTTTTGGGGAAAGTCGTGTTTTTGACATACCTGAGGTAAGTTATGATTTTGATTCACATGAGTTGGAAGAATTAATTGATAAGCTGGACATAAAGCTTCTTCCGCACTTAGAAAAGCTGCGCAGAAGAATAGAAGAAAAATAAACATAAATATAAATAAAACACCTCAAACTTCCTGTCCGTATTAAAACAGTGGGAATTTCGAGGTGTTTTATATTAAGAGAAATTTAACTGATATTATTCTACAGCATTTACAGCATTTAATACTTTTTGAGCCATTCCTTTCATTTTGGTGGTAGGAACGGAACATACGGCAATGCGTACGCCTGCTTTTAACGGAACGGCAAAAATGAGATCGTCATGCATTTTATTGCATACAGCAGCAGAATCTTTTGCTGGTATAGATAAGAAAAATCCTGCCTTATAAGGTAAAGCATTCAGTCGGCAGGCATTTGCTTCTTCCATGAAGATGGCACCACGGCAGCGAGTCATCTGATAAAGAGCATCCCGTTCTTTTTCAAATTCTTTCTGCAGAGTTTTATCCTTGTTAATAGCGACAAGAAGTGCCATGGCACCATGATTAATGTTTGACCATGTAGCCCGGCTGCTATATTTATTTATGTTAGCGAATTCAGTAATTATTTCTTTGGAAGAGGATAAGCCGATCATTGAGCCGCATCTCTGTCCATATACTGTATAACCTTTTGACATACTAAAAGTAAAAATAGTCAGTATATTATCAGGCAGGTTAGAAAACTGTTCCATAAAACGGCGGGTTTCATTTTTTTCACCAGCATAATCAATATAAGCGATATCGACCATAATGGTGATTTTTTTGCCAGTAGTCTTGGCATGTCTTTTACATACAGCAAGAACATTTTCCCAGTCTGTTTCGCTTAGACTGTAGCCGGTTGGATTATGGGCCGGAGTGTTAATTATGATCAGCAGTGAATCCTGCTTGGACATAAGATGGTCTACTTTATCGGTAAAACCGGCTATGTTGAAATTTTGTTTTTCATCAAACAGGGGATATGTTACGAGTTTTCTGCCTGCTTCACGGCACAGCATGTTATATGTTCCCCAGAACCAGTCGGAAGTCAGGACGCTGTCACCTGCTTCTGTATAATTCCAAATGGTATGGTGTATGCCACCTGTCCCGCCTGCTGTAGCAACTGCTGCAGTATATCCATCAGGCCGATGATCCCCAAAAGAAAGTGCGGTAGTCATATCTAGATATTCCGGGACACCAGAAATGGGAGCATAAGAGATGAGATCATTTATTGGCAAGGTCCGTAAAACTTTTTCAACGATAGGAATACATGCCAGGTTCCCATTATCATCCATTATTGCTCCAATTGTGGCATTGGTTACTTTTTCGCTGCCGTATTTGGCAACAGCCTCTTTACAAGCGGCACTTGCGCCGAAAATAACATCTTTTGCTACTTTTCCTACTGAGTGAGAAGCAGCCATACTTGTAGTCAAAATAATTACCCCCAAATTTAATAAATATAGTATTAGTTATCATATAAATAATAGATATAACTGCATTAGCATAAACACAATTATAATTATAAGCAGTTTTATTTTCAGGATATAGCTCTAAACTAATTGTGAAATTATTAACTTCGGGATATTTCTTTTTATTCCTGCCATTATACAAAGTGTATTCATGTATACTTTGTATAATTTATTATAAATCATATATTTACTGTGTTGGTGATGTTATGAAATTCTATTTATATTATGATATAATTAGTAAACTAAGGGTTGTAATCAGAATAACTTTATAGTAAGGATAATAGTTGTTTTAAGATAAAGCGGCGTTATCTGCAATAAATTTAATAGTGATAGGTGCTTTATGGAAGAAAAAAATTTTAGTTTATATACGGCTTCAGCAGCACAGACCAAGCAGCTGGGTGCTTTACTGGCAAAAGCGGGACGAAATGGTATTGTCATATGTATGGAGGGCGATTTAGGAACAGGTAAGACTACTCTTACACAAGGATTGGCAGGTTTTCTGCATATTACTGATGCTGCAAGTCCTACCTTTAATCTTATGAATGTATATGAGGGAGATAAAATTATATATCATTTTGATTTGTATCGCTTAAATAGTGAGGAAGATCTTGAGGAAATTGGTTTTTATGAATATACACAGGAAGATGGGGATATAATAATTATCGAATGGCCGGATAGGTTTTTAACTGCAATGCCCGAAGATAATTTATATATAAAGATATATGCTCAGGAAAATAACAGACGGAAAATAATAATAACGCTGAATGGGAAAAAGTATTTTACTGCTTATGAGGAGCTGAGAAAATTATGCCAATTCTTGCGATAGATGCAGCAACAATGGTGTCAAGTGCGGCTGTGGCCGTGGAAAACAGATTGTTGTCAGAGGTTACTATGCAGCTGAAAAAACCACAATCGGAAGTATTGATGGGCCATATAATAAGTGCGCTGAAAATTGCGCATGTAGATAAAACACAATTGACCGCTATTGCTGTGAATGTGGGACCGGGTTCTTTTACAGGACTTAGAATCGGATTAGCAGCGGCGAAAATGATGGCTTATACGTTGAAAATCCCGATAATTGGTGTGGATATTGGAGAAGTGCTGGCTTATCATTATCCTGTGGATAATCTGTACAGTGCGGTATTCATTGATGCACAGAAGAACAATGTTTATTTCGCTATTTATAATTGGTGTAGCGGAATACTGCAATGTGTAGAAAATATGCAGGTACTTTCTCTGCCTGAAGCTGTACAAAAGTGCGAAAGCAGAGATAAGCAGGTAATCGCAATGGGAGATATAGTACAAAAAAAACAGGATGTTTTTCTTAATTGTAGTAATACAGTTGTTGCTCCACCGTATCGTGTGATGCCATGTGCTGCAAATACTGCCTTTGCCGGCTTGGAAAAGCTGAAAAGGGGAGAGGTGAGTAATGTAATGAACATGGAACCGCTGTATATAAGACGCTCGGAAGCGGAAGAACTGTGGGAGAAACATCATAGAGAAGAATAATATGAACATGATATTCAGGCAAATGCAGCCGTCAGATGCCGGGGCGGTAGAATTGGTGGAAAAGGCATGTTTTGCAATGCCGTGGTCGCGGAAAGCTTTTTGGGAGGAAGCGGCTAAAAAAGATGCATATTATTTATTGGCTGTGGACAAGAGTATGGATCGCGAAAAAGTTGTTGGCTATGTGGGTGTCTGGCTTATATTTAATGAGGGACATATAACAAATGTAGCCTTAATACCTGAGTATAGAGGCAAGGGTATAGCTTCCTTAATGATAAAGAACATTATTTCTGTAGTAAAAAAAAGGGCTATAGACTCTATGACTTTGGAAGTTAGACCTTCTAATGAAAAAGCAATAAGTTTATATAAAAAGTTTGGTTTTAAAAGTGTGGGACGGCGTCCGCATTATTATCTTAATAATAATGAAGATGCTGAGATTATGTGGCTGATTTTCAATGATATTTAATACCATAAGAAGTCTGTACACAATATCAGTAATGAATGTCATTGGAAATATGAATGGAGATGATAATAGATGCACCAATATTTATTTTATATTGGCAGCTTTCCGATAAGATCATATGGGTTAGTTTTATCGTTGAGTATAATTCTCGCAGTTGGTGTTGGTTATTTTTTAGCTAAACAAGATGGCAGATGGCATATGTATATTGTTGATATGGGAATATATTGCGGTCTGGCGGGTATTCTAGGGGCAAGATTATGGGATGTTTTCTTTTTTGACTGGGATTATTACGGACATCATATTACACAGATATTTAATGTATGGCAGGGTGGTATGGCAATACAAGGCGGTGTTTTTTTAGGTACTATTGTTGGAATATTGTATGCTAAAAAGCATAAAATAGATGTGCTGGCATTAGCTGATATCCTGGCTCCGGCAATAATTTTAGGTCAGGCTATAGGAAGATGTGCCAACCTCTTAAATGGTGATGCATTTGGAGCGCCTACCGGTACAGGGTTTGGCTTGATTTATCCGGTAACAACATTGGCTCATCAGGTATATGGCAATCAGCCTTTATGGCCGGCTGAAGTATGGGAAGGGCAGTTGGATATTGTTATTTTTGCGCTGCTTTTGATTTATCGCTCATTCAAACATGGCAGAGGACAAGCATTTACCCTTTATGTAATGCTTTATTCGGTAGCTAGATTTTTTCTGGAATTCCTTCGTGGTGATTATAGTGAACCTGTTTTTGGATTGTGTACTTCGGCGCAAATGACAAGCATAATTGCGTTTATAATAGCATTTTTTGCGTATATATATTTTGGTTGGCGGGATAGGAATAAGGGGGCAGAGTCTGAACAGAATAGAAATAATAAATTTGTTAGACATGGGAAAAAATAGGTATAATGATGTGATTCAGTAAATACATAGTATAAGAATTAAAAGGTTTTGATGGGGAGTATGATAAAGGGGACTAAAACATGGATTATAGAAAATATGTTGTAATGGTGGTGGCTTTTGTGATAACCGCTGCCAGTAGTTTAACAGTATCGGCAGCAGAACCTAATATTCGGGTGGGAATTTGGATTAACCAATCTAGTGTACTGGTTTCGAATAATGCAGTGTTTACAATAAAAGATCCGGGAACTAATGATGTGTATGGCAAATTTGATGCGGGTGATAAAGTATTGATCACGCAAAAAAATAATCGTTTATATATCAATAAGCTGCCTGTTAAAAGTATGGTAATTAGTATATCTTCTGTTGAAAAGGAATCCCGTACGCAGGTTAATGGAAAAACATATCGTGGGATAATTCTAATAAAAAGAGCAGTTAAGGGAATGACAGTGATAAATTATCTACCATTGGAGCAGTATTTATATAGTGTAGTACCGCAGGAAATGCCATCTTCCTGGCCAATGGCGGCTTTGAAGGCACAAGCTGTAGCAGCGAGAACATATGCTCTATACAGTATGCATCGCCATGAAAATGAAGGCTTTGATGTATGTGCTATGATACATTGCCAGATTTATGGTGGCAGCGGTGTAGAAAATGAAATTGCAAAACAAGCTGTTGATGAAACAAGAGGAAAAGTTATTTTTTATGAACATAAACCTATTTTCGCAGCTTTTCATGCAAGTTCTGGGGGAAAAACGGAAAGCAGCAGAGATATTTGGGGGACACCTGTTCCTTATTTAAAGTCAGTTACGGATTATGATCAGAAATCACCTGATTATCATTGGCAAATAAAAATGACACCAGAAAATTTATCAGAAAAATTGGCTAGAAACGGTTACGATATAGGCAAAATAAAATCAGTCACTTTGTCTGCTTTTGGCAGTGGGAGTGAAGATAGAAGCCCGGCAGGAGCGGTTAAAACTGTAATATTTACCGGAGATAAGGATACTGTTAAATTGACAGGCCGCGAGGTTCGACACCTTTTGGGCTTAAAAAGCAGTAAATTTGCTATATCAGTAATAGTGCAGTCACCAAAGAAGTTAAAAGTTACTATTGATAAGTATTCGGGTTATGGTAAGGATATAGCTGTTGCTCTGCCGGACTATCAAGTGCCTAATTCAATAACAGGGCCTAAAAGTATTCACCGTATAACAGGCCATGGAGGGGAACTGGTGCTTATTGATGGATATGGTGCGGGTCATCGTGTGGGTATGTCACAGTGGGGGGCTAAAGCCCTTGCTGATAAAGGATATGATTACCAAAAGATAATATATACTTATTATACAGATGTTTCTATTGGGAATATGTATAAATAATAAAAGGAGATTGAAGAGAAATTTATGTTATTGACGGATTTTGATTATGATTTACCAGAAGAGCTTATTGCCCAGACTCCGGCAGAAAAACGTGATCATTCACGTTTAATGGTATTAAATCGGCAGGAACAATCAATTGGGCATGAACATTTTTTTAATATAAAAAGTTTATTAAAACCAGGAGATACACTAGTTTTTAATAATACACGTGTGATACCGGCACGATTGATAGGTCATCGTGCTGAAACCGGCGGAAAGGTGGAAGTCTTTCTATTGCGCCGCCTAAATGGAAATAGATGGGAAACACTTGTAAAACCAGGGAAAAAAGCGCGTATTGGCGATTGTATAAAGTTTGGGGATGAACTTACTTGTACGATAAAGGAACATACAGATTTCGGAGGAAGAGTAGTAGAGTTTTTCTATAAAGGTATTTGGGAAGAAATTCTTGACCGATTGGGTCAGACACCACTACCACCGTATATACACGAAAAACTCAAGGATAAGGAACGATATCAGACAGTATATGCTAAAGAAAATGGCTCGGCTGCTGCTCCTACAGCGGGATTGCATTTTACGAAGGAATTGTTGCAGGAACTAAAAGATAGGGGTGTTAATCTGGAGTTTATTACACTGCATGTGGGACTGGGAACTTTCAGACCGGTAAATGAAAAAAATATTGAAGATCATGTCATGCATACGGAATATTTTCATATAGATGAACAGACTGCCCAGCGGATAACAGCGGCTAAGAAACGGGGCAGCAGAATAATTGCTGTCGGGACAACGTCTATACGTACTTTGGAATCAGCAGCGTTTGAAGATGGGACTTTACCGGCAAAAAGCGGCGAAACAGGAATTTTTATATATCCTGGATATAAATTTAAGATAGTAGATGGTATTATAACAAACTTTCATTTACCGAAGTCCACACTTATTATGCTTATAAGTGCTTTTGCGGGCAGAGAATTTGTTTTGAAGGCGTATAATATTGCTGTACAGGAACGGTATAGATTTTTTAGTTTTGGTGATGCAATGCTTATTTTGTAATAAGGTTAATATAGTAAAAGCCCTGCAATTTAATTAATTGCAGGGCTTTTACTATATTAACCTTATTAAGCAGTTTTGGGAAATTGCTCCCAAATACGACGAAAGGTGCCTTTTTGTACTTCTGGAGTACGAATGATTTTAGCTTCTAATTCATCCTTTGTTTTTATTGTGGCTATAGCAGCATATAAATCATCTAATGTTTTAAAATCTTCCATACACAATGAATTCAAATATGCATATTCAGGAATGGCAGCCATTTCCTTTTGCAGACGTATCCGATAAGCATCAGCATTATCATTATGGACACCATTTACTATTTGAGCAGTTGCCTTTAAGTCAAGCATTTCACGCATAGAATCACTCATCATAACAATATCAAATCCCTTCGCACTATAAATATAATTTTAATTATACAGCGCAGTCTTGTTATATGCAAGATGTAGTTAAATTGCTTATTATTAGTAGTTACTGCATGTTTTTGTAATTTGTTATTATTTTAGCAAATAAAGGGTCATTGGAAGTAATAGCAGAATATTTTTCTACAGCTTTTTCTATGCCATTATTTTTAATAAATAATTGTATTTCTACAGCCTGTTCATCTTTTTCATAGTCAAAATGATAACCGGAAGCGATAGCTTTTGCCAGGTAATCATTTTTTAGACCATATTCTTGTGCTAATACGGCGGGACCTACTAGGCGATCCCTGCGCCCAAGTTTTCTTATAGGAGAGCGGCCAACACGTACTACTTCGTCATGTAGTTCTTTTAAAGAAATACGTTTTAGAATTTTTTGGATAAATGTTTCTAATTCATCCATAGTGAAGGTGAATTTTTTAGTCATCATAGCAGCTGATTCACGCATAGTATTTATGACACTGGCATAAATATCTTTGTCATTTAAGGCATCATAAATGGTTGGCAGTTTTTTGTAGTAACCAAGGTAGGCGGCAGTGGCATGGCCGCAATTAAATACATAGAGTTTTCTTTCAAGATACATTCCCAGATTTTCAGCATATTCAGCACCTTTTATCGGCTGGCTGGCAGGATCTTTGAGCTTATTTTTTTCAATGACTAATTCAAATGATGTTTCGATCTGAGGAATGCGGATGCCATCTTGTTCGGTACTTAATGCAATGCGATCAACGGCAACATTGGGAAAGCAGCCAATAGAGTCAAGTTCTTTTTCTGTAAGAGATGATTTACATTCCATTAAGGCTTTTTTCAGCATATCAGTAGCATAAAATGCATTTTCACAAGATAGGATATTTACTTTTTCCTTGTTTTGGGAAAGACGCTGTTTGAGTCCTTTGGCTAAAGTAGAAGCTATTTTGGGCAGATTATCTACACAAACAGATGTTGTAATTATATCAGCGTTGACGATAGCTTCAATGGCCTTAGGTTCATCGGTTATAGGAGAAACAGCACATACATTGTCAATGAGTTCTTTGCGATAATTATCATTTATTATATAAATGGTATAATTGTTATTTTTGTTGATATAATCTACGGTGTGTTTGTCAACTTCGATAAATGTAATTTCAAATCCTGAATTATGCAATAATTCACCTATGAATCCACGGCCGATATTACCAGCACCAAAATGTACAGCTTTCACTATAAATTCCTCCTAAAATATTAATGCAGATTATTTGTATTATTATCTGCTGTTAGCTTAGATGGGACTGCCGCATAAACAGTAGTTTAAGTTGATAAAAATGCAAGGCATATTAATACGCTTTTACCTTTTTAGGATGACAAAAGGTAAAAATACATATTTATAAATAAAAATGGTTATATACGGCAGCCTCGTTGATTATTTTATAAATAAATCGTAAATTTCCTGTGCTGTTTTAGCATTTTTTAAGATTTCAACAGCATTTTCATTTTCATCAAGCATCGTAGCAATATTTGATAATATAGTTAAGTGTTCATTACCAATACCGGCAATACCGATGAGAATATAAGCTGTTTTATCAGCAAATTTTATGCCATCAGGAAATTGCAATATGCACAAGCCAGATGCTTTTATATCACTTTTAGCAGCATTGTCACCATGAGGGATGGCAACACCTTTGCCAATATAGGTGCTTACCTGCTGTTCACGCCGCAGCATGGCATCTATATAATTTTTATTTACGTAATTACCGTCAACAAGAATTTGTCCGGCCATTTTTATAGCAGTTTCTTTAGAGATGCTTTTAAGACCAGTTTTGATGTTAGAAATTTTTAGGATATTTTTGTTAAATGTAAAATTAGCTGGTTCTTCTACTGGAGTATCTAAAATTTTATTATGGGAACTTTTTTTGATGCGTTCAGCTAAAATATCAAAAACATTATTTTGCAAAAAATCTGTAACAAAAATATGCTCAGCTTGTGGTGATGCTTTTTCAGCACGTTCAGCTAATTTTTCATGTGATACGACGATCTGGGCATCAGCCGGGATATCTTCGATAGCACAATTGGTTATAGCAATATTGCTGAAGCCAGCTTTTTTAAATTTATTACGCAGAGCACTGGCTCCCATAGCTGATGATCCCATTCCAGCGTCACAGGCATAGATGATTTTTCTTATTTCAGAACCAGATACTACATTACCAGAAGTAGTTTTACCAAGATTTTTCATTGATTTCATATCAGATTGAGCTGCTTTTAGTGATTCATCACTATCATCATTTTTGGAAGCTTTTAATATTATAGAAGCTATTACAAAGGAAACAATTGCGGCAATGGTTACAGCGGCAATATTAGCTGCAAAAGCTCCTTTAGGAGTCATTGCCAATACGGCAAATATACTCCCTGGAGAAGCAGGGGCGATGAGACCGCCATGTAAAAGATGAAGGGTAAATACACCGCACATTCCAGCGGGAATCAAGGCTAAAAGGAGCAATGGTTTCATTAAAATATATGGAAAATAAATTTCATGTATGCCGCCTAGAAAATGTATGATCACGGCACCGGGTGCAGAACCCTTGGCAGCACCTTTACCAAATAGACAGAAAGCGAGCAGTACACCGAGTCCTGGGCCAGGATTTGCTTCAATAAGGAAAAACAATGATTTACCGAAATGTTGTGATTCTTGGATTCCAATAGGTGTAAATATACCATGATTAATGGCATTATTTAAGAAGAGAATTTTGCCCGGTTCGACGAGTATTGATACGAGTGGAATTAAATCGACTTTTACAAGAAATTCAACAGCCGAACGCAGAATGTTATTAAGACCAATAACTACGGGCCCAATGACTACGTAAGCCAGTACAGCCAGAATAGCGCCTAAGATACCAGCGGAAAAGTTATTTACCAGCATTTCAAAACCAGCGGGGATACTCTTTTGAAATGCATCATCAAACTTTTTGATACACCAGCCGCCAAACGGACCCATTATCATAGCTCCCAGAAACATTGGAATACTAGCACCAGCTATAACACCAGCAGTAGAGATTGCTCCGACAACGCCGCCGCGGTGCCCATAGACAGCCCGGCCTCCGCTATAGGCTATCAAAAGAGGAATCAGCCATTGAACCATTGGACCGCTAGCTTTAGCTAGATAGGCATTTGGTAGCCAGCCGGTAGGAATAAATAAGGCGGTTAAAAGCCCCCAGGCAATGAATGCACCTATGTTGGGCATTACCATACCGCTTAGAAAACGACCGAATACCTGGACTTTTTCCTGAATGTTACTGGCATTTGTGTTTTCATTCATAGTGTCGTACCTCCATAAAATTATATAATTATTAAAACTTTCCTGTAAAAACCTGCAAATTAATTGTAAGAATAGTGATTATAAGATAAATAAAAAGTTTCCCATTAAATACAGTATTCTTCATGATAAACTGAAAATTAATTTTAGTTTATCAATGTATTAATTTTTTCTTTTAAAAAATTTTTTAGAATATTTTCTAAAGTATATTTTATTTCTGTTTTATTATTGTTGGCTATAGTTGAAGATAATAACCAGTTTTCAATAAGAGCTTCTGTAATACTACCCATTGTTTCGGGAAGTTCTGGTGTACAATGATGGGGAATTATCATGACTACAGCAGCGATGAATTTAGTGTGACAATCAGACTCAAGTTCAAGTGTGCTATCATTGAAACGGATAATAGCAAAATGGGCAGATTCAACACTGCTGCGGCAGTGCAGAAGAATGATTTTTTGTTTCTGTAAAACAGTATGCCCATAATCTTCTCTTGCAGTAAGATCCTTTGTTATGATATTAGGAGAAGCTTTTACATCATGGATATTTGTGCTTATTACATTTATAATGTCATTTATTGAGGTAATATTGTTAATATTTAGGAATATGAAATTATCTAATATGTTTAAGATAGCTTTTTGATAATAAATTAAATGTAAAAGTTGTTCTTTAAAAGAAAGACTTTTTTTTGCTACTGTGAGTTTCTTTTTGGTTTTTCGCTTGAAATTAGTTAAAAAAGTATTTATCGTTGTAATATCAGTATTCTTTAATAAAGGATTAACAGTAATTACTGGGATTTCTGCATTGGGAATGGGAACAGTAGAAATGATGAAATCAATTTGGGTATTAACCTCAGCATTTGAAGTAAGACGCAATGCTGAAATTATATCAATAATTTGGATATTAGGAAATTCATGTTTTATACGCGAGGCTAAAAGTTTTGAAGAGCCAAGACCAGTGGGACAAGCAATTGCTGCATGATATTTATCATTTGGCTTCAGTGTTATATTTTCTAATGCAGCACCCAGATGCATAGCAATATAAGCTATTTCTGACTCTGGGATGGGGCCTTTTACTATAGAATGTAAAACATTGCAGCAAATTTTGCTTACGTCCATTAAAGACGCATATTCTTTTTTTATGTCATTTAGAAGAGGATTTCTTATTTCCATACCCATTTGCAGCCTACTTATGGATGGCCCTAAGTGATTAACAAGACCTATCAATAATTTTTCATTATTATCGAGCAATTGGCCTGTTTCGATTTGAGCAATTTTTATTATTTTTTTTGCTATCTGTACAAGCTGGAAATTGGGAATAAATGTGGTGCTGCCTGTATAATATTGATTTCGTGTACCCATGAGATGCATAGCAATATAACCAATTTCGGCATCGGGTATATTGATGTCAAATACTTTTTCAATTTCCTGGGCAAGTTGCTTACTGATAGAAAATTCATGTTTATTAGAGATTTCTTTGAAAAATTTATCATCAAAAGTAATTTTCTCATTTTGTCGCATTCGTTGAATGGCTAAAGCCAGATGAATTAAAAGTCCAGCATAAGCATTATCTGATAGTTTAAATCTAGCAGCAGCTTCTACATGATGAATAACAGTTTCCAGTTTGTATATAATTTGAGTATCTACAAGATGCAGCAGCCGCTGGGAAGACGTGATAAGGGAACTTTTTTCTGTTGGGCCATTGGACAGGGTATCATGTAGAATTTCTATTAAGTCAGTTTCGTTTATATTTTCGTAAATATAATGCAAAATGGCTTTGCGGATATTTTTTTCTGAACCGCTTACATAAACACCTAATCCAGGTTTGCGAATGAGTGATAACTCATGGCTTATAAACCATTTTTCCAATTTATCCAGGTCGGTACTTATTGTGCTTTCTGCAACATTTAGTTCTGAGGCCAGCTCAAATAATTTTATGGGCTGTTGATTTTGCAATAAGCGTGCTGTCAGAAAAGAGTATCTTTCTTGTGGTTGATAAATAAGCTGCTCTGGTGCAGAGATAAAAGCAGTTTTTATTTTGGCAATAGTTTTTTTGCTGCATTTTAAAGCTATGCCTACACCCTGTTTTTTATCCAATGCAACGTTATAACTGGATAATAGTTTATCTATTTTCATGAGCTCACGTGTAATTGTTTTTGTACTTACATTTAATTTTTCGGCAATTTCCCTGATAGTTATAAAACTTTTTTGTTCACATAAAATAAGGATAATATTTTTTATTCGCGAACTTAATATGGTATTATTCAATTTCAGCCTCCTAATGATCAGTTAGAAGCAAATCAATCGTCAACGAATAACTTATAAGTTATTTTTATTATAAGGTATAAGTTGCATAGATACAATTGAAAGTCATATAGATAAGTATGTATCTGTTTAGGACAAAACTGAATAATAAAAAAAGACTGTTGTATATAATCCCTTCGCCTTCATAAAGTGCAATGTTCCACCACTTTTCTTATTTTTTAAGAAAAGTGGTGGAATATGTGCTTATGAAATTAATGTAGGGTGTACAGCAGTCTTTTTATTAATAATGTATATTATAATTTGTTTATATCAATATCTTGAATATTAGTGACAATCATGTCAGTAATACTTAAATCTTGCTTGCCACTACTGGGATTTTGAAAGCCAATGCATATCATGCCGGCGGCTTTTGCAGCAGCAGCACCATTATTAGAATCTTCTAAAACAACACAGTCAGCAGGTTTAAGTGAAAGTCTTTGAGCGGCAGCAATGTATATATCAGGAGCTGGTTTACCATGTTTTACCTCATTGCCGCTCAAAAGGAAACTGAAATAATTATTTAAATGAAGGTTGGAAATACTCGCTTTTATAAATTCAATGGGAGAAGATGAGGCAACAGCTGCGGGAATATTGGCATTGTACAGATTTATGAGTAATTCTGGAATACCATCTATAGGTTTTAACGGCGTAGTTCGTATACCTTCCAACAAGCGGTTGTCGTAAATTTTGACAGCATCTTTTATAGAGATGTCAAGGGTAAAATCTTGTTTTATTTTAGTAAAAATATTATTTATAGTAAGTCCGCATAGGGATGCTAAATAGTCATCAGCTGGGTAGATATTATATTTGGCAAGCACTTCTGAAATAATTTTATTATGAAAGGGTTCGCTGTTTATTATTACTCCATCCATGTCAAAAATGAAAGCCTTCATATGAGAATCCTCCTAAAAATTTGGTGTTATGAGCTGAATATATGGGTCAGAACAAGAAAAGACTGCCACAATGGGATGGCAGTCTTAACAGATAATCAACAATATTATTTATTCAACTGTTACTGATTTTGCCAGGTTACGAGGTTTATCAACATCACAGCCGCGTGTTATTGCTGCATAATAAGCTAGCAACTGTAAAGGTACAACAGTTAAAAGTGGAATTAACAATTCATCGGTATAAGGTACTTTTATAACATGATCTACATATTTGATAAGATCATTATCGTTTTCTGAAGTTATGCCGATAACAACAGCGTCACGTGCCTTAATTTCTTTGATGTTGCTAATAGTTTTTTCATAGACGCTTTTCTGGGTGGCAAGGGCAATTACCGGAACGCCCTTGACAATAAGAGCTAATGTGCCATGCTTCAATTCTCCGGCAGCGTAAGCTTCTGCGTGTATATAGGAAATTTCTTTTAGTTTTAATGCTCCTTCAAGAGCAACATTATAATCAAGGGAACGACCAATAAAAAATACATCTTCATTGAAACCATATTTTTTGGCAAAAGTTTTTATTGGTTCAGGGTCTTCAAGGGTGCGGCTGATTTGATCGGGTAGTTCACGTAGCTGAGTTAAAAGTGACTTTGTACGTTCAGCTGAAATACATTTTTTTAAATCAGCCATATACATGGCAAGCAGGAACATTGTGACTAGCTGAGTTGTATATGCTTTAGTAGAGGCAACTGCTATTTCTGGACCGGCCCATGTATAAATAACTTCATCAGCATCACGGGCAATCGATGAACCTACTACATTGGTAATGGCCAGGGTTTTAGCACCAAGACGCTTGGTTTCTTTTAATGCTGCCAGTGTATCACTTGTTTCACCTGATTGACTGATTGCTATTACCAATGTATGCTCGTCAACAATAGGTGAACGATAGCGGAATTCAGAGGCAATATCTACTTCTACTGATATACGGGCCAGTTTTTCAATATAATACTTACCGACAAGTCCGGCATGATAAGCTGTACCACAGGCTACGATGAAAATTTTATGGAAGGAGTTAAGATATTCCTTATTCCATTTTAATTCGTCGAGAATAACATGGGAATTATCTTTGGCAATACGTGGTGTAACAGTATCACGGACAGCTTTAGGTTGTTCATGTATTTCTTTAAGCATAAAATGTTCGTAACCGCCCTTTTCAGCAGCTTCGGCATTCCAGTTTACTTCAAATACTTTTTTAGTTATTGGCAATCCTTCATGATTGGTTATCCAGATAGAATCTTTTTTTACAACGGCTATTTCACCGTCATTAATTATATAATTACGACGTGTATAACCGATAATAGCGGGAATATCGGAAGCAACGAAATTTTCTCCTTCACCCAAACCTATTACTAGAGGATTGTCTTTTTTAGTACAAATGAGTTCATCAGGATCTCTTCTTGACATGAATAAGAGAGAATAGGACCCTTCAATACGCTTTAGAACTTCGCGCACAGAGCCTTCAAAGTCACCATCGTATAATTCTTCTAGCAGGTGAACAACAACTTCAGTATCTGTTTCAGACAAAAATTTATGTCCTTTTTTTGTCAGATCTTCTTTCAAGCTCATGTAATTTTCGATAATACCATTATGGACTACAGCAAAATCACCTTTGCAGTCCATATGGGGATGGGCATTTACATCCGATGGTCTGCCATGAGTAGCCCAGCGTGTATGACCAATGCCGATTGTTCCTTTGGGTTCATGGTTTTTAATTTTTTGTTTTAAAGCGTCTAGACGTCCAACGCATTTTTCTAAATTTATTTTATTGCCGTCAAAGACAGCAATACCGGCTGAATCATAACCACGATATTCAAGTTTGGTAAGCCCATCAATTAAGAATGGTTCAGCCTGTTTATTCCCTACATAACCAACAATACCACACATATAAAGATACCTCCAAAATAAGATAGTTATTAAAGATGTATCTGCCAATCCGTAATCTTTGTATTGTGCCGCAGGTTACCCGGCGGTTTTGACAAATTTTATCGACTGGATTAGGGCCGAGAGGCATCCGCTGAATTATCGACAACCTCTTCCTCGTCCTCTTAATAAGAGCCAGCGCTAAGCAAAAAGCTTTTTAGTAAAATAGAAACTAGCCTCCTTTATTTATCCACTCATTGTAGTCATGGCAGATGATGACAAATGAATGTTAATGGATATAAAAAATGATATTTTTCCATATCCATCATATTCTAATATATACTGCTTGATTGGTCAAGTTTTTATTAATTGATTTTGGAGAAGGAAAATTTTCTAGGGGATAAGGGATATTTATAAAATCCTACTGTTGGTACGAGCATCAATGTTTTGTCAATAATATTTTTTGTATTAAATTTTCATCATTAAAATTTAGATTTTTATTTATACCAGTTCCTAATTTAATTTTGGGTTTGATTTTCTCGCCATGAAAATCACTGCCACCGGTTATTAATAGCGAGTGCTTATGGGCTAGAGATAATGACAGCTCAGTATCTTGTATAGTATTTTCACTATGATAACATTCAAGTCCGGCCAGTCCTGCTTTTTTTAATATGTCAATAAATGTGTTCAGCTCAGCAAAGGTTTTTCCCTGTCGCATAGGATGTGCCAAGACGGGAATTCCCTGCATTTTTTTTATCATCTTAACAGCATCTTTTACTGTTGGATGTGGGTCTTTTATTTTGTGGAACTCAGAGTTATCAAGATATTTGTCAAAGGCTTCTTTGGTTGAACTGACATATTTGCGGTCAAGCATTGCCCGGGCAAAATGTGGTCGGGCATAAACTTTGTGCTGGGCATATTTATCAATGTCAGACCAATTTAGATTGATACCGTATTGTTTTAGAAAGGTCAGGATCAGTGCAGCTCTTTTTTGGCGCAGATATTTATTGTGTTTACATATTTTATGGGTAATAATCGATTTATAATTAATATTATAGCCTAAAATGTGAATATTTTTGCCGCGGGCATTTATTTCTATGCCCGGAATAAAGAGAATATTTAATTGCTTAGCAGCTTGAACTCCTTCTTCTAAAGCGTCTATGGTATCATGGTCGGTTATTGATAATACTGAAATCCCCGCTTTTTTTGCGGCATAAACGAGCTGTGTTGGCGTATACTGTCCATCCGATGCCAGGGTATGGCAATGTAAATCCATCATAATTTTCACCTCACTATAACTATTTTTATTGTAACGAAAAAATAATTGTGTAGCAAGAAAAACAAAAGAATTAGTTTTAAGTGATAGTTTATTATAAAAATAAGCAGCCTCTGCTTTTAGAAGTGCAGAAGCCGCTTATATATGAGCTTTAGTATTATTTATCTGGCAATTTCTTTGGTACTGTTAAACTCAGGCATAGATATAAAAATTGTTATTTATCACAGTTCCTGTTTTCATCGCAAAAAAGAACTTTTTCGCCATCAAGTATTTTGTTCGTAGTTCTTACGGCACACATTTTGCCGCACATTGAGCAGGTATGGCGTTCTGATGGAGGTGTGCTTTCATAGTATTGTTTTGCCTTTTGAGGATCGATGGACTCTTTGAACATGGCATCCCAGTCAAGGTTGTGACGGGCATCAGCCATACGGTTATCCTGGTTTCTTGCTCCGGGAAGTTTGTTAGCTATATCGGCAGCATGGGCAGCAATTTTAGTGGCAATTATTCCATCACGAACATCATTGAGATCAGGCAGCCTTAAATGTTCAGCAGGAGTTACATAACAAAGAAAATTAGCACCGTTAGCAGCAGCAATGGCTCCGCCTATGGCAGAGGTTATGTGGTCATATCCAGGGGCAATATCTGTGACTAATGGACCTAATACATAAAATGGGGCATTATGGCACAGTCTTTTCTGCAGTTTCATATTAGCAGCAATTTCATCAATGGACATATGTCCAGGACCTTCAACTAAAACCTGTACATCGGCTTTTCTAGCACGCTCAGTAAGATAGCCTATTTCAATTAATTCACCAATTTGTCCAGCATCAGTGGAGTCATCAAGACAGCCGGGACGTAAAGAGTCGCCAATGGATATAGTGACATCATGTTCACGCAGTATTTCAAGAACATTATCATAATGTTCAAAGAAGGGGTTTTCATTGCCGGTCATTTGCATCCAGGCAAATAGAAGAGAACCGCCGCGAGATACGATATTCATTCTTCTGCCAGAGCGCTTGAAACCTTCGACAGCTCGGCGATTTATACCGGCGTGAATGGTCATAAAATCTACGCCTTCTTTAGCATGTGCTTCTAGCACACGGAGAAAATCATCGGCAGTCATTTTTAATAGATCCTTTTCCAGATAGCCTATGGCGTCATACATGGGAACAGTTCCGATCATGGCTGGAGAATATGCGATCAGTTTTTCGCGAAATTCATGTGTCTTGCCATAATTTGACAGGTCCATGATAGATTCAGCGCCCATTTTAACAGCCATTTTTACTTTATCCATTTCAAGATCATAATTTTTGGCATCTCCTGATATACCAAGGTTTACATTAATTTTAATTTTTAAGCCGTCACCTATTCCTTCGGCGGAAAGAGAGCTGTGGTGAATGTTAGCTGGTATAGTTATGGTTCCGTTGGCAACACGTTCTCTAATCCAATCAGCAGTTCGATTTTCTTTTTTGGCAACAAGGGCAATTTGGTCGGTAATTATGCCTTGTTTTGCCGCTTCCATTTGAGTTTTATATGACATATGTATCCTCTTTTCTGCCATTTATGGCATAATTGATTTTGGTTAATAAAAAAAGTCTGCTTTATAGAAAAGCAGACTTTTCCTTCTTTTATCAGCTTCCCTACAATGGTATTAACCAACAGGTTCAAAGGGTTGGGCAAAGCCCTCTCAGCATAAGAGCACCCCTGCAGAATTAGTCTAACAAAATATAGTATTAGTGTCAAGCAGTTGAATCATTCATAAATAATAAAATTATTTTTTAGTATATATTTTACTTCATGCGAAATAAAAATACAACTTATACAAAGAAAAAATAAAACAAGGAATTTAATGAATTTTATCGAAATATAAAATATAAAGATTACAAAAATAAAATGTTTTGCTAAATTTTAATAAAGAGGGTGCGGCAATGAATGAATTAAAATCTATCTTAGTACCTATTGACGGTTCCGTTCATTCGGAACATGCTATGAGAGAAGCTGCCTATTTAGCAGGATTGAGTAAGGCTAAAGTTGTTGTTTTATATGTTATTGACTTAAATACAGCTGTTTCTGCATTCGAACGGCTCAGTCTTAATGCGTATATTCCTGAGGATATAGATCAACAAGGCAAAAAAGTACTGGAAAAAGCTAAACAAACTATTGGTGATGTATCAGGGACAGAATATATTCTTAAGATTGGTGATCCTGCTAAAATGATTTTAAAATATTCTAAGGAATGTAAAGCTGATTTAATTGTTATGGGCAGTAGAGGCTTGGGAGCAATTAAGCAGATAATAATGGGAAGTGTGAGCCAATATTTGGTTACACATGCGGACTGCCCTGTGTTGACAGTCAGATAAGCAATTTTTTATAAATAAAAAAGATGCGGCAAAATGATTTCTCATTTTGCCGCATCCTTTTTTATTTATTCAGCAGTAAACGGTAGTAATGCAATATTACGAGCACGTTTAATAGCTAATGTTACCTGACGCTGATGGCGTGCGCAATTACCGGAAATACGACGTGGTAAAATTTTACCACGTTCTGTAATAAAACGACGTAATTTTGCAACATCTTTATAATCAATAGATTCTACTTTATCTGCGCAGAAACTGCAAACTTTTCTTTTTGGCCTTCTGCCTCTATCACGTTTAACCAATGTAAGTACCTCCTATAATGAAATTTTTACCACTTAATAAGCTGCCTTTGTGGCTGTTCCGTGAATTTCACGGTTTTACGATTCATTTCACTACATCTATATTGTTTAAAGACTGTAGTGAAATGGATAATCCTTAACTAAAAGGGGATTTCTTCATCAGGGGGTAATTCCGAACCAAAAGATGCAGCTGAACCTGCATTTGAAGATGGAGCTGATGGTTTATTGGAAGTATCGATGTTAGTACCAGCACCAGCAGGACGTGAACCCATAAATTCGATATCATTAGCGATTATTTCGGTTACATATCGTTTAGAGCCGTCTTGTGCATCATAACTGCGTATTTGTAAATGGCCGTCAACAAGTATCTGACTGCCCTTTACTAAATTATTTCCGCATATTTCAGCAAGTTTCTGCCATGCGACAATATTGAAGAAGTCAGCAGTATTCTGCTGATCACGAGAAAAACGCTTATTTACAGCCAGACGAAAAGATGCTACTGCTTTTCCAGTCTGGGTATAACGTACTTCAGGATCAGTTGCAAGCCGTCCTGCTAAAATAACTTTGTTCATAGTTTTTCCCCCTGAAATAAATCATTTTTCATCTAATCTGATAATCATATGTTTTAATATTTCATCAGTAATTTTCATTACACGATCAATTTCATCAGCACAGTTAGATTCAGCACTGATATCAAACAAACAATAATATCCGTCCATGCAGCCTTTTATTTCATAGGCAAGACGCTTTTTGCCCCAGCGATCTTCATTATCGATGGTACCGCCATTATTAGTAACAAGATTAGAAAATTTTTCAATTACGGCATTAGTTTGTTCTTCTTCCATTGGTCTTACAATAAATATGACTTCGTATTTTCTCACGAAATCACCTCCCTCTCTGGACTATCGGCCCTTTTATAAGGGCAGGGGATTCAAAAATAAATTTTGAAACCAGTCTAAATTATTATTAACTATAAAATTATAGCATTAAGCTCAAGATATTACAAGAGATTTTTAATTACTTTTTTTACCACGTGCTATAGAACAAAAAATACCGATACTGCAGATTATGGATAAGATGAAAAGAACCATTTTTATACCTGCTAATAAATTATTATTATAGCTTGAAATTAGTGAACCAGTTGTGTAAATAGATAAAAGCAGATTGACTATTGCCATACTAGTAGTTTGTCCAAACATGCGCATTGCTGCCAAAATAGAAGAGGCTATGCCATAAAAATTTTTACTGACAGAACTCATTATCGCATTGTTATTAGGAGAGGAAAATAAAGCAAAGCCTATCCCAATAAATAGTAATACACTTCCTATATAATACAATGAAGAATTATCATTAATAAGTGATAATAAAAATAAACCAAAGGCAGTAATAGACATGCCAATAGATGAGATTACACGTGGCTCATATTTATCAGATAGGGAACCGGCAATTGGAGATAGAAGAGACATCATTATAGGCTGTAATAATAGTACCATGCCTGTATTTAATGGAGTAAAGTCACGAATTATTTGCAAGTACAAAGATACAACAAAAGAGATACCAAAAGTGGCACTGTAATTTATGAGGGCAGCAAGATTAGACATGGCAAAAACGGTATTTTTGAATAGGGAAAGTTTAACTAATGGATATTGAGTGATAGCCTGTCGTCTGATAAAAATTAAACAGATAATTATTCCTCCGAGGAGAAACAATTTTGCTGTTGGATGATATATATAAGAAGAAAACCCATATAGAATACTTGAAGCTGAAGTAGCATATAAAACAGCGCTAATAATATCAAATTTATCATTTGGATTACCATACCAATCTTTATGAACAGGTATTATAATGGCAACGCTGATAGTAAGGCCAATTGCTGTAAAAATAAAAATAGCTCGCCAGCCGAAAAATTCTGTAAAAGCACCGCCAATAACCGGACCTAATGACAATCCCATATATACACATGAGGCACAAAACCCGATTGCATGGCCGCGTTTTGTAGCTGGATGACTGGCTATGAGCATGGCCATACCTGTGGCAAAGTTCATTGACATGCAAACTCCCTGCATGAAACGAAGCAAGAGTAAAGTGTTTAGTGATGAAGCGAAAATGCAAGTAGTAGTGGTTATTATTACACCAATACAGCCATATTCATAGACTTTTTTTCTGCCCTTTATGTCAGCATATTTACCCCAGGGAAGCAGAAAGCAAACTGCACCTAATAAAAACAGCGTTAGTATCCATGTTAAATTTTCTACATTCAGGCCATATTCTGAAGCCATATAAGGTATGGCAACATTTACGGAACTGGCCATAAAAGGCCCAAAAAAAGATGTTATCAATACAGAGATGAAAATACGTTTTTCATTCATAAGATAATAAATGTCCCTTCATTATATTTGAGTAAGTTATTCGACATTGGAGTATCATATGGCCTTTATTTAAAAAAATTATTAATGAAATATATTATTAAAATAATATGGTATTGACTTTGAATTTAACTGGTGATATAGTGATAGAAGATAATAGCACGCCATAAGCTTAATAACGGCAGTGGGGCTGTTGTAATGAAACAGTTACAGGCTGATTAGAAATCTAAAGGCTTGAACGAATGGTATACATTTGTTCAAGCCTTTAATTTTAGAAGGGGAAATATATATGAAAAATAAATATAATAAAATAAGTTGGGTATATTGTATGGCTAACGGGCGATGTTTGTACTGATAGATAAGACAAAAATTTATTAAAAATATAATTTTATTTACTGGGAGGATTTATCATGGCTAAAATTTATAATAGTATCACACAATTAATAGGAAATACCCCTTTGTTAAGGGCACAAAATTATATAAAGAAATATAATTTGCAGGCAGATATTCTAGCTAAACTGGAATATTTTAATCCGGCTGGTAGTGCCAAAGATCGCATTGCAAAATCCATGATAGAAGATGCTGAAGCGAAGGGAATACTAAAGAAAAATTCAGTCATAATTGAACCGACGAGTGGAAATACAGGTATAGGGCTGGCAGCTATTGCGGCTTCACATGGTTATAAGACGATCATAATAATGCCGGAAACCATGAGTGTAGAGCGGCGTAATTTAATTAAAGCATATGGGGCAGAAATTATTTTGACTGATGGGGCAGCTGGAATGAAAGGCGCAATTGCAAAAGCTGAAGCGCTGGCTAATGAGATACCAAATTCATTTATTCCATCACAATTTACTAATCCGGCAAATCCTAAAGCTCATTTTTTGACTACAGGACCGGAAATATGGAATGATACAGAGGGAAAAGTAGATATATTTCTCGCTGGAGTTGGTACTGGTGGAACACTTTCGGGAGCAGGAGAATATCTAAAACAAAAAAATCCATCTATTAAGATTTATGCAGTAGAACCAGAAACTTCACCGGTTTTAAGTGCAGGGAAATCAGGGCCACATAAGATACAGGGTATTGGGGCTGGATTCGTTCCGGAAACACTTGATACAAAAGTTTATGATGCAGTTATAACTGTGTCAAATGAAGATGCGTTTAAATATGGCCGTGCTTTTTCTCAAATTGAAGGAGTCCTCGTGGGGATATCTTCGGGAGCAGCATTTGCAGCAGCTGTTAAGTTAGCACAAAAACCAGAAAATGCAGGTAAAATAATTGTAGTTATTATGCCTGATACAGGAGAACGATACTTATCTACGCCACTATTTAATTGATTGTGAAAATGAATAAGACTGGTTGTCACATAATACATATTTAATAAAAATGCATAGTCTGCTTTATTTTTCAGGATAACATATAGAGGTAAGTTATTGTATATTTATGAATAAAAATGATTGTGTGACAGCTGTATAAATAATACTATGTTTATTTCAGTTAAAAGAAATTGATAGGAAATAATTTAAAACAAAAAAATAGTAGTAGCTTATCAATTGTGTACAAATAAGAAAAATGTTTTCTATTATTATGAATTTACTGTAATAAGATGAATTATTATTGCAAATTTTATAACCTTCTATTATAATTAAAGACAGATTTATATAAAATGCTGAGAGGATATGTTCATATGGATATGATGAGTATTGCTGCAATGTCAGTGGGAATGAATCAGGAACAAATTCAGCAAAGTGTAGGAACCTCTGTTTTGGGAAAGGTTTTTGACGAAATGGAGTCATCGGCAGATATGATTTCTGAAATGACTGTTGGTTCTGATCCGAACGTTGGTGCTAATCTTGATATTAGTGTATGATTATACAGCTTTTCTGTAAATTTTATATAGCCTTATTTTGTTCGGTTTTTTTCATATTATCTGAGATGATAGTAATGTAGGTGTTTTCTGTTACTTGATATGGGTAGTTAATATATGGTAACTGTGAATGTATTTGTGAGTATTGTTTATTAGGTAGAAAACTTGCAGCCAGTTTTGGCGGGCAGAAGTTGCTACTGCCACAGAATTCTTTGACTTTAAGTGGATAAAATATGCTAAGTCAGGGTGAATGAATGGGTTTTGGAATGTAAGGAGAATTTACGGATGGATTATCAAGACAAGACTTTAATATGTAAGGAATGTGGAAAAGAGTTTGTTTTTACTGCGGGTGAACAGGCATTTTATGCAGAAAAGGGGTTTGAAAATGAGCCGGGACGATGCCATGAATGTCGCGGAGTTAAAAAACGCAGTCGGGGCGCGCAGACTGATCGTAAAATGTATGATGTAATTTGTGCAAAATGTGGTAAAAAAACACAAGTTCCTTTTGAGCCTAAATTAAATCGTCCTATATATTGTCGTGATTGTTTCAATGCCCTTCGTAATAAATCTGAGTAAGTAAAATCTATTGAATTAAAATGCCGGCAAAGGAGCACGGATTTCCGTGCTCCTTTTTACATAAAAGAGTATTAATGTTAGTAAAATGAAGCAGGTAAGACTATGTGGAATTTATAATTATGTGTTAATTTTATTCACTATCCATTGGGTGAAATTAAATTATATTATTAGGGGGATTTCTAATATGAAAAAAGTTTTATTGTTATGTATGGCTGTCTTGGGAGCGCTGCTTATCGTTTCCGGATGTGGAAGTACTGCGAATAAAGATAATGGAACAAGTGATCCTAAAGTGCTGAAAGTTGCAACTAATGCTGACTTTGCGCCATTTGAATTTCAAGGTGAGGAAGGCAAGTCTTATCAGGGATTTGACATGGATCTTATAAGAGCTATCGGAAAACAGATGGGGATGCAGGTAAAAATAAACAATCTCAGTTTTGATGGTTTGATTCCAGCGCTGCAGACAGGGAATATTGATGCCGTTATTTCTGGAATGTCAATAAATGATGAACGTAAAAAGAAAGTGGCTTTTTCAGATCCGTATTATGAATCAGGGCTGACTATTATGGTAAAAGCAGATAATAATGATATAAAATCATTTAAAGATTTACAGGGCAAAAGAATTGCTGTTCAGATTGGTACGACTTCAGCCAAAGAAGCTAAAAAAATTCCTAATGCACAAGTAAAAGAATTAAATAGTTCTGCTGACACTTTTCTTGAACTTAAAGCAGGTAATGTAGATGCAGTTATCAATGATAAACCAGTAAATGATTATTATAAGGTTAAAAATGGGGATAACAGCGTAAAACGTGTCGGAGATAAACTTACTTCAGAAAGCTATGGTATAGCAGTAAAGAAAGATAATACAAAATTAGTAAAGAAAATAAATGACGCATTGAAAAAATTGAAAGAAAACGGGGAATACAACAAACTGTATAAAAAATGGTTTGGTGTAGAACCGACAGCAGATAACAAATAATGTGGCATAGTAAAAAAATGTATAGGATGTTGTCCAAATGAGTTTTGATTTTAATTTAGTCATTGAATCTTTTCCGCTTCTGCTAGCTGGAGCACTGGTGACTGTGAAAATAACAATTATCAGCGTAGCATTAGGAATATTTATAGGTTTATTTGTTGGAATAGGGCGTGTAGTTAAAGTTAAACCAGTAAAATGGCTGGCGGCTGTATATGTAGATTTTTTACGTGGCACACCGCTACTTGTGCAAATATTTATAATTTATTTTGCTCTACCGCTTGTAGTCGATATTCATATGAATCCTTTTGTTGCGGCTATCACAGCATGTAGTATAAACAGCGGCGCCTATGTAGCAGAAATCTTCAGAGCCGGTATACAATCTGTTGATGAAGGACAGATGGAAGCAGGGAGATCTTTAGGACTTACATGGGCGCAGACAATGCGCTATATAATAGTACCACAGGCTTTTAAAAGTGTAATACCGCCTCTCGGTAATGAATTTATCGCATTGCTCAAGGATTCCTCACTGGTTTCAGTTATAGGATTTGAAGAATTGACGCGGCGTGGACAACTTATAATAGCAAGAACTTATGGATCGTTAGAAATATGGCTCAGTGTGGCATTCCTATATCTTGTGATGACGCTTACGATATCCCAACTTGTTTCTTATTTAGAACGGAGGTTTGATATAAAAAATGATAGAAATTAAAGATTTGCATAAATCATTTGCCTCTACTGATGTTTTAAAGGGAATAAATCTGACGGTACAGCAAAGTGAAGTGGTCGTTATAATAGGGCCGTCAGGTTCTGGGAAATCAACGCTTTTACGTTGCATTAATTATTTGGAAATACCAACACAGGGGCATGTAATAATTGATGGAATGGATTTAGAAAAAACTGATATAAATAAAATCCGTTCAGAAATAGGGATGGTTTTTCAACGATTTAATTTGTTTCCACATATGACAGTATTAGATAATATTATACTTGCACCAATGAAGGTTCGTTCTCTGAAACGCTGTGAGGCGGAAGCAGCTGCTTTGGCATTACTTGATAAAGTTGGATTAAAAGATAGAGCTTTGGCATATCCTTCACAGCTTTCAGGTGGACAGCAACAGCGAGTGGCTATTGCCAGATCACTGGCAATGAAACCCAAAGTAATGTTGTTTGATGAACCAACTTCTGCTCTTGATCCTGAAATGGTAGGGGAAGTTCTCGATGTAATGCGTAATTTAGCTAAAGATGGAATGACAATGGTTATTGTTACACATGAAATGGGATTTGCTCGCGAAGTAGGGACAAGGTTACTGTTTGTGGATAATGGGAAAATAATTGAGCAGGGAAAACCTAAGGCTGTTTTTGAATCGCCGAAGGAAGAACGTACGAGGCTTTTTTTATCAAAGGTTTTGTAATGAGTTTGCTGCTATATAAGTGTGATATAAAGCCGGAGCCTTTTAAATGAAATTCCCGATAATGAAGAATGTTATCGGGAATTTCATTTTATGATATATAGTATAAGATACACCAGGCAACGTGTAAATGTAAATACTTATGAAATAAGTGTTGACATAGATTTTTATGCATGGTAAAATATACGAGTGTCTGAGACTGCGGTAATGTTACAGGAGTGATATTGATGCTGGAAGAACTGAAAAATGCAAAACGGGTTATTGGAATGAAACAGGTGACAAAGGCTGTTAATAACGGTTTAGCAGAATATGTTTTTTTAGCTATTGACGCAGATGACAGGGTCCTGAAACCATTAAAGATTTTATGCGAAAGCAGAAAAGTTAAAATTATAACAGGATCTACGATGGCAGAACTTGGCAAAGCCTGCTCAATAGAAGTCGGCGCTGCAGCAGCAGCTATTATAAACAAGTAATTGCCGATATGCCCGGTTTCGGGTTTTATCTTTTAGGAAGGAGGTGCATGTATGCCTACAATTAATCAGTTGATCAGAAAAAGCAGACAGAGCATGCAGGAAAAATCTACGGCTCCGGCACTTAAAAACTGCCCGCAGAAACGTGGTGTTTGCACCAGGGTTTATACAACAACCCCTAAAAAGCCTAACTCCGCATTGCGTAAAGTTGCCCGTGTCCGTTTAACTAATAGTATTGAAGTAACAGCTTATATTCCAGGAATTGGACATAATCTTCAGGAACATAGTGTTGTTCTGATTCGCGGCGGTCGTGTAAAGGATTTACCAGGTGTTCGTTATCATATTATCCGCGGTTCGCTTGATACTGCAGGAGTTCAAGACCGTGCACAGGGAAGAAGCAAATATGGTGCGAAACGCGGTAAGAAAAAATAATTATTTATAAAAATGCTTAATGACAAGGAGGGACATAAATGCCAAGAAAAGGTCCTGTACCTAAACGTGATGTATTGCCGGATCCGGTTTATAAATCAAAAAAGGTAACAAAATTTATTAATAAAGTAATGCTTTCTGGTAAAAAAAGTGTTGCAGAACAAGTAGTATATGATGCATTTGATCGTATAAAAGACAAAACAGGCAAAGATCCATTAGAAGTTTTTGAAACTGCACTTAATAATGTAATGCCTGTTTTAGAAGTACGTGCACGTCGTGTCGGTGGTGCTAATTATCAGGTGCCAATTGAAGTTCGTCCTGATCGCCGTATGACACTAGGAATTCGCTGGCTGGTTAATTATGCTCGCTTACGTGGCGAAAAGACAATGAATGAAAGATTGTCTGGAGAACTCATGGATGCGGCTAATAATACTGGCGCTGCAATAAAGAAAAAAGAAGACACGCATAAAATGGCGGAAGCAAATAAGGCATTCGCACATTATCGTTGGTAATTTAAATAGAACAAGGAGCGATACAAGTGGGCAGAGAGTTTTCTCTTGAAAAAACTCGTAATATCGGTATCATAGCACATATTGATGCTGGCAAAACCACCACAACTGAACGTATACTGTTCTATACTGGAATTGTTCATAAAATCGGGGAAGTTCATGATGGCGCAGCTACTATGGACTGGATGGCTCAGGAACAAGAAAGAGGAATAACAATTACCTCTGCGGCAACTACTTGCCATTGGAAAAACCATCGTATTAATATAATAGATACGCCCGGACACGTGGACTTTACAGTAGAAGTTGAACGTTCATTAAAGGTACTTGATGGTGCGGTAACAGTACTTTCTGGTAAAAGTGGCGTTGAGCCGCAATCAGAAACCGTTTGGCGCCAGGCTGAACGCTACAATGTACCACGTATGGTTTATGTCAATAAGATGGATATTGTTGGTGCTGATTTTTACAATGTTATTCAAATGATGAAAGATCGCTTACATGCAAATCCCGTGCCTATCCAAATTCCTATTGGAGCAGAAGATAACTTCCAGGGTATGGTTGATTTGATAAAAATGGAAGCTATTTTATATGAAGACAAAGAAGGTAAACTGGAAACATTTGGGCCTATTCCGGATGATTTGAAGGAAAAAGCACAGGAATACCGTCAGAAAATGCTTGATGTTATAGCTGAAACAGATGATGACCTCATGATGAAATATCTTGAAGGTGAAGAAATCACTGAAGACGAAATCAAAAAAGTTATCAGAAAAGCTACAGTAGAGTGCAAAATCTGTCCGGTTATTTGCGGTTCTTCATATAAGAACAAGGGCATACAACCTATGCTGGATGCAGTTATTGATTATATGCCTTCACCATTGGATATCCCGGCAATCAAGGGAGTTAATCCGGATACAGGTGAAGAAGATGAACGTGATGCAAGTGATGAAGAACCATTTGCAGCATTGGCTTTTAAGATTATGGCGGATCCGTTTGTTGGAAAACTAGCATTCTTCCGTGTATATTCTGGTACATTATCAGCAGGTTCTTATGTATATAATTCTACTAAAGATAAAAAGGAACGTATTGGACGTATCTTGCAAATGCATGCAAATCATCGTAAGGAACTTGATGTTGTATACAGCGGTGATATTGCATCGGCTGTTGGACTTAAGTCTACGACAACAGGTGATACACTCTGTGATGAGAAACATCCAATAGTTCTTGAATCTATGGTATTTCCTGATCCAGTTATTTCGGTAGCTGTTGAACCTAAGACAAAAGCAGATCAGGAAAAAATGGGTATTGCTTTACAGAAACTGGCAGAAGAAGATCCAACGTTCCGTGTTAAAACTGACCATGAAACAGGGCAGACAATAATTTCAGGTATGGGAGAACTGCATTTAGAAATTATCGTAGATCGTATGCTTCGTGAATTCAAGGTTGAATGTAATGTTGGTAAACCTCAGGTTGCTTATAGAGAAACAATCAGGAAAACTGTTAAGGCAGAAGGTAAATTTATTCGTCAGTCTGGTGGTAAAGGTCAGTATGGTCATTGCTGGTTAGAAATTATGCCGCAAAAACCTGGCGAAGGGTTTTCTTTTGAAAGTAAAATTGTTGGTGGTGCTATTCCTAAGGAATATATCAACCCAATTGAAAACGGTGTAAAAGAAGCCATGAATAATGGTATTGTTGCTGGTTATCCTATGGTTGATATTAAAGTAATTGTTTATGATGGTTCATTCCATGAAGTCGATTCATCAGAAATGGCATTTAAAATTGCCGGCTCCATGGCATTTAAAAATGGTGCGCAAAAAGCAGATCCAGTTCTTTTGGAACCGTATGTCAAAGTTGAAGTAACTGTTCCTGAAGATTATATGGGTGACGTAATTGGAGATTTGAATTCTCGTCGCGGCCGCATTGAGGGCATGGAACCACGCAATGGCGTTCAGGTCATTAATGGAATGGTACCCTTGTCTGAAATGTTTGGTTATTCTACTGACTTACGTTCCAGAACTCAGGGTCGTGGGAACTATTCAATGGAAGTATCTCATTATGAAGAAGTTCCTAAAAATATATCAGATGCTATTGTTACAAAAAACAAAGGTGAATAAGGGAGGAAATTACTCACAATGGCTAAACAAAAGTTTGAAAGAACTAAACCACATGTTAATATTGGTACTATTGGTCACGTTGACCATGGTAAAACAACTCTTACTGCTGCTATCACAAAAGTCCTTTCTAAAAAAGGATATGCACAATTTGAAGATTACAGCATGATTGACAAGGCTCCAGAAGAACGTGAACGTGGTATTACAATTAATACTGCTCATGTTGAATATGAAACAGATAAAAGACATTATGCCCATGTTGACTGCCCGGGCCATGCTGACTATGTAAAGAACATGATTACTGGCGCAGCACAAATGGATGGTGCAATTTTAGTTGTTAGTGCTGCTGATGGCCCTATGCCTCAGACACGTGAACATATCCTGCTTGCTCGTCAGGTTGGTGTTCCTGCTATGGTTGTTTTCCTTAATAAAGTAGATCAGGTTGATGATCCTGAATTATTAGAACTTGTTGAAATGGAAGTTCGTGAACTTCTTTCTTCTTATGATTTTCCTGGTGATGATATCCCAGTTATCACAGGTTCAGCTTTAAAAGCACTGGAAGGTGATCCAGAAGCAGAACAAAAGATTCTTGATCTTATGGATGCTGTAGATGATTATATTCCTACACCTGTTCGTGATACAGATAAACCATTCTTAATGCCAGTTGAAGATGTATTTACAATTACTGGTCGTGGTACTGTTGCTACAGGCCGTGTTGAACGTGGTGAATTAAAATTAAATGATGTAGTTGAAATAATTGGTCTTTCAGATGAAAGAAAATCCACAACAGTAACAGGTATTGAAATGTTCCGTAAGAGTATGGATGCTGCAGTTGCTGGTGATAACATCGGTGCTCTTTTACGTGGTATTGATCGTACTGAAATTGAACGTGGTCAGGTTCTTGCTAAACCTGGTACAATACATCCGCATACCAAATTCAAAGCTCAGGTTTATGTACTGACTAAAGATGAAGGCGGTCGCCATACTCCATTCTTCTCCAACTACCGTCCTCAGTTCTATTTCCGTACAACTGATGTTACCGGGGTTGTTACATTACCTGAAGGTACTGAAATGGTTATGCCTGGTGATAACATCGAAATGGATATTGAACTCATTACTCCAATCGCTATTGAAAAGGGTTTGCGTTTTGCTATTCGTGAAGGTGGTCACACCGTTGGTGCAGGCCGTGTAATTGAAATCGAAAAATAATTTCAAAAAACTATAAAGTTTATATAAGGGCGGCAACTGCCGCCCTTATATAAGGCTTTTTTTTGTCCCATGCGATGATGTGTTAGATTGCTCGTGTTTTTACGAGGTAACTAGTACAGAGAAATGTCTGGATCAGGGAATCTGGGCGATAAGGAGGAAAATATTTTGTCCAAACAACAAAAAATACGTATTCGTTTAAAAGCATATGATCATAAGGCTCTTGATCAAAGCGCAGTAAAGATAGTTGATACAGCTAAAAGAACCGGTGCAATGGTGTCCGGTCCGATACCTTTACCCACCGAAAAAAATATCTATACAATTTTAAGATCTCCACATGTAAATAAAGATTCTCGCGAACAGTTCGAAATGAGAACACATAAACGTCTTATTGATATTTTAGAACCTACATCAAAGACAGTTGATGCTTTGATGCGTTTAGATTTACCGGCTGGCGTGGATATCGAAATTAAATTGTAATAGGAGGTGGTAAAAGTGACAAAAGCAATTTTAGGTAAAAAACTTGGCATGACTCAGATTTTTACCGATGAAGGCGGAGTAATACCCGTTACAGTAATTGAATCCGGTAAAAATGTCGTGCTTCAAAATAGAACAATGGAAAATGATGGCTATAATGCAGTACAGATTGGTTTTGGCAGCCTCAAAGAAAAGAAGGTAACAAAACCAATGAAGGGTCATTTTTCTAAAGCGGGCGTAGCTCCGGTAAAGTTTATCCGTGAAATACGTTTAGCTGATACTTCTGAATATAATGTCGGCGATGAAGTCGGCGTTGACATATTTGCTGAAGGTGAATTGGTAGATGTAGTTGGAGTTTCAAAAGGCAAAGGGTTCGCTGGTGGAATAAAACGCCATAATTTTGCCTGCGGTCCAATGAAACATGGTTCTAAATCACATCGTGAACCTGGTTCAACTGGTGCAATGATCAGTGGACATGGTGGACGTGTGTTAAAGGGTAAAAAATTACCGGGACATATGGGTACAGATCAGGTTACTATACAGCGTTTAAGTATTGTCCGGGTTGATAGTGAACGTAATCTTTTACTTATAAAAGGTGCTGTTCCAGGAGCGAAAAACAGCTTTGTAACTATAAAAGCAACGGTTAAACCAAATAAAAAATAATAATTGGAAGGAGGATAATGAGGTAAATGCCTACAGTAGAAGTATTTAACATGACCGGACAAAAAGTCAGCGATATGCAGCTGAATGAAAATGTGTTCGGTGTTGAAATAAATGAAGGTCTTGTTCATCAGGCTGTAGTTATGCAGCTTGCATCTCAGCGTCTAGGTACACATGCTACAAAAACAAGAGGCCTTGTTCGCGGCGGTGGCCGTAAACCATGGCGTCAAAAGGGAACAGGTCGCGCAAGAAGCGGTAGCACTCGTTCTCCAATATGGGTCGGTGGTGGTACAATCTTTGGACCCCATCCTCGTTCTTATGCGTTTTCAATGCCACGTAAACAGCGTCGTTTAGCAATAAAATGTGCACTCACTGATAAAGTAAATAGCAAAGATTTCATTGTGCTGGATAATCTTGAATTTGCAGCACCCAAAACAAAAGATGTTGTAAAAATGCTGAGTGATTTCAGTATTGATAATAAGACCCTTATTATAACAGCTGATTTTGCTGAAAACGTGGAAAAATCTTCCCGTAATATTCCGGGTGTAAAAGCAATAAATTCTAATGGATTGAATGTTTATGATATTTTAAATCATAATAAACTCTTCATCACGAAAGATGCTGTTACCCGTATTGAGGAGGTATTGGCATAATGGACGTAAGAGATATTATTATAAAACCGCTGGTAACTGAAAGAACAACTGATCTTATGGCTCAGGGAAAATATGTTTTTAAAGTTGCTAAGAGAGCAAATAAAATTGAAATCGGTAAGGCTGTTGAAGAAATATTCAAAGTAAAGGTTACCGATGTAAATACCATTAATGTTACCGGTAAGGTAAAACGTATGGGCCGTACGATGGGTAAACGTCCCGATTATAAAAAAGCAATTGTAAAACTCGCTGCTGGAGAAACAATAGAATTCTTTGAAGCGTAATTTAAGAAAAGGAGGTAAATAACGTGGCAATAAAAAAATTCAAACCATATTCCCCAGGAAGAAGATTTATGACTGTTTCTTCTTTTGAGGAAATCACAACTGATAAACCAGAAAAATCTTTGACCGAAAGCTTAAAGAAAATGGGCGGCCGTAACATGCATGGTCGTATGACAGTAAGACATCAAGGCGGTGGCCATAAACGTCTTTACCGTATAATTGATTTTAAGCGTAATAAGGATTCTGTACCGGCTCGCGTGGCAACAATAGAATATGATCCTAACCGCAGTGCACGCATAGCTTTACTTAATTATGCTGATGGTGAAAAACGCTATATATTAGCTCCTAACGGTTTAAAAGTAGGCGATACAGTAGTATCAGGGCCTGATGCTGATATTAAGACAGGTAATGCTCTGCCGATAATTAATATTCCTGTAGGATTAATGATTCATAACATTGAGCTTAAAATTGGCAAAGGTGGACAGTTAGTTCGCTCAGCTGGTGCTGCAGCTCAGCTTATGGCAAAGGAAGGCGATTATGCGCTTTTACGTATGCCATCAGGCGAACTGCGCAAAGTACATGTAAATTGCCGTGCAACAATCGGTCAAATTGGTAACCTTGAGCATGAAAATATTTCCATTGGTAAAGCAGGTCGTTCCCGCTGGCTTGGTATTCGTCCGGCAAACCGTGGTGTAGCCATGAATCCTAATGACCATCCACATGGTGGTGGGGAAGGAAAAAGTCCTGTTGGACGTAAACATCCTGTTACTAAATGGGGTAAATGTGCTATGGGTGCTAAAACACGTCGTAAGAAACCATCAGATAAATTTATTGTTAAACGCCGCGTAAATCGTCGTCAGAAATAACATAATCTATAATCAGATGGTTGAAAGGAGGATACATCTTGTCAAGATCCATAAAAAAAGGACCTTACGTTCATGAAAGTGTCGTAAAGAAAATAGATGCCATGAATGTGGCAAATGAAAAAAAAGTTATAAAAACATGGTCAAGAAGTTCAACTATCCTGCCATCATTTGTAGGGCATACAATTGCTGTACATGATGGTCGTAAGCATGTGCCGGTATATGTGACTGAAGATATGGTTGGTCATAAATTAGGTGAGTTTGCACCGACCCGTACATTTAAAGGCCACGGCGGGGAAGAACGCAAGACTACTTTAAAATAATTGCCGAAAGGAGGAACTTTAGTGGACGCTAAAGCAGTAGCCAAATATGTTAGAATTGCTCCGCGCAAAGCTCGTGTTGTCATAGATCTTATCCGTGGTAAAAATGTAGCTGATGCTTTTGCAATTTTAAAATTTACACCGAAAGCGGGAGCTGATGTAGTAAATAAAGTATTAAAATCGGCCGTAGCAAATGCGGAAAATAACTTTGATATGAATGTGGATGCACTTTATGTAGCAGAAGCATGTGTTGATCAAGGACCTACATTAAAAAGAATACATCCGCGTTCTCGTGGACAGGCATTCAAAATTTTGAAGCGTACATCGCATGTTACAGTTGTAGTAAAAGAAAGATAAAAGGAGGCAATAGATTTGGGCCAGAAAGTTAATCCGCATGGTATGCGTATTGGCATCGTAAAATCATGGGATGCAAAATGGTATGCCGATAAAGATTATGCGGCAAACTTATACGAAGATATAAAAATCCGTGAATTTCTTAAACAGAGCCTTCATCAAGCAGGTGTTTCACGAATTGAAACAGAACGTTCCAAGAATCGTCTTAAACTTACAATTCATACAGCAAAGCCTGGTATGGTAATTGGTCGTGGTGGTTCTGGAATTGAACAGATTAAAAATAATTTGAAAAAATTCACGACGAAACATGTTGATATTAATATTGCAGAAATCAAGCAACCAGATATGGATGCAACACTTGTTGCAGAAAATATTGCATCGCAGCTTGAACGTCGTATTGCATTTCGCCGTGCAATGAAACAGTCAGTAGGACGTACTATTCGCATGGGAGCTAAGGGAATAAAAGTTACCGTTGGTGGTCGTCTTGGCGGTGCTGAAATTGCCAGAAGCGAATCCTATCGTGAAGGGAGTATTCCACTTCATACATTAAGAGCCGATATTGATTATGGTACTGCTGAAGCACATACTACTTATGGTCGTATTGGTGTAAAGGTATGGATATTCAAAGGCGAAATCCTTCCAGAAAAAAAACAACCTGTAAAGGTTGCAGCTGAAGGGAGCGAAGCTTAATGTTAATTCCAAAAAGAACAAAATTCCGTAAACAGTTTCGTGGAAGAATGAAGGGTAAAGCCCATCGTGGTACGACAGTATCTCATGGTGAATATGGTCTTCAAGCACTTGAAGCGGCATGGATTACCAATCGCCAGATTGAAGCAGCTCGTATTGCTATGACCCGTTACATTAAACGTGGTGGTCAGGTTTGGATTAAAATATTCCCAGATAAGCCAGTAACTGCGAAACCTGCTGAAACTCGTATGGGTAAAGGTAAAGGGGCACCTGAATATTGGGTAGCAGTAGTAAAACCCGGTCGTATTTTGTTTGAAATGGGCGGCGTAACTGAAGAAACTGCTAAAGAAGCTATGCGTCTTGCAGGACATAAACTGCCTATAAGAACAAAATTTATAAAACGTGAAGAACAGCAAGAAGGCGGTGAAGTAAATGAAGGTTAAAGATATACGTGATATGAGTGACGGCGAACTTAACCAGAAAATTGCTTCACTTAAAGAAGAGCTCTTTAATTTAAGATTTCAGCTTGCCACAGGGCAACTGGAAAATCCTATGCGTATCAAGGATATAAAGAAAACAATTGCTCGTATAAAAACAATTCAGCGTGAACAAGAATTAAAAGTTAATGCCTGATGAAAAGATATGCATAAGGAAGGAGGCTCTTTTATGAGTGAAAGAAATGAACGCAAGACTAAAATTGGTAAAGTCGTAAGTGATAAAATGGACAAAACTATCGTAGTTGCTGTGGAAGATCTGGAACAGCATCCACTTTACAAGAAACTTGTAAAAAAGACAGTTAAGTTTAAAGCTCATGATGAAAACAACGATGCCCATACCGGCGATACCGTTTCTCTCATGGAAACACGCCCGTTATCTAAAGATAAACGTTGGAGAGTCGTTAAAATTCTTGAACGAGCAAAATAATTTTATTAGGCCCAAGGATTTTAATAAAGGAGGTAAAACAATTGATCCAACAACAGACAATGCTCAATGTTGGCGATAATACTGGTGCAAAGGAAATCATGTGCATCCGTGTTATGGGTGGTTCTTATCGCAAATATGCCAATGTTGGTGATATTATCGTCGCTGCGGTAAAATCTGCTTCTCCTGGTGGTATGGTAAAAAAAGGTGAAGTCGTTAAAGCTGTAGTAGTACGTTCTAAAAAAGGACTCAGAAGAAAAGATGGGTCTTATATCCGTTTTGATGAAAATGCAGCCGTAATTATAAAAGAAGATAAAACCCCAAAGGGCACTCGTATTTTTGGACCTGTAGCCAGAGAACTGCGTGACAGGGCATTCATGAAGATAATTTCATTGGCTCCAGAAGTACTCTAATGGTGAGGAGGTGCAAAATTGTCACAATATAAATTGAAGGTAAAAAAAGGTGATACAATTGTTGTATTATCTGGCAAAGATAAGGGCAAACAGGGTAAAGTTTTGAAAGCAATGCCAAAAAAAGATAAAGTCATAGTTGAAGGAATAAACAAAGTAAAACGCCATACCAAGCCTAACCAGAATGTACCAAAAGGCGGTATTATTCCTAAAGAAGCACCTATGCATGCAGCTAAAGTAATGGTTGTATGTCCGGCATGTTCCAAACCAACCCGTGTTGCTAAAAAAGAAGTAAATGGTAAAATGGTTCGTGTATGCAAAAAATGTGGCGAACTTTTAGACCAGGCAAAATAATAAGGGAAGGAGGCAACATTGGTGGATAGATTGCAAGAAAGATATTTAAAAGAGATAGTTCCGGCTTTAACTGAAAAATTTGGTTATAAAAATGTTATGCAGCTGCCTAAAGTAGAAAAAATTGTTATCAATATGGGTGTTGGTGAGGCTGTCAGCAATTCCAAGGCATTAGATTCAGCTGTTAAGGATTTGACTATAATAGCAGGACAAAGACCAATATTGACAAGAGCTAAGAAATCATTAGCAGCATGGAAACTTCGCGCAGGAATGCCTATTGGCTGTAAGGTAACTTTACGTGGGACACGTATGTATCAGTTTTTGGATAAATTTGTAAATATTGCATTACCACGCGTTCGAGATTTTCGTGGTGTCAGCGGAAAAGCATTTGATGGCCGCGGCAATTATTCCGTAGGACTTAAAGAACAATTGATTTTTCCGGAAATTGAATATGATCAAATAGACAAGGTTCGTGGAATGAATATTATCGTTGTAACAACGGCTAAAACCGACGAAGAGGCCAAAGAACTTCTCCGCCTTTTGGGAATGCCGTTTAGTGCATAAGAAGTGGAGGTAAGTTTTTAATGGCCAAAAAGGCATTGATTGAAAAATGGAGCAATGAACCAAAGTATAAAGTTCGTAAATATAATAGATGTAAAATTTGTGGCCGTCCGCACGGTTATATGCGTAAATTTGATATGTGCCGTATTTGTTTTAGAGAACAAGCTTATAAAGGCGCAATTCCTGGCGTAACAAAAGCCAGCTGGTAACTTAGAAAGAAAGGAGGATATCGGTTTTATGGGAATGACTGATCCGATTGCAGATATGCTTACACGTTTGCGCAATGCAAACTCTGTCCTACATGATAAAGTTGAAATTCCTGGTTCTAATACGAAAAAAGCTATTGCTGACGTTTTAAAAGAAGAGGGCTTTATAAAAGATTATACCTTTACTAAAGATAATAAGCAGGGTGTTATCACAATAAAATTAAAATATGGTCCTGATGATGAACAGGTAATTACTGGTTTAAAACGTATTTCTCGTCCCGGACTTCGTACTTATGCGAAAAAAGATCAAGTACCGCGTGTTTTAGGTGGTCTTGGTATCGCTATAATATCTACATCAAAAGGTATTATGAGTGATAAAAAAGCTCGCGGTGCAGGTGTTGGCGGCGAAGTATTAGCTTATGTATGGTAATCTTTAGAACTAGGAGGTGTACAAATGTCAAGAATTGGTAGAGCACCTATTGAGATTCCTAACGGCGTTACAGTTACTCTTTCAGATAATAATTACGTAGTTGTAAAAGGACCAAAGGGAGAATTATCTCGTACGTGCCATAAAGATATAAAAATAACAATTGAAGGAAATGTTGTCACTGTACAGCGTCCTTCTGATGATAAAAAACATAGAGCATTACATGGTCTTACACGTAGCCTTATTCATAATATGATTGTGGGTGTGACAGAAGGTTTTTCTAAAAATCTTGAAATCAATGGTGTTGGTTACAGAGCAACCCAGCAGGGAAAAAATCTTAATCTTTCATTAGGATTTTCACATCCTGTAATCGTTGAACCACCAACTGGAATTACTCTTACTGCTCCGGCATCTAATAAGATAGTTGTATCCGGTATCGATAAAGAAATCGTTGGCGAAGTTGCGGCAAAGATTCGTGGGTATAGAGAACCAGAACCTTATAAAGGTAAAGGTATTAAATACGAAAATGAACACATTCGTCGTAAAGTTGGTAAGGCCGGCGCTAAAGCGGCTAAATGATTTTTTAAGAGAAAGGAGCAATTGACTTGTTTAAAAAACAGGATAAAAATGAAGCTCGTCAAAAACGTCATCTGCGTGTACGTAATCGGTTGTCCGGCACAAAAGAAAGACCTCGTTTAAATGTATTCCGCAGCCTTAGCAATATTTATGCCCAGGTTATTGATGATGTTAATGGCGTTACATTAGCAGCAGCTAGCTCGCAGGATAAAAGTTTTAAGAAATACGGTGGAAATACTGAAGCAGCTAAATTAGTTGGAACAGCAGTAGCTAAAGCCGCTATAGAAAAAGGCATCACGGAAGTTGTATTTGATCGCAGCGGGTATTTATATCATGGTCGTATTGCAGCTTTGGCTGATGCAGCTCGTGAAGCAGGACTCAAATTTTAATTTATGGAACAGGAGGTTAATTAATGTCCAGAATAGATGCTAATGCGCTTGAGTTACAGGAAAAAGTTGTATATATAAACCGTGTTGCTAAAGTCGTAAAAGGCGGTCGCCGTTTTTCATTTAGTGCGTTGGTTGTTGTCGGTGATAAGAACGGTCATGTTGGTTCAGGACTTGGTAAAGCCAGTGAAGTACCGGAAGCAATCAGAAAAGGTATTGAAGATGCAAAGAAAAATTTGATAGAAGTATCATTGGTTGAAAAAACTATTCCGCATCAGATTACAGGAATTTTTGGTGCAGGAAAAATGCTTTTAAAACCGGCAGCAAAAGGGACTGGAGTTATTGCTGGCGGTCCTGCCCGTGCAGTACTCGAGTTATGTGGTATAGGTGATATTTTAACAAAATCACTTGGTTCTTCTAATCCTAATAACATGGTTCGTGCTACAATTTGTGGTTTGAATCAATTAAAAAAAGCAGAAACAGTTGCCCAGTTGCGTGGCAAAACTGTTCAGGAACTTTTGGGTTAAGGAGGTTATTTCAATGGCAAAGCTGAAAGTTACTCTTACCCGCAGCCTTATCGGTCATCCACAGGATCAACGTGCAACTGTTAGGGCTTTAGGCTTAAAAAGAATAAATTCCGTGGTGGAAAAAGAAGATAATCCAGCTATTCGCGGTATGATTCATAAAATAGAACATCTCGTAACAGTAGAAGAAATTAATGCATAATTGAGAAGGGGGTGCCAGTTGACGATGAATTTACATGAATTGGCTCCAGCTCCGGGATCGAAGAAAACACGTATTCGTGTAGGGCGCGGTCTTGGTTCTGGTTTAGGCAAGACTTCAGGACGTGGTCATAAGGGACAGAATTCCCGCTCCGGCGGCGGTGTTCGTACCGGTTTTGAAGGTGGGCAGATGCCGATCTATCGTAGATTGCCAAAACGCGGATTTAAAAATATTTTTGCTAAGGAATATGCAGAAGTTAACGTTTGTATGCTTGAACGTTTTGAAGATGGCAGCGTAGTTGATGCAGTTACTTTAGTAGAATCCGGCATATTAAAAAATGTATGCGACGGTATCCGTATCCTTGGTAATGGAGAAATAACAAAAAAACTTACTGTGAAAGCGCAGGGGTTCACAAAATCTGCTGAAGAAAAAATTAAAGCAGCAGGCGGACAAATTGAGGTGATCTGAGTTGATTTCAGCCCTTGGGAACATATTTAAAATTCCTGAATTACGGCAAAAAATCATCTTCACCTTAATAATGTTTGCAGTGTTCAGGCTGGGAACTCATATCCCGGTACCTGGAGTTAACCCAAGTGCACTGGAACATCTTTTTAATAGTGGTAATTTATTTGGACTGTTGGATTTATTTTCGGGAGGAGCTCTTAGTAAGTTTTCTATATTTGCTATGAGTATAACACCGTATATCAATGCTTCTATCATAATGCAGCTGTTAGCTGTAGTTATTCCGACTTTGGAAGATTGGTCCAAAGAAGGAGAAGAAGGCCAGAAAAAAACGATAAAGGTCACCCGTTATTTAACGGTTGTCCTTGCGTTTTTACAGGCTGTTGGTATGTCCATAGGATTAAAAGCCGCTATAATAAATCCTAATCCGATATCCATTTTAATTATTGCAATCACATTAACAGCAGGAACAGTTTTTTTAATGTGGGTTGGTGAACAGATAACAGCCAATGGTATAGGAAATGGTATTTCATTAATTATTTTTGCCGGTATCGTGGCAGCTTTGCCGCGTTCATTGGGCACAATGTATAAATATTTACAGGCAGGCACAATAAATTATTTTAATGTAGTGTTATTTATTATAATAGCACTGGCGATGATAGTTTTTGTAATTGCTATCCAAGAGGGGCAGCGTAGAGTGCCTATCTCTTATACTAAAAGAGTTGTCGGAAATAAAACTTATGGTGGACGATCCTCGCATATACCATTAAAAGTTAATCAGGCAGGAGTTATTCCTATTATTTTTGCCTCATCGTTACTGATGTTTCCGGCTACAATTGGCCAGTTTGTAAATATTGGTTGGGTAAAGACAATTGCCTCTTATTTCCAATGGGGAACACTTACTCATGCAATAACATATACTCTGCTGATAATTTTCTTTACTTATTTTTATACAGCTGTTACACTAAAAATACCTGACTTAGCGGATAATCTTAAGAAATATGGCGGATTTGTACCAGGAATACGACCTGGACAGGATACGGCCGAATATCTTGATAAAATTATGACGAGAATAACATTAGCTGGGGCAGTATTTTTAGCATTTATAGCAATACTTCCTATGGTTATTGCTCATGCCACACATATTCAGGGAATATATTTTGGCGGTACAGCGTTGCTAATCGTAGTAGGGGTTGCACTTGACACGATGAAGCAAATAGAATCTATGGTGGTTATGCGCCATTATGAAGGTTTTATGAAATAAGGAGAATTATTATGCATATTTTGTTAATGGGGCCCCCTGGTGCGGGCAAAGGCACACAGGCGGCAAAATTGGTAGAAGAATTTAAAATCCCGCATATTTCTACAGGCGATATGTTTAGAGCCGCAGTTAAAAATCAGACGGAGCTTGGTAAAAAAGCTAAAGCTTGTATGGATCAAGGAAAACTTGTGCCGGATGATGTTACTATAGGTATTGTTAAGGAACGTTTATCACAGGATGATTGCCAGAAGGGATTTATTCTTGATGGGTTTCCCCGTACCGTTGAACAGGCAAAAGCACTTGATAAAATAGTAGCTGAATTAGGCTTAAAATTGACTGGAGCGCTTAATATAGATGTTCCGGCAAAAGAGCTTATAGAACGGGCTGTAGGACGGCGTATTTGTAAAAAATGTGGAGAAACTTATCATATAAGGTTTAAAGTACCAGCGAAAGACGGTATTTGTGATATTTGTGGCGGAGAGCTTTATCAGCGTGCTGATGACAGTGAAGAAACTATGAAAAACAGGTTAGCTGTTTATGATGAGCAGACAAAACCGCTTATCAAATATTATAAGGATGCAGGTATATATAAACAGGTTGACGGCAGACAGTCAATGGACAAGGTGTATAGTGATGTTGTGGCTGTATTACGCGGCTGATATAATAAAGATAATTGTGCTGAATAGTGAAGAAATGCTACGAGGACAATTCATTGCAATAATGTTGGGCAAGGATGGTTCCTTAGAAAAAAGGTTGCCTGAAAATACAGAGATAGCCCAACCTTCATTCGAAAGGGAGCAGTTTCATGTCTAAACAAGATGTAATTGAAGTTGAAGGTAAAGTGCTTGAAGCATTACCAAACGCAATGTTTCAGGTAGAACTGGAAAACGGCCACGTCGTTTTAGCTCATGTGTCCGGTAAAATACGCATGAATTTTATACGTATACTTCCCGGGGATAAAGTTACAATAGAGCTTACGCCGTATGATCTTACGAGAGGCCGCATTACTTATAGATTTAAATAAGCGGCATATTGAAGATTATAGGAATATTGCTGAAAGGAGTAATTGCAATGAAAGTACGACCATCAGTGAAACGTATTTGTGAAAAATGTAAAATAATTAAACGTAAGGGCCGGGTAATGGTCATTTGCGAAAACCCTAAACATAAACAAAAACAAGGATAACAGGAGGTGTGTTAACATATGGCACGTATTGCCGGCGTAGATTTACCACGCGATAAACGAATGGAAATCGCTTTAACATATATTTTTGGTATTGGTTTGAAATCTTCCCGTGACATTTTAGCCGCGACAGGAATCAATCCAGATACACGTTCTCGTGATTTAACAGAAGATGAAGTTGCAAAATTGCGTGAGGCTATTGAAAAAAATTATGTAGTTGAAGGTGACCTTCGTCGTGAAGTATCGCTCAATATTAAACGTTTAGTAGAAATTGGCTGCTATCGTGGCAGACGTCATCGCTTTGGATTGCCCGTACGCGGACAAAATACTAAAAACAATGCACGTACAAGAAAAGGTCCTAAGAAAACTATTATGGGTAAGAAAAAAGAAGTATAAGGAGGGATAGAATTGCCAGCAGGTAAATCTCGCACAAAAAAAAGAGAACGTAAAAATATCGAATATGGAATCGCCCATATTCGTTCAACTTTTAATAATACAATCGTAACTATTGCTGATAAAAATGGTAATGCACTTTCCTGGGCAAGTGCTGGTGGACTCGGATTCAGAGGATCACGTAAAAGCACACCTTTTGCTGCACAGATGGCAGCAGAAGTTGCAGCAAAGGCAGCAATGGAACATGGCTTAAAACAGGTAGAAGTATACGTAAAAGGGCCTGGTGCAGGACGTGAAGCAGCTATCCGTTCACTCCAGGCTACGGGACTTGAAGTAAATATGATTAAGGATGTAACCCCCATTCCGCATAATGGCTGTCGTCCACCAAAACGTAGAAGAGTATAATAGGAGGGAAGAATAGATAAATGGCAATTGATAGAGTACCATCGCTTAAAAGATGCCGCGCATTAGGCATTGAAGCTGCTGTTGTCGGTCTTGGCAAGAAATCTAAACGCCAGGTTAACCGCAGAACTCGTAAAGTAAGCGAATACGGTATGCAGCTTAAAGAAAAACAAAAGGCAAAATTTATTTATGGCGTATTGGAAAAACAATTTCGTCTTTATTATGATAAAGCAAAAAAAATGCAAGGTGTAACAGGGGAAAATCTTTTGATTTTACTGGAAAGACGTCTTGATAATGTAGTATTCCGTTTAGGAATTGCCAGTACCCGTCGTCAAGCTCGCCAGATGGTATCACATGGGCATATTACAGTCAATGGTAAACGTCTTGATATTCCTTCAGCATTTGTACATGCTAATGATGTTGTTGGTGTAAAAGAATCAAGCCGTTCCAATGAACTGTTTAAAGCTATTGCTGAATCAGGTAATAATTTAAGTGTTCCTGCATGGCTTACTGCTGGTGAATTAGGTGGTACGGTGACAAGGTTTCCTAATCGCGACGAAATTGATGTTCCGGTAGATGAACAGGCTATCATCGAATTGTACTCCAGATAATATGTCATATTGGGCAGTGTTAGCACTTTATGTGCATAGAATAAAGGAGGGGAACCTTAGATGATCGAAATCGAAAAGCCTAAAATAGAGATTGTGGAAATAGGTGAAGATCAAAAATATGGCAAGTTTGTCTGTGAACCACTTGAACGCGGGTATGGAACAACTTTAGGAAATTCACTGCGCCGTATACTTTTATCTTCATTGATGGGAGCTGCGATTACATCAATTAAAATTGATGGCGTACTTCATGAATTTTCTACAATACCGGGTGTGAGAGATGACGTTACTAATATTATTTTAAATTTGAAGTCGTTATGTCTCAAAATGTATAATGACGAACCACATACTATCAGTATTGATGTTACCGGAGAAAGAGAAGTTACTGCTGCGGACATTAAAACTGACGCTGACATTGAAATATTAAATCCCGATCTGCATATTGCAACTGTTGACGAAAGTGGCTCACTCAAAATGGAAATGACAGTTGAACGTGGTCGAGGTTATGTTCCTTCTGATAAGAATAAAAAGCCTGATCAGCCTATAGGTGTCATTCCTATCGACTCGATTTTTTCCCCGATACAAAGAGTAAATTATACTGTATCAGATACCCGTGTAGGAAATGTAACAGATTATGATAAGCTTACTATGGAAGTTTGGACTAATGGTTCATTAAGACCAGAAGAAGCTGTGAGTAAATCTGCCAGCATTTTAATAGCGCATTTCAAGCTTTTCCAGAGTATGGCAGGATGTTCTGAAGAAGAAAATGAATCTGAAAGCACTTTCATGGAAAATGAAGAAGACGATGTAAATAAAGTGATGGAAATGACAATTGAGGATCTCGATTTGTCAGTCCGTTCATTTAATTGTTTGAAACGTGCTGAAATAAATACAGTTGCTGATCTTGTTCAAAAATCTGAAGAAGATATGATGAAGGTCAGAAATTTAGGTAGAAAATCACTTGATGAAGTAAGGAATAAATTGAAAGAATTAGGACTTTCGCTTACTCACAATGACGAATAGGAGGGAAAAAATTGGTTTATAGAAAGTTAGGTCGTAATAGTAGTGCACGTCGTGCTCTTTTTCGCAGTGTTTTGACAGCATTGTTCCAACGTGAACGCATTGAAACAACAGAAGCAAAGGCAAAAGAAATAAGCGGACTTGCTGAAAAAATGATCACTTTGGCTAAACGTGGTGATTTACACGCACGTCGTCAGGTCATTGCTGATTTGCAGGATCAGGCAGCAGCAGCAAAATTATTTGATGAAATAGCTCCTGCGTATAATGAGCGCCAGGGTGGATATACTCGTATTCTTAAACTAGGACCTCGTCGCGGTGATGCCGCTCCGATGGTTATCCTTGAATTAGTTAAATAATTTATACAGGTAATGCCTGTTATAAATGAGATATGTGATAAGAACTGTCTTATGGCGGTTCTTATTTTTTTGTTACAATATAAAGAGAGCATCTCTGTATTTATAATAGATGCTCTCTTTAAGTGATATATATAATTATCAGCAGTTGAGTGTGAAAGCTATAAAAGCTGTATTAATTTGATCATAGTTAAGAATTTATCCTTTCTGTTAGCTTTAAATATATATTAATGTGTCACTTCTTATAAAAGGACAATATTTTAGTAAAATTAATAATTCTTATTGGTGATTTTTAATTTTACTTCTTTAAATGTCATGAAGCAGACAAACACAATAGCGGAATAACCGGCAAATGGATAAAGAATATTTACTAATTCATCAAAAGGAATTATACCGCCAAAAAATACGCCGATGAAAGTGAGTACAGTGGCAATTATATTGAATTTTTTTGTTTTGTCAACGGCAAATTTTCTGACGACCATTAAGAGAAAAGAAGCCACTGCTGAATAGATCGATACCACTATCAGAATAGAAAATAATAACCCCAAAACAGGTGATATATATCTGGCAATGGCCAAGGTAGGAACCTGCTGATTTACTATAAGATGATTATAAACTATTTCACCTATTACTAATAAAATAATTGCTATAGTAAAACCTAAGGTTCCGATAATACCAGAAATGCGTGCTTCTTTTAAATTATTAGCCGATGCTCCGCAGTTTATTTGAAACGGAATACTGACGATAAGTGCTAAAAAGGCATATAATGTAGCAGACCATAACCAGCTTGACGAGGCTGCTTTAAAACCTAATACAGGCATTAGAGAAGCTTTACTAAGCAAAAGTGTTGGTTGTCCAGCCAGTGTTTTTAAGGCAAACAGCCCTATTATCGCTAAAAATACTATTTTTACTGGACCAATTACTCCAATAATATCAATGAGCTTTTCTACACCTAGCAAAGCAGTCCCTAAAGCTAAAATACCTATTATACCTGTTCCAACATATGTGGTCATACCAAAATACTGATTTATAGTGGCACCTCCACCGGCTAACATAACAACAAATATACAATAAATTAAAGTAATACTATACCAGATATAAGCTTGTCCTAACAATTTACCACAATAATATTCAAAAATATCATAGGGATTTTTAAATTTATTTATCTGTCCTCTGCCATATAGAATATAAGTTATAGCACTCATTATAATAAGAAATATGATCCCACCTAAAATGCCATTAATTCCATACACCGCAAAAAACTGTAGTGCCTCCTGGCCGGTGGCAAAACCAGAACCTATCCAGTAAGCTGATAGGGCTCCTGCCAGGATAATGAGTTTTTTAATACTTATTGAGTCCTTATTCATTTTTGTCACTCCTCGTATAATAAGTTTTGTAAGCAAGACATCCGCCTTACTTACAAAAGGAACTTCTGATGCTAGAATAGATTTTAATGATCTTTGTAGCAAAGGTTATGTCTTTTCACTTTTTCAGCGCCTTACAGCGACTGCTTGTAGTAATAAAGATTGAAAATTATGAAATTTCTTTTAAATTTATATAGAAAATAGCTGCCAAAATAAGCATTATTATAAAACTAAAAAAATATACACTTTATTTTAGCAGCTTCATCATTGAAGTTATGTCAGATAAAATTTTCATATAAGATTTTAACCTGGATTATTAACTAGGAAGGAAAGTTTTATGTTCAGTTACCTATCATAATATTAAGAATTTCAATATCAGTTGATTTCATACCATTTTTTCCTACCCGACTAATGTTTTGTATGGTTTTTTCATAATCTGTTTCCATAAGACCTTCACCGAACGGGAAGGAAAGTCCGCGTTTGGCAAGCTCATAGCCCATTATTCCAGCATCTATGGCACTAGCGATTTTAGCAGCACACGAATCCTTGGCTCCGTCGCAGACTATACCAGCTACATTACCAAGTGCATTGATAAGAGTTTTGCCGATCATATCTTCACCGGCACCGTTTAAATAAGCAATACCGCAGGCAGCTGAGGCTCCAGCCGAAACAGCACCACAATATGCAGATAAGTTACCAATAAATCTTTTTTGATGTATAGATAACAGATTAGCGAGAACTAATGCTCGATATAGGCATTCTTCATTACTGCCCATCTCCGTAGCATATACAAGTACCGGCATTGTGCATGTTATGCCTTGATTACCACTGCCGGAATTTATTACTACAGGAAGGGCACAGCCATTCATACGCGCGTCTGAGCCAGCAGCGGCGGCAGCTTTGGCCCTTATACGAATGTCATTGCTGTTATAAGCCATTAATGTACGGCCTACTTGTGCCCCCCATTCGTGAGTAAGACCTTCCTGGGAAATAGCACTGTTATATTCGATCTGTCGGTGTATAATGTCCTCGATATCAGATAGTTTTACATTGTTGGCAAATTCAAGGATATTTTTTATACTTAAGCTTGATTTGTTACTATTTGATGTGGTAAGGAGTCCAGATTGTTCAAATAACACGATACCATTTTTTTCTATTTTAGCAATGTGATTATGTTTGCTTCTTATTTCAACAGCTGCGGTATCATTCCCATATCTTACTTCAGCACGGATAAAAAGATTTTCTTCATTTTCCTCTAGTACACATTTACATATTTTTTGCCTTAGTAATTGGTTGGCGATCCTTAATTGTTCAGGAATGACTTCACTGATAACTTGTAGTTCTAAATTAGCTTTACCGGCTACAGCACCAAGGACAGCAGCTGCAGCAACACCTTTTTGACCGCCAGAATTTGGAACAACTACTCCTTTTACGTTTTTTATAATATTACCACTGCACCGCAATATCATTTTTTCTGGAATATGTCCAAGGATTTCTCTAGCTTTAGCAGCAGCATATGCTATGGCAATTGGTTCTGTGCATCCCATGGCAGGGAGAAGATCTTCTTTAAGTATTTTTACATAGTTATCATATTGCAGTTTTTCCATAGATTTATTTCCTCCGAATCATAAAATTATTTTTTCTTGGAAAAAGCAATTTTGCATGTTGGATATCCATTAGCAATAGTATCAGTTAACTTAAAATCATACCCCATAGATTTAGCAATATTTCTGTCACCATCCATAGCCATATCACAAAGCTTTACGCATGTTTCATCATCGATACCTGCATCTTGCCAGCCTTTTAGTAATGGGCAATGATGAAATTCCATTTCCATTTTGTCATTATTTTTTACTTTGAATTCTACTTCAAAAGTTTTTAATGTACTTCCAGTTAAAAAAGTGTCAGCAAAACATTTTACACTATCAGGATTAGTACATTGTTTTTTAATTTCATTACCTTGCATTTTGCCAGTTTGGGCAATTGCTTCGCGAATAATTTTTTCGACTTCATTGGCTTTACCAGTTTCCTTGGCCTTTACATAGGTTAGACCAGTCCAAATAGCTCTGTGAGCTATAGCGCTTCTTTGTAAATCAGCCATTGGATCACCCTTGATGGAAGTTTTGTTATTAATCATGTATATCCCTCTCCTTAATATGATTACAAAATATTAATAAAAATAAGTAATAATAATAGAACATATGTCTTTTACCTTTAACGTAATCATATCACGGCATAAAAAATAATGCAATAAAAATTTTATATCATTATAATTAAAATTAAAATTTAAAATAGATATGCCTTTAAGCATAATAAAATTAGGAAATTATAATAAATTTAATGATAAGATTCTAACCATATACTGATATGATTAAAAAACGTGACTTGCGGATTAATCTAATTATGCTATATGTTTTGTACTTATGAAATGATTGCATTATTGTATATATCAGATATAATATATTATAATAGTGTTTTATATTAATATGATCTAATCATGCCCAATTTATTGCAAAATATATTGTACTCGTAAATATTTGTATGTGTTGATTTGTAGAATAGTGTATTAATATGAAGCATTTAAATTCCTAACGAGGTAATCATGAATAAAAATTTAAGTACGCTAAAAGCACAAATTTATAATGATCTTTTTTCTGATATTATCAGTGGTAAATATAAAATAAATACTATTTTAACAGAAAAATTCTTAATGGAAAAATATAATGTTAGTAGGGCACCTATTAGAGAAGCACTAACCCAATTAACAGCTACAGCTATTTTATCGAGTATACCACGGCAGGGTTATAAGATAGTCGAGCCAAGTCCTAAGCAAATGCGTGATATAGTTAAATTCCGTACTGCTTTAGAACCAGCTTTTCTAGAAATGTATTATTCGTGCATAGCAGATAAATCAATAGGAGAACTGAAGCAAATTTGTTATTTATATGATAAGTCTCCGGCAACTGATTTTATGACGCGCTGGCAATATAATTGTGAATTTCATTTAAAGCTATTTTCTAACTATAATAATAATTATTCTTATTCCTTGTTGAATGATGCATTATCAATACAAACAATGTTTTTTGTTCAAACAAAACACTATGCATCTAATAGCTTACATCTTGCTGTGCTGGATTATATTGAAAAGAAGGAAATAAATATTGCTATAAATATTTTAAAGGCAGATATAGGCGATTTTCTTTTAAATACGACAGCTCCATCAGAATAAAGAAGTTAAAGACCTTGCTATAAAAGTGTGGAAATGCCCTGCATGCAAGGCACATCATGACTGATATATAAATGCAACCATAAATATGAAGGATTAAGAATATTGTACGCAATAGCGTAATAACATATATAAGAACCGTAGAAATTACGGGGTTAGCCTGTGGAGATAATTTATGGCGTGCTTTTAGCGCAGATATCTGTGAAGTAGACTCCCAGGGGTTAGAATATATATTTATGGTGGCGTTTATAAAAAACAACTGTATGTTATTTCGTAATAAATTATAAGGAGGTTAATGGGTGAAGATAATATATTGATTTTTCATAATACAAAGTTTAATTTGAATAATGTAATACTAATATAAAGAAGGAATTTATATGAAAGAATATAACATAGCGGTCATAGCTGGTGATGGAATAGGAACAGAGGTAACAGCTGAGGGAATAAAAGTATTAAAAATAATTGAAGAATTAGATAAAGATATACAGTTTTCTTTTACTTATTTTCCCTGGGGGTGTGAGTATTATAAAAAAACAGGTAAGATTATGGATGATGATGGATTGGAAAAACTGCGAAATTATGATGCTGTATATTTAGGGGCTGTAGGAGCTCCGGAGGTACCTGATTATATATCATTACGGGATTTGTTGATAAAAATCAGACAGGGTTTTGACCAGTATGTGAATTTACGACCAGTAAAATTATTACGGGGAGCTCCATGTCCTTTGATTGGAAAAAGCCAGGCTGATATAGATATGATTGTTGTGCGGGAAAATTCCGAAGGTGAATATGCAGGAGCAGGTGATTGGCTTTATAAAGATAAACCAGAAGAAGTTGTTTTACAGACAAGTGTGTTTTCTCGTAAGGGAACGGAAAGGATAATACGTTATGCTTATGAACTGGCGCGCAGAGAGCATAAAAGTATTACTAGTGTAAGTAAAGGTAATGCACTAAATTATTCAATGGTGTTTTGGGATAAGATATTTGCCGAAGTGGGAAAAGAATATACTGATGTCAAACAGTATAGTTATTTAGTAGATGCGGCAGCAATGTTTTTTGTGAAAGATCCAGCCCGTTTTGAAGTAGTAGTGACATCAAATTTATTTGGGGATATTTTGACTGATTTGGGAGCAGCAATTGCTGGAGGAATGGGGCTGGCTGCTGGTGCTAACATTAACCCAGAAAAAGAATATCCGTCAATGTTTGAGCCTATTCATGGTTCAGCACCGGATATTGCCGGTAAAAGTATAGCTAACCCGATGGCTGCTATCTGGTCGGCAGCACAAATGATGGAATTCTTTGGCGAGAAAAAGTGGAGTAATAAAATGATAATGGCTATTGAAAAAGTTTTGACAGACAAGAAAGTATTATCAATAGATTTTGCTGGAACAGCAACAACTAAGGAAGTAGGTGAAGAGATAGGAAAACAGCTAAGGAAAATATATACCATTTAATATAGGAAATTGACAATACTTAGAAGCCCCGCACATAATTTTGTGCGGGGCTTCTAAGTATTGCGTGGGTGATTAATTTATTTGTTTTGTCTTTCTTTAAGCATTTCACTTAGGGTATGCCAGGCGAGGACGGCACATTTTACACGGGCGGGCATGTGGGCAACATCTTTTAAGGCAACAGCTTCATCAAGCTGTTCCAGTTTTTTTTCATCAGTTTCTTCACCACGGACCATTTTGATAAACAGATCAGTGAGTGCTAATGCTTCTTCTACACTTTTACCAATTACAAGTTCAGCCATAATGTCCGTAGAAGCCTGAGATACAGCACATCCCTGTCCGTTAAAGGCAGCATCTTTTATTATATTGTTTTCTACATTTATTTCTAATACTATTTCATCACCGCAGCTGGGATTTATCCCCTTTTTTATTAAAACTTCATCTTCGCTGCATTGGGGATTAATGGCAACTTTGTAATCACTGGCAGCAGTCAGCTTATGCTTGTGGTCGGGATGCATATTATGGTCCATAAGAATATCATTATAAATGTTATTGAGCGCCATGAAAATAACTCCTTATATATTTTACCCGTTCAACGAGTTTGTTAATATCTTCTTCATCATTATAAAAAGCCATGCTGGCTCGGCAGCAGAAATTGCATTTTAAGTAGCGCATAAGTGGCTGGGCACAATGATGGCCACCACGGATAGCAACATCTCCGGCGTCCATTAGTGAGGCAACATCGTGGGGGTGTACACCTTCAATATTAAAAGCGATGACGCCATGATGTTTAGTGTAGTCTTTGTCACCATAGATAGTAACGTATGGAAGTCTGCTTAGCTGGTTTCCGGCTGATTCACTTAAAGCTGTTTCACGCTTTATAATTGTATCATAACTAATAGACTGCATAAAATCTATGGCAGCAGCTAATCCTACAGCACCACCTACGTTTTGGGTACCTGCCTCAAATTTATAAGGTAGCTCGGCGAATGTAGCTGTTTGTTCATCTACATAGTCGATCATTTCACCGCCGGTTAAAAATGGTGGCATTTTTTCTAAGTAAGTTTGTTTGCCATATAAAATACCGATACCCATTGGCGCATACATTTTGTGGCCGGAAAAAGAGTAAAAATCACAATCAAGTTTATCTACATCAATTTTAGCATGAGGTATTGCCTGCGCACCATCAACGGAAACAACAGTATTGTTGCTGTGAGCGATAGCTATTAGTTCTTTTATGTTTTGCATTGTTCCAAGTACATTGGAAACGTGAGTCAAGGATAAAATTTTGGTTTTAGCGGATAATTTGCTTTTTAGTTCATCAGTAGTAATGCAGCCATTTTTATCAGGATAAAGATATATCAATTTTGCGTTATGCCGTTTAGCAGCCTGCTGCCATGGGATCATGTTACTGTGGTGTTCCATGATTGAGATGAGGATTTCATCATCAGGCTTAAGTAACAGATCAGATAAACAATAAGCAATAATATTAAGAGATTCGGAGGCGTTCCGCGTATAAATAATTTCCTGTTCTTTGGGGGCATTGATAAAAGCCGCGATTTTCTTGCGGGCATTTTCATAGGCATCAGTAGCTTTTTGCGAAAGTTCATATAGTCCGCGTAGTGGATTGGCATTTTTCTGTTTATAGTAATCAGCAATGGCATCTATGACCATATCAGGCTTTTGGGTAGTAGCGGCATTATCCAGATAAGCTAAATTTTTGTTATGGCGCATTATAGGAAAATAGTTTTTATATTGATTCATTAAAAAGCACATCCTTATTATAGTTATCAAGTTTTGCTGCCAATTTTTCCGGTACAATATTTTTTAAACGAGAAACGGCAGAACTGAGAAAAATACGGCGGGCTTCTTCTTCATTGATGCCGCGTGATTTTAGATAAAACATTGGCTCATCATCAAGGGTTCCAATGGCAGCGCCATGATTACCGGCAACATCATCTTCATCACATAAAATTAAAGGAACGCTTTTATTTTTGGCAGTTTTGCTTAAAATAAGGACATTTTCGCTTTCACTACCGGCCGCTCCCTTGCAGCCACGGTGAAAATCGATTGTACCGCGGGCAGTTTTTTTACTGCAGCCTAACAACAGACCAGTCATTTTTATTTCTGATAAACTTTTTTTACCATAATGGCGGGCCACATAATTGAGATCTATTTCCTGTTTTTTATGGCCAATATAATTTGAGTAGATCTTTATAGCTGAGTTATATCCTCGTAGGTCAGCATTTACGGAAGCTAAAGCTGCTCCAGCTCCTAGCGGGATTTGATTGATTTTTACAAGAGAATCTTTATCAAGTTCTGCCGTGATATTGTTGAAAGCAAGAAAATCCTGTCCTAGCAGCTGCAGACATGTAAGTTTAAGGGAAGAACCAGTTGCAGCTTTTATTCTAATAAGATCGGCGTATTGCCCGACAGCGTTAATTTCAGATGACATAGAGAGTATTATTTCAGCAGAACTATTTTCTTCAAGGATAATGTCAAATAAACAAGTAAGTTTGTCGTTTTGCTGCATTGTTAAATCAATAATTAGCGGTTCTTTTATCTGAACATTTTTGTTTACAATTATTGATTTTATAAAAGACGCATTGGCTGTAATGTAATCAGTGGTTTTTTTGTCATTATCGCGTAAAATGCAGCTGTTAAACGTGGGACTATTAAGGAGCCTCATATTTTTATTAACTCCACTTATAACAGGTTCTGTTTTTGTATCAGGTTTATCAGAAAGTTGTATTTGTTTATAGTTGACGTTAAATCTATTCCATGTAAGAACAGGTAAATTATTTGCGTGTAAGATAGTACCCATTATCCGATGCTCCCTTCCATTTCCAAACGTATAAGATTATTCATTTCTACAGCATACTCAAGCGGAAGTTCCTTGGAAATAGGATTGGCAAAGCCATTAACAATAAGAGTTTTAGCTTCGCTTTCACTTAAACCGCGGCTCATCAGGTAAAAAACAGCCTCATCATCGATGCGACCGATAGAAGCTTCATGTCCTACGTTTACATCATCGCAGCGGACATCCATCAAGGGAACAGTATCTGAACGGGACTTGTCGTCGAGCATGAGTGATTGGCAGGAAACACTGGCTTTGCTTTTGTGGGCCTTTTCCGTAAGGGCAACGGCACTTCGAAAAGTACTGATGCCGCCATCTTTTGATAGCGACTTTGTATTTATTACGGAAGATGTATGTGGTGCATTATGCAGTACTTTAGTTCCAGTATCAAGATTTTGTCCGTTACCAGCAAATGTTATACCAGTAAATTCGCATTTTGCCCGTTCACCATTTAATATTGTCATAGGATATAAATAAGATACATGGGAACCAAAGGAACCTGAAACCCATTCCATGACGCCACCTTTTTCTACTTTGGCACGTTTGGTATTGAGATTGTACATATTTTTAGACCAATTTTCGATGGTTGAATAACGTAAATGTGCACCTTCACCGACAAATAATTCTACACAGCCGGCATGTAAATTGGCAACGTTGTATTTGGGGGCAGAACAACCTTCAATGAAATGCAGGCGGGCACCTTTGTCAACGATTATCAAGGTATGCTCAAATTGACCGGCACCCGGTGAATTAAGGCGGAAATAAGATTGGAGGGGAATATCTACAGTAGTATAAGGCGGAACATAGACAAAAGAGCCGCCTGACCATACAGCTCCGTGCAAAGCGGCAAATTTATGGTCAGAAGCTGGAACAAGATGCATAAAATGTTTTTTTATCATTTCAGCGTAAGGTCCCTTTAAGGCTTCTTCAATACCACTGTATATTACACCCTTCTCAGCAACAGACTTTTGAATGTTATGGTAAACAAGTTCAGAATCATATTGAGCGCCAACTCCGGCAAGGGAAGTACGTTCTGCTTCAGGAATACCTAGCCGTTCAAATGTGTCTTTTATATCGGCGGGAACTTCATCCCATTTAGTGGCCATTTTTGCATTAGGGCGGACATAAGTTACAATATTGTTAATGTTAAGATCATCAATGTCAGGACCCCAATTAGGAATTTTTAATTCATGGTAGATTTTCAGGGATTTTAAACGATGGATCAGCATCCATTCAGGTTCTTTTTTTTTGGCACTTATTTGTTTGACTATATCTTCAGTAAGACCGCTGGTTAGTTTTTCTACATCTTTTTCTTCTTTGGCAAAATCGTACATATTGCGGTTTATATCCGCTATTACCGGTGCTTTTGCTAAGATGTCAGACATTTTTATCACCTGCCTGTGCTTCAAAACGAACAAATCCATTTTCGTTTATTTCTTCAATAAGTTCACTGCCGCCCTCGGCAATTATGTGCCCTTTGAATAGAATATGGACCTTATCTATTTTTAATTTGTTTAAAATATGCATATTGTGTGAGATTATCAATAATCCTTTGTCTTTATTCTGTTGAAATTCTTTGATTCCCTTGAGCATGATGTTTACGGCGTCAACATCGAGACCAGAGTCGGTTTCATCTAAAATAGCAAGCTTAGGGGAAAGCATCAAAAGTTGAAGCATTTCGACTTTTTTTCGTTCACCGCCGGAAAAACCAACGTTAAGATCACGATCTAAATAATCTTTTTTCAAATCTAAAATACCTAATGTAGTATATAATTTTTGCCGAAATTCTTTGCCTTTAATTGGCTGGGGTGTATTTTTAACAGCAGCGCGTAAAAAACTATATAAGGAAATTCCTGGAATTTCTACTGGTGACTGAAAAGATAAAAAAATACCTTTTTTGGCTCTTTTGTCAGTAGGAAGCTCCGTTATATCTTCGTCTTCAAAAAAAATTCTGCCGTTATCGACCTTGTAAGCCGGATTAGACAAAAGGGATGAACCAAATGTTGATTTACCAGCACCATTGGGCCCCATCAATACATGTGTTTCACCCTTGTTTATCGTAATGTTAAGTGCGTGCAATATAGGAACATTGTCATTAGATGTGACAGAGTAGTTTTTTACTTCTAGTAGTTTATTGTTCATAAGAAAGACACTCCCTAATATCAATAATGTATTATTCAATTATATAAAATAGAAATTATTGCTTAATAATTTATTATTACAAAATATTGCTAGATAATCAATTTAATTTGCGCTATCAGCCCTATCTCATTAATCATATTATACTACTATGATAATATATAAACAATAGTTATTTTTTAGTTTTGCTTATTATTAATGTAGTTATAATGAAAATATACATAGATAATGCCTGTCCAATATTAGACAGGCATTATCTATGTATATTTTCATTTTTACGTTATATTAAATAAAGATGAAATGTTTATTTACAACCGGCAATAGCTTTTTTTACGCTGTCGGCAGAATCCATAAGCATTTTAGTTTCTTCTTTGGTTAATTTAACTTCAAAGGATTTTACAACGCCTTCGCCACAAAGCATACGAGGTATACTAAGAGCAACATCATGCAAACCGTATTCGCCTTCAAATACGGCAGACATAGGTAAGATAGTATGTTCATCATATAAAATGGCTTTTATAAAACGGCAGGCTACCATCGAAATCCCTGTATTCGTCCATCCTTTAAGATTGATTATATCATATGCTACTTGTACAATTTCATCTTCAATAGCCTTGCGGCTGATTTTTTGTGAGAAATTGAAACACTCATCTAAGTGTTCAAGTGGCATCCCTGCTATATTTACAGTACTCCAGGCAGTAAATGCAGTATTTCCATGTTCGCCTAAGATATAACCATGAATATTTTTGGGATCAACACGATAATGATTAGCTAAAGCACGGCGGAAACGGAACGTTTCCAGCATTGTCCCAGTACCGACAATTCTTTCACGCGGATAATCAAAATGAGTTGAAATATAATAAGTAGCTACATCAAGCGGATTAGTTATAGCAATTATCATAGCTTCTTTTGTATATTTTGTTATTTCAGACATAATACTGCCCATAATTTTAGTGTTGGTCTTTGCTAAAATTAAACGATCAGGCTTTTCGCCAGGTTTTATACTGGGACCTGCTGTAATAATTATAATACCCGCATCTTTGCAGTCGGCATATGTACCTGAATGCACATTAATATTTGTGCTGTAGATACATGATGTTGCATGACTAGCGTCAAGTGCTTCACCTTTTGCTTTATCTGTATTGATGTCGATTAAAGCAATTTCTGAGGCTAATTGAAAGTCGGTGACTTTGTTCAATATTGCGGAACCTACATTACTGGCTCCAATGATTACGATTTTTCCTTTGTTTACCATAAAAAAATTCTCCTCCCTATCACTCGTAGGTGCGTCGCATAAATATTTACGACATGGTGATTGCTGAACAGGCAGTTCTTCTGGCTCTGCTTCATTATAAATTACGCCTTCTCAAGACTCACACTATCTCAATGGACAAATGTAATTTACTCTGCATCACAGCTGCGGGACAGCTCCGGTTTTTAACGGATTCTCTATTAAGTGGATAACACCTGTTCCTTTAACGGTAGATAAACTAAACTTATAGTTTAACCCTTTTAAAATATATTATATTTAATTGCTGGTCAAATATAAAAATTTCATTTATCATTGTTGCACATAGTGATTAAATTGTCAAGATAGCAGACTAGGCATTACATTGTTATTAGAATAATAAAAATTATTTATTATTCTAATAACAATGTAATAAATATATAAATGTTTTTGTGTAGTGAGATAATTCATAATCATATGTAATTATGTAAAAAATAGTAAGCATAGTTTATGACAAAATAATTTAAATATTGCTTAAAAAGTAAAAAATGGTGTAGAATAAAAATATCTGTTAAGGAAGCATTTTATAATTGTTTTATATAGTAAAATCTATACGGCATGGAGAAAAAATAATGCAAGGAATAGAAGTAAAAAACTTAATATATAGTTATACTGGGGCAGATAACCAGAAGAAAAAAGCTTTGGATAAGATAAATTTGACTATAAGTAAAGGTGAGTTTATCGCAATTATTGGTATGAATGGCTCAGGAAAATCAACTCTTGCTCGCCAGTTTAATGGGTTGCTACTTCCAGATGAGGGAAGCTGTATTGTTGATGGGATAAATACAAAAGATGAGAAAACTATTTGGCAGGTAAGGCAAAAGGTAGGAATGGTTTTTCAAAATCCAGATAATCAGATAATTGCCGCGATTGTTGAGGATGATGTTGCTTTTGGACCGGAGAATTTGGGGATAATGCCTGAGGAAATAAGAAAACGAGTCACTGAAAGTTTAAAGGTCGTGGCAATGGAACAAAAACGAAAATTTGCGCCGCATCTTTTATCAGGCGGGCAGAAACAATTAATAGCTATAGCTGGTGTACTGGCTATGCGGACAGACTATCTGGTATTGGATGAACCGACAGCGATGCTTGATCCTTTAGGGCGACAGGCTGTTATAGAAACAGTACATAAAATACATAGGGAATATGGTATAACCATAATTTTAATAACGCATTTTATGGATGAAGCTGTCAGTGCGGGCCGGATAATAATTATGCATGAAGGAAGAATTGCTGCCAATGGAACACCTGGGGAAATATTTAATAATCCTGAAAAAATAAAAAAAATGGGACTGGATTTGCCATTAGCATCTCAAATAGCAGGTAATCTGCGAAGAAAAAAACTACCATTATCAGAAAATATTTATCAAGATAGAGATTTAATAGAAGCTTTAAAAAAATGAAATAGTTAAAAAGAAATATTTATTATTGCATTAAAAATGCCCTCCCGTAAATTGAAATTAAAATCTAACTTAATGGGAAGGCATTTTTTATTTTATTGATTGCAATTTGATTAAATGGGAACCGCACACTCGTGACATTAGTCTGAGTTAGGCGACCGAATTAGTCAGTATGTATAGAAATATGCATATAGAGATTGGTACAAGACCAGTACAATACTGCCTTAAATGCTGGAAACTCATAGCCACAACGCTAAGATGAAACAAGCTCAAACGTGACGGCTGCGAAAGTAAAAAAATATGCTGTATGGTGCAAGGTTAAACCCTAAACACTAGAAAATGGACAATCAGCAGGAAAGCTCTGAACAGGAGAATCCCCAACGACTATTTTTCTTGAGGGAAGTACAGCCTAGCGGCTGGAAGTGGGCAGACCTTAACGGATAATGCCAAAGGACAAGATATAGTCTGTGCTTTATGGAAACATAAAGGAGTTCATAATAATAATTTTAGTAACCATATTATAGAAACGGAATAATTTCTTTTACAGAATCAAAAATAAGATGAGGTTTTATTGAAGAGGTTTCCACATCTTCTAATTTTGTTTCGCCGCTTAACACAAGCATACTGTAAAGACCATTATTGACACCGGCAGCTACGTCGGTATAAAGCCGGTCACCGACCATCATTACTTTATCGCCAGTAGTGTTTAGCCGGGCTAGCATATATTTTATAATATCAGGATTAGGTTTACCTATAATACGATCGGGATAGCGAAAAGCTGAAGCTTTGATAAATGCGGCAATTGCACCAGAATCGGGAATAAATCCGGTTTTGGTAGGGCAATTATAATCTGGATGGGTAGAGATATACGGCAGCCCAGCACGTACAAAATCACAAACTTTACACATTTTATTATAATCTAAGCTTGTATCAAAGGCTGTAACAACTATATCAGGTTTTTCTTCATCTAAAATTAGGCCTTCTTCAAGAAATTCTTTTTTCAGTAAAGCATTACCTAAAAGAAAAATTTTTTTATTAGGGTAAGTTTGTTTTAAATAATAAATAGTTGCTTGCCCTGAAGTTATTATTTGGTTTACATCAATATCAAGTCCCATTTTATGAAGTTTATCGACATAATTTTGTGAACTTTTGGAAGAATTATTGGTCAGAAAAATAAATTTCCGGCCTGACGATTCTACTTTGTGTAAAAATTCTTTTGCACCATTTATCCATGTTTCGTCGAGGTAAATAGTGCCGTCCATGTCAAGAGAAAAAAAATCTATAGTTTTTATTATGTTACTTTTATCTTTGTTTACTTTTGAAATCATTTATTTACACCTCTTTTTGTTTTTGTATTAATTAATAGTATAATCAATAAACAGGTTAAATGTCAAAGAATTATTAAAAAAACAAGTATTATTTTAAATTTATTTACAATAATTTAGAAAAAAACTCATCAATAAAGGAATAATAAAAAAGATATATATTATAAAAAAATAAATAAAAAATAATTTTTACTAATTATGAATATTAAATAAAATACAATAACATAAAAAATAATTAAATATAACAATAAATAATTATTTTTTAGCAAAATACTTGATTTTTAGAAAAAATTTGCTATAATGAAATTTATTCAGAGGTAATAAAATATAAACATAAATAAACGATAAGAACAGTATAATTGTTAAAAATATTCTGATTTTATCAATTATACTATGAGTTGAAGATTAAGTACTGAGTAAAGAAAGGATAATGTTATGAAGTTAACACCAAAGGTAGTAAAAAAAATGAAGATTAATGAATTTATTGGAAAAAAGTTTTCCTGTGAGTGTGGTCGAGAACATTATATGGATATGAATGCAATAGTTATAGAAAATGGTGCAATAAATAAAATAATTGATGTAATAAACAAATATGGCAGTAAATATCCATTAATTATAGCTGATTCTAATACATATAAAGTTGCGGGAGAAATGCTTGAATCGTTGCTTGATAGTGAAAATATTGCACATAAGGAAGTTATCTATCAAACGAAGTGTTCTTTGGTTCCTGATGAGGAAGCCATGGGAAAATTGATTTTAGCAGTGGGAGATAATACAGATTTGCTGATAGCAGTGGGATCTGGCGTATTAAACGATCTCACTAAATATATAAGCAGGCGTACAGGATTAAAGGCTGTTATTATTGCAACTGCACCATCGATGGATGGGTTTGTATCGGATACATCAGCGCTGACCATTGATAATTTGAAAACAAGTGTGTCGTGTGAGCTGCCAAAAGTTGTTTTAGGTGATGTAGATATATTGAAACAAGCACCAGAACGAATGATACTTGCTGGATTAGGCGATATGATAGGAAAGTATTCGGCACTTACTGATTGGAAATTAAGTGAAATTATAAACAACGAATATTATTGTGCGACAACAGCAACAATTTCTGCTGAGGCAATTCAAAAATGTGTTGATAATATTAACGGGGTAAAAAAGCGTTCAGATGCAGCTATTGCCAATATAATGGATGGGCTGATACGTACAGGAATTGCTATGAGCTATGTAAATAATTCTCGGCCGGCATCTGGCTGCGAACACCATTTATCGCATTATTGGGAAATGATGTTTTTATTTCAGGGAAAAGAAGCGCTTCTTCATGGAACTAAGGTAGGGATTACAAGTATATTGGCAGGAAAGATCTATGAAACTTTTGCACAAGAAAAAGTTGATTTTACAGCAGCAATAAGGAAGGCAAGGAATTTTGATGCATCCAAATGGGAAGATAATATAAAGCAATTTTATGGTAAAGCGGCAGCGGGTATATTAAAAGCAGCAGCCACAGATAACAGAAATTGTATTGAAAAGCGACTGGAACGAATAGAAACAATAAGGACAAATTTTACTGAGATTACAAAATTAGCCAAGACAGCCAAGACAGCTTCTTTTATTGAAAATATAATGAAATGTGCTGGGGCACCGCTTCGTCCGCAAGATGTTGGCGTTGATGAAACAACCGTTCATAATAGTATGCTTATGGCTAAGGAAGTGCGTCAGCGCTATACTATTTTAAATATGCTTTCTGATTTGGGATTGACAGAAAAATATACAGAAATTATTGATGATTTTATCAAAAAATAATATAAAACAAAACAATAATTTTATAAGGGACTGTGACATAAACTATTGGCTGCATAAAAATGCAGTAGTTTGCTGTTGAATGTGGATTGGAAAAACGTTTAGGTACGGCAGTCCCAAAAGGATGGTTATTATGGAAAAAATATTATTTCTGGCATTTGTTTTATATGTAGTACAATGTTTTTTTATGTATCTGCAGATGAAGCACTTTAAAAGTATTGTTAAGGATTTTATGACAAAAGGACATGTAGGTATAGGTGAAAGAAAAAGCAAGTTTTCTGCTGGAAATGTAGTGGTATTAGTTAGTGACGATAACGGCATGATCCTTGAAGCAAAACAGATGAAGGGACGTACTTTATTGGCACGATTTAAGAGTATGGGAGTATGGAAGGGAAAAAATATAAATTTTTTAAAGCAAACAGCGTTAAAAGAAAAAAAGCAGAACAAAGCTTTATTGCAAGCAATAGATAGTATTGTGGTAAAAAAAGATCTTGTGTAATGTTTTCGGATAAATAGTTAGAAAATTTATAATACTTATGTTTATTTTAGAAAATATTAATACAAATGGTAGATATATTATTTGTAATTGACGTAATTTTGCGTTTATTTATTTAATAAATTTTATATATGACAAATATGAAAGGAGTATAAATCTAGAGCAGTAAAGTGGAATTTTTTATAATTGAGGAGGAAAAAAAATGGGAATTATGCAGCATTTGGGATTTTTGGCAGCAGGTTTTATTGGCTTATTTCAAGAAGGAGGAAAAAGCTTTGTTGGTATGGTAACAGGCATGTTGCCTACATTGATAGCATTGATTACGGCTATTAATGCGTTTATTCATATCATGGGGCAGAAACGTATTAATAAATTAGCACAGCTTACCAGTAGGAACATAATATTACGCTATACAGTATTTAATATAATTTCCATGCTTTTTTTTGGGAAATCCAATGGCTTATACCATGGGGCGTTTTCTTCCAGAAAAATATAAACCGGCTTTCATGGATTCCTGTATAACTTTTTGTCATCCTATAACAGGGCTTTTTCCTAATGCAAATCCGGCGGAACTTTTTGTCTGGCTGGGAATAGCTAACGGCGTTATGCAGTTAGGACTGCCAACTAGTGAATTAGCAGTACGCTACTTTCTGGCAGGCGTAATTGTAATACTTATAAGAGGAATAATAACGGAAAAGATAACTTTGTATATGATGAAAAAAAAGGGCGTAGAACTTTAATTGTTGATGGGAGGAAAAAAGCATGGCGAATGCAGTTAAAATAGAAAAAGGGCCTAATGGCTTTGGTGGGCCTCTTACAGTTAAATTGACTGGGAAGCGTGATAAAGTCGTATATATAACGGGAGGTGAAAAACCGGCGATTGCCGAAAAAATAGCTCAAATACTGGGAGCAGAATTAGTTGATGGTTTTAATCATGGGGTACCAGATGAAGAAATAGCAGTAGCAATTGTTGATTGTGGTGGTACGCTACGCTGTGGGATTTATCCTAAAAAAGGAATACCTACAGTAAATTTGACGCCTGTGGGAAAGTCAGGTCCGTTAGCGGCGTTTATTAATGAATCAATATATGTATCTGATGTAAAACCTGAGGGAATAAGTACAGTCAGTGCAGATGGAGTGATCTCAGACGTTCCTGCGCCGGAATTGAAGCAAACTGCTAAACTTGAAAATATTTCGACAAAAAAGGAAAAGGGAAATATATTAATGCGTTTTGGGAAGGCCGCTGGTGGTGTTATTCAGATTTTTTTCCAGGCAGGGCGCGATACTATTGACATGGTGGTAAAAACGATTTTACCATTTATGGCTTTTGTCAGTATGATCGTTGGTCTTATTATGGGATCAGGATTAGGTGATTTTATTGCGGCGCATTTATCTCCATATGCTGGATCATTACCGGGCCTATTTATTATATCGGTTGTTTGTTCTTTACCATTCTTGTCACCTATATTAGGTCCGGGAGCTGTTATTGCTCAGGTAATTGGAGTTTTAATAGGGACACAAATAGGTGCGGGAGCAATTTCACCTGAATTTGCGCTTCCGGCACTATTTGCCATAGATTCGCAGGTTGGCTGTGATTTTATGCCTGTGGGGTTGAGCCTTATGGAAGCAAAACCAGAAACAGTTGATATAGGTGTACCAGCGATATTGATGTCACGCCAGTTGGGCGGGCCTATAGGTGTTATTGTTGCCTATTTTGTTGGGATAGGATTATTTAGCTGAGTGTATATGTAGGATAGAGATAATTTGTATTGTGTCGGTAAAATTTTTATATTTTCGAGAAAATGCTATGTGAATATTTTCTTTAATAAAATGTAATATCTAGGGTATAGGTGCTAATTGGCACAATACGGAAGTAATATGTTTTGGGAGTGATTTAGTTGAAATATAGTGTAAAAATAACTAATGTAGGGTCAATGGCTAATGATTTGCTTTCAGCAGGAGATATGATTATATTTGAGCAGTGCGAAATGGAAGCTTTGGCTGAGGTATGTTTTATGCATACTAAAGGTATTTTAAATACTGATATAGTTATTGGCGATAAAGTATTAATAGGTAGCAGTGCTTATATAATAGCAGCAGTAGGAAATGAAGCACAACATACTTTAAAGACATTGGGACACTGTACTTTTAAATTTACCGATGATATGAAACCACAGCTGCCAGGACATATCAACCTTAAGGGGAATGGTTTACCGGCACCAAAGATTGGCGATATTATTTCTATTGAATGATAAATATATTCTGCTAGGGTGTAAAGTTGTTATTTCTATATCATAACAGAATATTAATGTTCAAGCGGCGAATGTATGCAAAAAAATAGTTTTTTCTATGCTGAAGGTTATTGTTGTTAAATAATAGTGTACTATAAACAATGCTCCTCTAAAAACAAGTTTGTTTTTAGAGGAGCATTGTTTACGTTTATAAATAGTTATTTCAATTTTAAAATTTTGTAAATGGCTTTTGCTACACCATCATTGTTGCAATTATCTGTTGTAAAGGAAGCAGCTGATTTAGCTTCTTTTATGGCATTGCCTGTAGCAACAGAAATACCAGCATATTTTAACATGGCAAGGTCATTATCACCATCACCGAGAACCATTATTTCATCTTTCTGTATATTTAAATAGGCGGCGAGCTGTTTTATACCGATAGCTTTATTTATATTAGGCGGGGTAATGTCTATAGTATAGCCGGTATTTTGCTGAAATTTTATGGCTGATTTATATTTTTCAGCAAGGGACTGTGTTAACTCCAGTGGAATTTTTGTGCTGCTGCGGATAACTATCTGAGTGACATTTTTAGAGTAGGGTTTATAATTTGCTCCTACTTCGGTTATGTTAAAATTTTTTATAGTGCGGTAGCCGGGAAACATATCCCAGGAAAAAAATGGTGCAAACCGGTTGTTACCAATATACCAACTACAAAAAATGTTGTTTTCTATAAAAAATGCCAACAGTTCCTCAGTAACAGCATCGTCAATATATTTTTCAAATATAGGTTCATTAGTATTAATTGTACGGATCATTGCACCATTGCATGATATTACAGGAACTTTAGTACCAATTATCCTACCAAAAAAAGAAGCGGCAAAATGCATTCTTCCTGTTGCTATTGAGGAATATATTCCCTGTCGGGAAGCAGCATGGAAAGCTTTGATGTTATTTATACTAATCGTTTTATTATCGTTTAATAAAGTGCCATCAAGGTCACTGATAATTATTTTTATTGCCATATAATCCATCCTTTACAATTTAGTAAAATAAAATTCATGGGATAATTAAAGTATATGCTGAATAATAAAAAGGATATATACTAGATAGTTAAATTACTAATTCTACTTGGGTTATTATAACGTATTTGATTGATAAAATAAAGGTAATGGCATGAGGTAAGTAATATTTTTTAGTTAGGTAATCTTGTAAATATAATGAAATTTAAGGATATAAAAAAATAACAGGATATATAGCGTAAATATTTGCTATAAGATAATAAATACTATAATATAATAATGTAACATTTATGTTATTGATTACAAAGTTACAATATAGTAAAATTAAATCGCAAATTAATATTGAATGGATGATTTTATGAAGAAAATATTGACAATTGCCGGGTCAGACTGCAGTGGAGGGGCGGGAATACAAGCTGATATTAAGACTATAACGGCCCACAGGATGTATGCAATGAGTGTAATAACGGCACTTACTGCCCAAAACACTAACGCAGTATATAAAGTTATGGATATTGAACCTGATTTTGTTGCGGCACAGATGGATGCTGTGTTTTCAGATATAAAACCTGATGCTGTTAAGATAGGGATGGTTTCTAATGATGCTATAGTAAAAATAATAGCGCGAAAATTGCTTCAATATAATGTCAGTAACATAGTAATAGATCCTGTTATGGTGGCAACTTCAGGTAATAAGCTTTTGGATGAGAATGCTGTAAAATCATTATGTGAATTTTTACTGCCGTTGGCCACTGTTGTTACGCCTAATATACCTGAAGCATCAATATTATGCGGCTTTGAGCCGCATAATATTGATGAGATGGAAAAAGCAGCCATAGTGATCATGAAAAAAATATTTGCCCAGCGTCAAGATAAGGATTATGGAGTACTAATAAAAGGTGGACATTCAGATGATAATGCAGATGATGTATTGAGAGATGCACTTGTAACTTATGTATATCATAGCAAAAGAATTGATAATCCAAATACACATGGTACAGGCTGTACTTTATCATCAGCAATAGCCTGCAATTTAGCTGGTGGCATGAATTTGCACGACAGTATAAATTATGCTAAAAAATATGTAGCACTTTTATTAAAAACCCGATTAGACCTGGGTAATGGAAGTGGTCCCTTAAATCACATGGCAGCAAATACATGGATAGCAAAAAATATACTGGACTGATAATTGAACAATAAAGTGTATTGATTATGTCCGGATTTTACTTAATGAGTTCAGATAGGCTGCCAGATGCAAACAAGATAATGGCCGCATAGATGACAATTGAGCTAAGGATGATCTTGCGGCAGTATACTATTTGAGGATAAAGCAGTTTTAGGAGTAATAGAATGCTCAATGATATGTTAAAAAACAATAAATATAGCTATATAGGATCATCGTTAAGATTAAAAGAAATGCTGACTGTACTGCGCAAATATGATATAGTTCGGGGAATAAATCCGCGAAAGATGCGGCTTATATTAGAAGCTTTGGGTCCTACTTTTGTAAAATTAGGGCAGGTAATATCTATGCGGCCGGATTTTTTGTCGAGTGAATATATATATGAATTGAGCAAACTTCAGACACGGGCTAATCCTCTACCGTTTGACGTGATAAAGTCAGTTATTGAAAAGGAATATAATCAAAAGTGGCATGATGTTTTTAGCAGTATTGATGAAAAAGCACTTGGGTCAGCATCAATAGCACAAGTCCATAGTGCTATATTGAAAAACGGAGCAAGGGTAGTAATTAAGGTTCAGCGGCCAGGAATATATGATGTAATGGCACAAGATATTATATTGTTGAAAAGAATTGTAAAACTTTTGCAGGTATTCAGTAAATCAAGTGATGTTGTTAATTTTATGGCAGTTTTAGATGAAATGTGGACAATAACAAAACAGGAAATGGATTTTATGATGGAAGCGGACCATATTGATGAATTCCGTCATTTGAATAGTGATGATCCAAATGTAGATTGTCCACAAGTATATAGAAAATTGACTACTGCCCGTATTTTAGTTATGGAATATATTGATGGAATCCGCATAGATAAAATTGATAAATTAAGAAGAGCAGGTTATAGTGTTGAGCAGCTGGGACGTAATTTGGGTAAAAACTATATTAAACAAATTATAAAGGATGGATATTTTCATGCTGATCCACATTCAGGAAATATATGGGTGAGGGATGGAAAAATAATCTGGCTGGACTTGGGCATGATGGGAAGATTGTCACAACAGGAGCGGGCAGCTTTAAAAAAAGCTGTTTATGCCCTGGCACATCATGATACCTTTATGATGAAGTCGGCTATCCTATCCCTAGGGATAGCTCGGGGCAGAATAAATCATATTAAATTATATGAAGACATTGATATTTTGATGATGCGTTATAATGATCTGCAATTTGGGGAATTAAATCTTGGTCGATTATCACATGATATAATTAAAATTCTACAGCACCATAATATGGGAATTATTCCCGGACTTAGCATGTTTGCCCGCGGTATAATGACGATTGATGGTATAATGCAGTTAACCTGTCCTAAGATAAACTTTGTTGATATATTACAAGAACAGATGCAAAATGATTTTTCCCGCAACTTTAATTGGCGGGAGGAACTAAAAAAGATGAAGCAGGGAAGTTATTCACTGTTATACCGTTCAATGCAGCTGCCAGAACAGATTTCTGATATAATTAAAATGACAATGAGTGGTCAGACTAAAGTCAATCTTGATTTAACTGGTTCGGAAGAACCACTTAAACAGATAGATAAAATGATCAATAAATTAATCATTGGAATAATAAGTGCAGCGCTTTTGCTGGGGTCATCGATCATATGCACTACTAGTATGACACCCAAATTTCTGGAGATTCCTTTTTTAGGAGTACTAGGATATATGGCAGCCCTTATTCTATGTGTAAGATTATTAATAAGTATATGGCGGCATCGGTAGCATAAAACTGCAATAAATACTTTAAAGAAAGGAGAGATTTATTTGCGTGGTATACGTGGCGCAATAACTGTAGAAGTAAATGAAAGTAAAGCTGTTTGTGAGGCGGTTCAAATGTTATTAAAAGAAATGATGAGTGAAAATTATTTAAGTACAGGTGATATAGGTGCGGCTATTTTTTCGGCTACCAGTGATATAACCGCAGCTTTTCCGGCAGCTGCAGCCCGTACTCTGGCAGGCTGGGATATGGTTCCTCTTTTTGATGCACAACAGATGGTTGTAGATAACAGCATTAGGAAATGTATAAGAGTATTGCTTTTGGTAAACAGCAGTAAAAGTCAGAACGAAATAAATCATGTTTATCTACGACGGGCAAAAAAGTTAAGACCAGATATAATAAAAAAAGAAAAAGTATAATTTTCTTAAGGTAAAAATATGATTTACATAATAATTGCTATTTAAAATATTGAGGGTTAATGTTCTGGATTTATGTTGAAAATAAGTATAAAAATAGAAAAAAATAATATATAAGGTTATTATACTTGACTTAAAGTATTACAATTATATAATTATTTTATAAAATAATATAAATTCAGACTAATGGAGGATTTTGATGATAAACTTAAAAATATCTGAACCAAATCCACGAGAATCAGTACGTGAATATGCTTATCGCATATTGAGCGAAAATATATTGGATTTGGTTTTAGTACCAGGGGCTGCAATATCGGAGAAAGAAATTTCTGATGTCTTGTCCATTAGCCGGACACCTGTTCGTGAAGCTTTTATTCGCCTGTCACAGGAAGGACTGCTGGAAATATTGCCACAACGGGGAACATATGTATCTAAAATAGACACGGAGCAAATAGCTGAATTTAAATTTTTACGAATAACCTTAGAGCAGGCAGTGATGAAATTAGCTTGTAGTGATTTTCCTCAAAAACTTCAGGAACAGCTTTGCAACTGTTTGGAAAAACAAAGTATATGTGTGAAAAAAAGAAATCATGAGCAATTTTTCATTTTTGACAATATGATGCATGACATAATTTTTACTGGCTGTGAGAAATCATATATATGGAAAATAATCCAGGAGGCAAATTTAAATTATGCACGTGCGCGTGTATTAGATTTGTCTTCACGGCAAGATGAAATAGAAGTATTGTTTGCACAGCATAAAGAAATAGTTAAAGCGATTATTACGAAGGATACAAGTTTGGGTGAAAATATAATAGTTCGGCATATAAATAAAGTTATTAGTGATGTTGATGACTTACAAAAACAATATCCAGAGTTTTTTAAATAAATAAATGCTAACGTAGTACATGCAGGATAATATCACCATGTTGTCTAAGCCATAGGCGATGTTTTTGAAAATCCGGGTCAAGTCTTTTTACTATTGACCAGAATTTTATTGAATGATTCATTTGTAGCAGATGGGCTGTTTCGTGTATGACTAGGTAATCAATTATGTTGTCCGGTGCCATCATAATTCGCCAGTTATAGTTTATATTGTGCAGGCTTGAACAGCTGCCCCAGCGGCTTTTTTGATCACGGATACTTATACGCGAAACGTAAACAGATAGTTTTTTACTCCAAAATACAGTTCTTTGTGTAAGATAAATTTTTGCTTCTTGCTTGTACCAGGGAATAAATAAAGAATCAAGTGGTAAAAACAGTGAGTCAGTGTGAGGAATAATAATATTATTGTTATTTATCATAGGAAAACTAATGGTTTCATACCGAGAAGCTAATTTTATATGTAATTTTTTTCCTCTGTACAATATGTAAGTGTTATTAATAGGAGGGTCATTTGATAACTGCTCATAAGCTGAATTTTTTTTGCTTATCCATGTAGAATAACGATGCAGAATTTGTAAAGCTTCTTTGTTAGAAACACTTTGAGGTGTTTTTATTATGATTTTACAACAGCTTTTTACGGAAATTGTTATTGTTTTACGTTTTTGTTGTTCATGAATATAAGCAAAATTTTTATTATCAATTTGAATATGCGGCATATGGCATAATTCCTTCCTAAACAATACATATTGATATAGCAATATAATTTATAAACTCATTTTATGATATCAGGTCATAGAAAATAGTACAATATATCAAATGAATATTAGTTGAAATATTTATTTTTAATATGATGGTATGTAAAAAAATACAATGACTATTAGGAAAATACTGATAATTATAATAAAAAATCATATAAATTATTTATAAATAAAAGTCATTTAATAGATAGCAAAGGATATAATATAAACTATTTTCTGTTTCATTTATATGCTATAATAAGAAAGTATAAAATATTTAATAATGATGTTTTAAACATTATTGAATATGATTAAATATTTTATATTAAGACCTTACCTTAGAAATCAATATGTATTTTATTCGTAGGGGGTAATTTGAGATGAATTATGTTATTTTAGGAGCTGGTGGGACAGGGGCCTGCATTGGTGGGTTTTTGGCAGCATCTGGTAAGGATGTTACCCTTATTGCTCGTGGGCAGCATTTGCAAGCTTTGAAAAAAAATGGCTTGATTTTACATTCTGATAAAAAAGGTGAAATTCACTTAAAAAATATAAAAGCAATGGATACAGAAGAGTATAAAAGCAAGGCCGATGTTATCTTTGTAAGTGTTAAAGGATATTCTCTCCAGGAAGTAATTCCTTTTTTAAAAAAAGTATCAGATCGTCATACAATTATTATTCCTATATTAAACATTTATGGGACAGGGAAACTGTTGGCAGCACAGCTGCCTGGAAAGAATGTTTTGGAAGGATGTATTTATATAGTAGCTTGGGTGTCTGCTCCAGGAGAAATTACACAACGGGGAAATATTTTTAGAGTGGTTTATGGTACACGAGGTGAATCAAGTTTACGAACGCAGCTTGACCAAATAGCCACGGATTTATTGACAGCAGGGATAGCACCTGTTGTTTCTCAAAATATTGCAGAAGATACATATAGAAAATTTACCTTTGTTTCGCCTATGGCGGCAGCTGGAGCTTATTATGATGTACCTGCTGGAAAAATGCAGGAAAGAGGAAAAGAATGTGATTTATTCTGTGCATTAGTTGATGAAGCCATAAAAGTCGGTGAAGCGATGGGGCTTAAGCTCGATGATGGACTGCGGGAAAAAAATGTGGACATAATGAATGCACTTACACCGGAAACGACTGCCTCTATGCAGAAAGATTTGAAAAAAGGTGGAAAGTCAGAAATCGATGGACTTGTTTTTGAAGTTGTAAGAATGGCAGAAAAAGTAAATATACCAGTTCCCTGCTATAAAAAAGTTGCAAAGAAATTTGGTTTCGCCAATAAAAATTCTTGATGAAGAGGAAAAATATAAATTAAATATCAAGGCAGCCACTAGATTGGAATATAAGGCTCTAAAAAATATTATAGATACAGTATAAGGTGTTATAGTTAACAAAATTTTTTCTTGTAAATGACGTTGCATTAGGCAATAGAAGTAAGTCAACTGCCTTTAGGCATTTTATGCTAATGGCAGTTTTCTTGTAAAATTTAACATAAAAATAACGTTATTATTAAGCAGAAGTTAAAAATAAGTAATATACTAATAAAGTATTTATAATGTGGATTATATAAGATTGTGGATATTACAAACTGATATGTACCTTCTGGTTTTGCTTTTATAATAGGAACTTTGAAATAGACATTATTTCTGGAAGAATTAGGACACAAGCTTAAATGTGGTAAAATTATTAATTAACAGGAGTGATAAAAAGCAGTGGAGTTGGCAGTTCTATTTATTATAGGAATTGGGGTTGGTGCTTTTGGCACACTTGTTGGAATCGGCGGCGGATTGATAATGATACCTTTATTTGTATTGGTTATGACAGGACCTAAAAATGAAGCCCCAGGGTTTTTTAATACATTTCACACAGTTTACCAGGCAATAGGTACTTCTCTTTTTGGGGTGTTTTTAAATACTTTATCAGGTACAATTGCATATATAAGACAAAAACGTGTATATTTTGATGCGGCGGTGCCTTTTGCTATAGCAACACTACCAGGAGCATTTATTGGTAGTTATGTTGATGAATATTTTACAGGTCGTAGTTTTGATTTTGTATTTGGTGTAGTATTAGTTATTTTATCTTTGATAATGTATTGGAAATCATCGACAAAAAGAGCTACAGCAAATTCTTTTGATCCAAAATCTTTTAAATATCCTAAACGACTAGGGATTTTCATTAGTGTTTTTGTAGGATTTTTGTCAAGCGTATTGGGAATTGGTGGAGGAATTATTCATGTACCGTTGATGATATATATATTATCATTTCCGCCGCATGTAGCGACGGCAACGTCACATTTTGTATTGGCAGTGTCATCATTTACTGGCTGTATTTCTCATTATATGCTGGGGCATATATTATGGAAACCGGCACTTGGTATCGGGCTCGGGGCTGTTGTCGGAGCTCAGATTGGAGCTAAAATATCGAGTAAAACACGTCCGCATATGATAGTTGTACTATTGTCACTGGCTATGTGTGTATTGGGAATAAAATTAATTTTAATGTCGTAAAATAATTTATCCATAAAAAAAATAAGCATAAAACATTAAAATAATGTTTTATGCAATAAATACATAAGTAATAATGCTGTTAGCTTATTTTTTTATTCATTTTTGCCTGACATTCAGGGCATATACCATAAAAATAAAACTGTTGACCGGATAGATCATAGGATGTTTTTTCCGCAACTTTTTTTATTGCAGGAGAAAAATCAAAGTCGGGAACATCGTCTACCCGGTTGCATACTGTACAACGGATATGAGGATGTGGTTCGACAACAGCATCATATCGAAGACTGTCTTCACCAACATTTATAACCTGGATAAGTCTTATTTCCTTTAAAATATCGATTGTTTTATAAATTGTTGCCAAACTCATTGTAGGGTAATATGGCTGTAATTTATTAAAAATCATTTCAGCATTTGGGTGGGATTTTGTATTGCATAGGGCATTATATATAGCCAATCGCTGAGGTGTTACTTTAAATCCTTTTTTACGCAGTAATGCTGTCACTTTTTTTGCGTCCATCATGATATTTATGCGTCCTTTCGTGAATATTAAAATTAATTGTAGGTAATAGTCATTATTAATAAAATAATACTATGTTAATATTCTAATAAAAACAAGTCAATGTGTCAATGTTTATAGATAAAATTTTATATTGAATAATTATTATCCATTAGGATGATGGTCTTGCGGAGAATTTTACCACTGTCAGGGAATGCATTTATTTAGTAATTAATATATTTGCAACTGTGCTGAATATAATGAGTTAATTACTGTTAGGGCAGTCCGGTGTTTTCTTATGAAATAATAAGGGAAATTTTTATTTCGCGTGTGATAAAGAATTTATTGAGCAAGTAAAAAAGATAAAGATTCTTTATTATCTATCTGAATCATCATAATGCAAATTTTTATATAAGCATTATAAATCATTGACAAATAAATAAAAAAATGATATCCTATATATCGTTGCTGATGTATAATAACACATTTGAGAGCATTTGGAGAGTTGTCCGAGTGGTTGAAGGAGCACGCCTGGAAAGCGTGTGTGCGGGAAACTGTACCGAGGGTTCGAATCCCTCACTCTCCGCCATCTTACATAAATTAATTTTTAAATCTGCGTAAAGCAGTTTTTTTTATTTTACAGAGATATTTTAGAAGGTTATTTGTATAAATTTGTTATTCTTATATTATAAAAATAAATCACCTCATAAATATATTATTGCATAATTTTATGCATGATGATATACTGTGTTTAGAAAAATAAAATATATGTTTTCTGTGCGATGAAGCCAATTAACAAAACAACTATTATAAGTGTTAAATTGTTAATTGGCTTTTTTGTGCAAATATGGGGGAGTGGTATTTAATGGGGAAAAAGAAAATTTTTAAGTCAGCGATAATTTCAATGGGAATAATTTTTTCTATACTAGGGGCAGGTTGTGGCAGTAGTAATTCTAACGCAATAAAGGTAGGCGGGGATCTTGAGTTAACAGGAAATAATGCTTCTTATGGAACATCTGCTGCGAATGGAGCCCAGATAGCTTTTGACGATATTAATGCTGCTGGAGGGATCAACGGGAAAAAAGTTAAATTTATAAAAGCGGATAATAAGTCGGATCCGGCTGAAGCGGCCAATGCAATAACCAAATTAATAACATCAGATGGGGTATCAGTAGTGTTGGGAGCTTGTACTTCGTCAAATACAATGGCAATGGTAAGAATCGCGGAAGATCAAAAAGTTCCAGTGGTGAGTCCATTTTCAACAAATCCTAAGGTGACTGTAGGTGATAATGGGAAAGTAAATTCGTATATATTCAGAGCATGTTTTATAGATCCTTTCCAAGGTACAGTAATGGGAAATTTTGCCACAAAGACATTAAAGGCAAAACGGGTGGCTGTATACATAGATAATAGCTCAGATTATTCTAAAGGGCTGGCACATTTTTTTGAAGAAAGTTTTAAGAAAAATGGTGGGGAAATAGTCGATGAAGAAGCTTATTTGCAGAAAGATAGTGATTTCAAAGCTACGTTGACTAAAATTGCTGCATCTAATCCAGATATGATATACGTACCAGGATATTATGAAGAAGTAGGCAAGATTATTAAACAGGCACGTGATTTGGGAATTACCGTACCTATCTGCGGTGGAGATGGTTGGGACAGCAGCAAATTGGTTAAAATTGCTGGAGCGCAAGCCCTCAATAATACTTATTTTACAAATCATTATTCTGTGCAGAACAAAACACCGGAAGCGGATAAATTTATTAAGGAATATAAGGAAAAATATCAGACAGATCCAGATGCTGCGGCAGTACTAGGCTATGATGCTGCATCCATGATTATTGATGCGGTGAAACGCGCAGGGAGTACAGATCCAAAAAAAATAAAAGAAGCAATAGCAGGCATAAAGGATTTGCAGCTTGTAACAGGTAAAATAACCATTGATAAAAATCATAATCCTGTTAAACAGGCGGTTATAATTGAATTTAAAGATGGAAAACAGATATTTAAACAGGCAGTCAATCCTCAATAAGATAAATTTGCAAAGTACAAAACTATAAAAAATTATGACCAAAAGCAGGACATAATATGAAAAAAAGAGAATGTACACTACAATTAGTAGTGTACATTCTCTTTTTTGTGATCATTCCAGCGAAGGGGATGTTTTTATTGAAAAATAAAGCTATTATAACAAAGGGTCCAACTATATTTTATTGACGAACTGTGATTTGTATAATTGCTATAATCTATAGGGGTAATAGTACTAAAAAATATATAAGGTTCTTTAATGCATATTGCAAAAACATATTGATAATTATTATCAATTATGCTATATTAGAACCAGAAAGAAAATTGTTATTTATTAATAATTTCTTAACAGGTTCGCTAAGTTAATTCACAAAGGGAGATGCAATGAATGACTTTTGACAAATTAAAAATTGAAAAAGTAATAGGAAGAGAAATTATTGATTCACGCGGTAATCCAACCGTTGAAGCAGAAGTTGTTTTACAAAGTGGTAGTGTCGGTAGGGCAGCGGTTCCTAGTGGAGCATCTACAGGAGAATTTGAAGCGTTAGAACTGCGTGATAATGACAAAACTCGTTTTTTGGGTAAAGGTGTAACAAAAGCTGTTAATAATATAAATACAGTTATCAATGCAGCAGTCCAAGGGCTGGATGCATCAGATATATATGCTGTCGACAATGCTATGATCAGATTTGATGGGACAAAGGATAAGTCGAAACTGGGAGCTAATGCCATGCTTGCAGTTTCAATTGCCAGTGCCAAAGCAGCAGCAATTGCATTGGGGATTCCATTATATCGTTTTCTTGGTGGGATAAATGGAAACAGGTTGCCGGTTCCAATGATGAACATTCTTAACGGTGGTGTACATGCGGCGAATAGTGTGGATAGTCAGGAATTTTTGATTATGCCCGTAGGAGCAGAAACCTTTAAAGAAGGGTTGCGCTGGTGTACGGAAGTGTATCATTCTCTGCAGAAAATATTAAAGGACAGGGGACTTACAACTTCAGTTGGTGACGAAGGTGGATTTGCTCCGGATCTTTCTAGTGATGAAGAAGTTTTAAAGACTATTTTACAGGCTGTTGAAGCAGCAGGTTATGAAGCACCAAAAGACTTTATGCTTGCTATGGATCCAGCGGCTAGTGAATGGAAAGGAGCTAAGACTGGTGAATATATTTTGCCGAAATCGGGAAGAAAATTTACCAATGATCAGCTGATAGATTATTGGGCTGAACTTGTGGAAAAATATCCAATCATTTCTTTGGAAGATGGATTAGATGAAGAAGACTGGGAAGGCTGGCAAAAACTGACAAAACGGCTGGGGCATAAAATACAAATAGTCGGAGATGATTTATTTGTAACCAATACGGAACGTTTAGCCAAAGGAATAAAGCTGGGTTGTGCTAATTCGATACTGATAAAGCTCAATCAAATAGGTACTGTTTCTGAAACACTCGAAGCCATAAAGATGGCACATAAGGCAGGTTATACAGCTGTTACATCACATCGCTCAGGAGAAACGGAAGACACTACTATTGCTGATTTGGCGGTTGCCCTTAATACCTGCCAGATAAAGACCGGTGCTCCGAGTAGAAGTGAACGCGTAGCTAAATATAATCAGTTATTGAGAATTGAAGAAGCTTTGGGAGAAAGTGCCGTTTATCCTGGAATGGCAGCTTTTAATCAAAAACGTAGCTGATAAAATATAATAAATAAAAATACTCTCTTGTAGTATACTAATAAAATCATGTATACAATAAGAGGGTATTTTTAAATTTCACTAGTTGATTAGTAAAAAAATTTATTGGCGTGAATTTTTTTTTCGGTAATATAATTTATACCAGAGCATAGGAATTATTATCATAGGAATTCCAACATAAAATACAGAGCGAAGCTCTTTGGTAAATGCCATGACACTCAGGCATAATATTTGTATCCATATGCCAAATAAAGTCAGATAAGGAAAGAAAGGGGTTTTGTATTTTAATAAGGACACAAGATGTTCTTTTTCCATCTTACGGCGAAATTTATACTGACTCCAGCAGATTGATATCCATGCAACAGCACCTGTAAAACCAGATACAGCCAATAAATATGTGTAAGCCAGTGAACTGGTATCATAGGTATATAGAAAAATGATTAGCCAGCAACCGATTATTGAAACGAAGACAGAGTTCTGTGGCATACCATTTTTGTTGAGTTTTCCCAGCCATTGAGGAGCCATACCTAATTTGGCTAGAGCCTGTAAAGCACGTCCGCTTCCATAGAGGCCTGAGTTAGAACATGAAATAGCAGCAGTAAGAATAACAAAAGCAAAACAGGCTGCCAGATGATTAAAGCCATATTCGTGTAAAGCAGCAGAGAAAGGACTTTCCTGTAAACCGGCATGGTTCCACGGAAGAATAGAAATAAGCAAAGATACTGGGATTATATATAGGGCAATTATGCGCCAGCAGACATTTCTAACGGCAATAGGGATACTTTTTTCTGGATTTTTGCATTCGCCGGCAGCCAGACCAATGATTTCGGAACCTTGAAAATTGACCAGAATAATTATCATTGTCATAAAAATTGCCCAGTACCCTTTGGGCGCAAATCCTCCATTATGCAGTAGAATCTGCGTGCCAATATAGTGATTGCCCCAGGTACCAATACAAATTGTAAAAGCCGTTATACTAAATACTATAAGTGCGATAACTTTTATGAGAGAAAGCCAGAATTCACTTTCACCAAATTTATCTACACTAAAAATGTTTATAAATGTAATTATTAAACCAAAGAATATTGCCCAGCTTACTTGTCCGACACCAGGAATAAAGTTATGCATTATAATTCCGGCTGCGATCATTTCAGAAGGGACATAAGCAATCCAATTAAGCCAATAAGCCCAGCCTACCCCGCAAGCCCATATAGGCGAAATGAATTCGTTGGCATAATTTACAAATGAGCCTGATATGGGTTTAGCTACAGCTAATTCGGCCAAACACAGCATAACACAGAATACAATTAGCCCCCCCAATAAATAAGCTAAAATGGCAGCCGGACCAGCTTTTTCCAATATGTAGCCTGTACCGAGAAAATAACCACTGCCGATAATCCCTCCCAAAGAAATTAACTGTAAATGTCTGGCTTTTAGTCCACGATGCATAGTCGGTTCAGTCATTATTACTACACGATCCTTCCGAGTAGATTAAAAAATATAAAATTAAATTGCAAATGAATTATAATTATAAAGTACAATTGAGATGATACTACAAAAGTATAAAATTTGCTATAAAAATTTATGTTTATTACGGGACTTTATTTTTTTGTAAAATTTGCTATAATTATAAACTATGGCAATTTTTTATACAGGGAAAATTGTTCGTAGATATTATTAATTGAAATTTTTCATATATTTAAATGAATGGAGACGGATATGCTGAAGTATAAAACAATAGATTCGTGTATGATTGCTGATTATAACATTAATAAATCACGTTTTATAGCACATGTAAAACGTACTACGACAGAAGAACATGCGGAAGAATATATTGAACAACTAAGAAAAAAATATTGGGATGCCAATCATAATTGTGCAGCATATATCATTGGAGGAGAAAAGGAAAAGCAGAAGGCTTATGATGACGGGGAGCCTTCAGGTACTGCCGGTATGCCGATACTTGATGTTTTACAAAAAAAAGATCTGTCAGATATTACTGTAGTGGTAACGCGTTACTTTGGTGGAATTAAACTGGGCGCAAGCGGATTGATACGGGCATATGGACATAGTGCCTCTTTAGTGTTATCAAAGGCACTTATTGTTGAACGTACACCATTCGAAAAAATAAAGATAAATTTTAAGTATTCCCTTTTAGGGGCAATGGAAAATTATTGTCATAAAAATAATATACGTATACTAAATAAAATTTATAGTGATGGTGTAGAATTCACTATTTTAGCTATTACAGAAAATTATGAAAATATTACCCAATCTGTATTGGATATAGCAGCAGGTACTTGCAGGATTATTAAGCTAGGCGAATTTTATTTTGATGTACCTGTCGCTGAATAGATATAAAAAACGGAACTGTCATATGTAACAGTTCCGTTTTTAGTGCATTTAAAAGTTGTAACTAGTCTTCATAAGCCGCTTTGATTTCAGCAAAATACATAGTATGCCAGTCATTATCCTTATACCAGCGGGCAGCTTCTCCCACATCCATTTTTTCTGGCAGCATATTCTGCTTGTAAAGAACAGTGCATTCTAAATGAAGGCCAGCTCCAGCAATTACTGGTGTATTAATTTTTTGTCCGTTTTGTGCAGATAATCCAGCAGCCTTGAACTTGTCAAGATCCCGGCCTGATTTTGTGCCGCACAAACTCAGCGCGGTTTTCATATCATGTGTAGGGATACTTATAGTAAATTCATTACTTTTTTCTAGAAGTGACCATGTGTAGCGTGATTTTCTTACCATAGCAGTAAAAACAGGCTTGGACCACATAACACCTATAGAACCCCAGCCAATAGCCATAGTATTAATTTTACCATCATATGCGGTAGTTAAAAATACACTGGGAGGGAGAGCCTGGGTGATTTTGTCTGCAATTTTCAGTGGATTTACAGGTTTCAAAATAATAACATCCTTTCATTACTAATAAACGATATAAAATAATAGTAATATAAATTAATTCTAATAATTTATATTACTATTATTATAACATTTATGTCTAGAATCATAAAAAAAATTTTTTAGTTGTTTTTTTGAAATTCAACCATGAAATCTGCCAGACATTTTACGCCTTCATAAGGCATTGCATTATAGATAGAAGCGCGCAGGCCGCCAACAGACCGATGTCCCTTTATACCACATAATTGTTTTTCTTTTGCTTTGGCAATAAATTTAGCTTCTAATTCTTCTGAAGGCAAGCGGAAAGTGACATTCATGAAGGAACGGCTGTCTTTTTCGGCGTGGCCTCTGTAGAAATTATTACTGTTATCAATGATATCATATAATAAAGCAGCTTTTTTGGCATTCTTTTCCGCCATAACAGATAATCCACCTTGTTTTTTTATCCAGGCAGCTACTTTTCCTACGAAATAAATACCAAATGCAGGAGGAGTATTATATAAGGAATTCTTTTTGCTGTAAGTATTATAGCGGAACATAGTAGGAATATTCTCCGGACTGTTTTCTATAAATGATTTTTTAACTACAACTAAGGCGACTCCGGCAGGACCAAGATTTTTTTGAACACCGGCATAGATAAGGGAAAATTTGTTGAAATCCAAAGGACGAGAAAGCATATCAGAGGACATATCCGCGATGAGCGGAATACTGCTAGTTTCCGGAATATAATGATATTCCGTGCCATAAATGGTATTATTATAACATATATGAAGATAGGCAGCATCATCACCTAGTTTAATGTCAGACTGTTTAGGAATATTACGGAAGTCATTTTCTTTACTGGAAGCAGCTATGGCACCAACACCTTGTATTTCGGCTTCTTTAAAAGCTTTAGTAGAAAAACTGCCTGATAGAACATAATTTCCCTTTTTACCATTTAAAGCGAAATTCATAGGAACCATAGCAAACTCAGTACTGGCTCCACCCTGAATGAACAAAACATCATAATCATCGCCTAGCCCCATAAGCTCTTTTATATCGGCTTTAGCCTGATTGTGAACTTGTTCGTATTCTTTGGAGCGATGACTTATTTCAATGATGGACATTCCGCTGTTGTCAAAATTTAAGAATTCTTTTTGTGTTTCCTTTAATACTTCCAAGGGCATAGTTGCAGGCCCTGGATTAAAATTGTATACACGATTTGCTTCCACTAAAAAAACCTCCAAATAATTCCATCTAAAAAACGAAAAGTTAAAATTAACGAATTTATCAATACATAATTTTACGCTAATAAAGTAATATCGTCAAGAAAAAGAACCAAGTGTGTTTTTTATATCGCATTTTAATATAAAACACCTTATAATAATGGAAGGGACTATTATGAAGCATAATGGTAATATGCCTCATACAGTCCCTTCTGAATATAATTATATTATGGATATGCAGTACACAGATAAGTGAATAAAGAACAATATAGATATAATCTGATAGGAGTTGTTATAAAAATGACAAAAGAAACAAATTCTCTGACACTGCTAGGAAAGAAAAATGTAAAATACGGCTATAATTATACTCCTGAAGTATTGGAAACTTTTGCCAATAAACATCCTGACCGTGATTACTGGGTAAAATTCAATTGTCCTGAATTTACAAGCCTTTGTCCTATAACAGGACAGCCGGATTTTGCGACTATTTACATTTCATATATTCCTGATAAAATTATGGTAGAGAGCAAGTCATTAAAACTTTATTTAGTCAGTTTCAGAAATCATGGTGCATTCCATGAAGACGTGATAAATATAATAATGGATGACTTAATAGATTTGCTGCAACCAAGATATATAGAAATATGGGGCAAATTTCTGCCACGCGGTGGTATTTCAATAGATCCATATGTAAATTATGGACAGGTTGACAGCAAGTATAGTGAAATTGCTAAACAGCGGTTTATACAGCATGATCTGAATGGAATGGATAAAATTGATAATAGATAATAGAATATCTATTATTACAGAACATACCAAACCGATAAATGCGTTTGCCATTGCTGGGGAAACGCATTTTAATCGTTATTTGGGATTGTATTCTATTATTTTGACATTGTTGTTCCCATGTTCTTCGTTTAGATTTAATACGGTATTATCATCTATCCTGATAATGGGCAGAGACGAATAGCCAGCTGGATAATATACAACGCGACCCCGCCTGCCATCATTAAGGCCAACCATAGAACCTAGAAAGGAATTTTGAATATTGGAAATAAATGGGACACAGACCTGAGCATCAAGGGTAGAGAACATATTATTACCAATTATGCCAACTGCATCAAAAGGGGTTTGCTTTACTTCGCCTTCGCGTTCTGTAGTAATATTGTCATATAAGTTGGCAATCATTATAATGCGGGCATATTCATGTATTTCACTACCGCTGATGCCGAAAGGTTCACCCGTTCCATCTATTGATTCGTGATGCTGCAGGGCAGCCGCCCGGACACCTTCTGAAATATTGCTTTTACCAGACAGTATTTTTTGGCCATTTATTGTATGCTGTATATATATTTCATATTCTTCTGGGGTTAAAGACTGGGGGCGTCTGTTAATAATTTTTTTCGGTAACATCGTTTTCCCTATATCATGTAAAAAACCTGCCAATATAAGATCGTTGATTTTATTTTCACTGAAACGCAGCCATTTACCAATTACTCCGGCCATTATAGAAACACGGACAGAATGATGATAAATGTTATCACTCATATTGCTTAAAGTATATAGATAATCGATGACACCGCTTTCCTTAATTATGGGCATTAAAGAATTTTTTACTTCTTTACTTGTCGATTCAATTGACTTGTCCTTGCCTTGAGCAATGTTGTTGAAAAGTTCAGTAGCTTCTGCAATAATATCATTGTATTTTTTTACAAAAGCATTTTCTTTGTTGAACATTATTTCTACAGCACGGTAGTTATTGCTTAGGTCAAAGCCATCTCTTACATAGGCAAAAGGAATATTTAAATATTTCAATCGGGTTATATGGGCATGAGTCAGCATGGTTCCACCTGATAAAATTACTACCATTTTATCATTAAGAATCGTTTGACCTAGAGTCATCCCTGGCAGTAATTGGTCGATAGATATCTTTTTCACTTATATACCTCCTTGTGTAGTCATTCGATATCCGAATGTATATATTATATATTCTTTGTATAATTTTTAAATCCTACTTTAAAAAAAATTAAATCTTTTGCTTGATAAAATAATTTAGATAGGGAGTGTTGATATGTTACAAATATATACGGGAAATGGAAAGGGAAAAACAACAGCAGCAATAGGATTGTCAATAAGAGCAATTGGTGCGGGAATGAATGTTTATTTTGCCCAGTTTATGAAAAGCCTTGCATATAGTGAACAGAAAATTTTGCAGAAATTACCGGGAATAACATTAAAAACAAGTGGAAAACCATATTTTATAGCCGAAGAAGGAATGGTGGATAAGGAAAAAATAAAAAAAGAGTGGGGTGAGGATATTGTTGTATTTCCTAAAAATAATCCACCAGCAGATTACATTAAATTAGTCAGAAATGGTATAGATGAAGTAAAAAAAGCTGTTTTATCTTCTAAATATAATCTTATCATTTTGGACGAAATTAATGTGGCATTATTTTTCGGTTTAGTAAATCAGGCAGAAGTTGAACAATTACTGAATAGTATTCCCCATAATATAGAAGTAGTGTGTACAGGAAGAAATGCACCGGATTGGCTTATACAAAGAGCAGATTTGGTTACAGAAATGAAACTAGTAAAACATTACTTTGACAAGGGCATTATGGGACGAAAGGGTATTGAAGACTAAATAGGCAGTATATTTTCCCTAAAACAATTAAAATACCAGGATTTTTTGTAAATCAGGCTGTAGTTTTATACTGTTATATAAAACTGCTTCGACTGGAGTAAGTGATACTGTATTAGTTGCCGCAGAAATAACAGTTATGAGCCGATTGGTATGGGTATTGTATATAGTATAGGAAATTGATGTGTAATAGCTGTTTTTCACATATTTTTGCCGGGCTATGACAATGTCTGTATTGACTATATATTTGCAGCTGAGGGGGAGGATAAGGGGCGTTTTTCCACTTGTCCAGCAGGAACCCTTGATATAGTGATGGGTAGTGTCTGCGAGAGCCAAACATATATACTTATCTATGTTTTCTTTATATTGTTCGGTAGAAATATGAAACGATGGGGCAGTATAAATGACCTTAGCTGTAGATAATAAATCATTTAAGGGAGGCTTCTGTTTATTTTGATAATATCTACGCAGGGCCATATCTACATACAGGAGAATTCGGTGGTGCAGTTTATTATCATATGATTCTACGGGAAAATATTTTATTTCCCTGCCGAAAAGTTTATAATGTGAATTAAATATCTGGGCTAGATTTCGTACGGAATCACCTGACATGACAATTCTTAATAAGTTTATTTTTGAACCGTAAATTTTGGCAAACGCTTCATTGCCGATAGCTGGGGAACCAAAAGTAATAACACTTATTTGGGTCGGACTTATTCCTAAATTGGTGAGTTTGACAGCAGTAAGTATTGCAGCGGCACCGCCAAGACTATGCCCGGTGATATAAAGATGGGCATTGTGGTCTTTTTTTAGCAAATGCACTAATGATTGTCCTAACGTTTTCCCTTGAAATTTTTCGGTAAAAAAAGCTTCATCCACATATTTATTAAAGCCACTATGCACCATAGGAATAACAGCATCTTTTTGCTGCTTATTTAAAACAGCTGATGTTGATTTTTTATTTTGCGGAAAAGGTATAAGCGATATTTTTATATCACTTGTTATATCATTATAATCACTGGTACCTCTTATTGCTAATATATAGGAATTTTCGTTCTTTTTAAAATTATTATTATAGGCCAGGAAAAACTTTTGCGAAAGATTATTTCCTGGTTTATCAAATGATTCAAAATGCCAACCATAAACAGATAGTGTTTTTTTGGCAAGACTGCTGAATTCGTCATCATAGGCAGCCATGGACATCAAAGAACATATGTATTGTGCTTTATAGCTGACGTGGTTTTGGGCAGATGTATACTTGGGAATAATGAGCAACAGAAAAATAATTATGGGATTAGCAAATAAACATTTCTTTTTTAGCATAAGTTCACCCCTTACTATAAGAATATTCTAACATATATTATTATTTTGGGAAATAGATTGTTGCAGTTCGAGTAATGTAATGATATAATACGTATGAATAAATAATCATATGTTTATATGAAAAAATATGTAATTGTTGCTGGTTAATTTTATTATTACAAGGAAAAATAAGAGGTGACGATTGTGCTGAAAAATACGGATATTAATGAAAACGGCATGTATCTTTCAACAGAAGAAAGTATGACAGCCTGTTCATGTTGCTGTCATGGTGGGCATAATCATGACAGCAGGGTATTAAAATGGTATAAGAGTAGAGATTTTCGGGAAATAATGCTGGGAGCCATATTATTTGCTGTTGCAGTTTTTATACCAGAATATAAATTGCTATTTTTGGCAGTTGCTTATATTATATTAGGCAGGAATGTTTTATATAATGCTTTTCGCAATATATTAAAAGGACAAGTATTTAATGAAAATTTTTTAATGAGTATAGCTACATTGGGAGCGATGGCAATAGCCGAATATCCTGAAGCAGTGGGAGTAATGCTGTTTTTTAGAATAGGAGAGTTTTTTGAAGAAAGAGCAACAGGAAAAAGTCGTCAACAGATAATAAAAGCTATTGATATGCGTCCAGAAAGTATATTGTTATTAAACGGTGATGAGATTGTTTCTGTCCCCGCAACACAGGCCCGGATAGGTGATGTTATTCTGGTACGTCCTGGAGACAGGATACCGCTGGATGGCATTATAGTAGAGGGAAGTAGTCAGCTTGACACGTCACCACTTACAGGAGAAATCATGCCAGTAAATGTAACGGAAGGCAGAGCAGTATTATCAGGTTGTATAAACAAATCAGGGGTAATAAAAATACGTGTGGATAAACCATTATCACAGTCCATGGTATCAAGAATACTGTCTGCTGTACAGAGTGCTGCGGCTGATAAACCACATATACAGCGATTTATCAACCGGTTTGCGCGGATATATACACCCGTTGTAACAGGAGCAGCACTATTGATTGCCATTGTTCCTCCTTTGGCAACAGGACAGTGGCATGCGTATATATATGCGGCTTTAACGTTTTTAGTCATAAGTTGTCCTTGTGCTTTGGTGCTAAGTGTGCCTTTAGCTTTTTTTTCAGGGATAGGAACAGCATCAAGGCAGGGAATATTATTTAAAGATGGAGCCGCACTTGAAGCCTTGGCACAAGTTAAAGTAGCAGCTTTGGATAAAACAGGTACACTTACGCAAGGCGTTTTTGCTATACAGCAAATAAAAAGCAAAAATGGTTTTTCTCAGGCGGATATATTACGAATATGTGCTGCATTGGAACGTACTTCTGCACATCCTATAGCTGTCAGCATAGTGAAAAAAGCAGAAAAAGAACAGCTGACTATTCCCAAAGCCGTTGAAGTAGAGGAGAGTCCTAGCAAGGGAATGACAGCTGTAATAAATGGTAAAAAAATAATTTGTGGGAATCAAAGATTTATGAATGAAAACAACATCATAATAGAAAAAGCGATGGGAACAACCATTTATCTGGCAGTTGAGGAAAAATATGCTGGTTGTATTGTAATGGGGGATACATTGAAAGGTGATGCTCTGTTGGCGGTAAACAGACTAAGGAAACAAGCAATAAAACCAGCACTTCTGACTGGAGATTCTACAGAAAGCGCGGTAATCACGGCAGAAACATTGAATATAAAGGAAATCTATACCGGGCTTTTGCCTGAAGATAAATTGAAAATTCTGCAGAAATTGCGTGGTAAACATGGAAAAATACTGTTTACCGGTGATGGAATAAATGATGCTCCGGTATTGGCTAATGCAGATGTAGGTGCAGCTATGGGATCAGGTTCCGATGCAGCTATAGAAGCAGCGGATATTGTTTTTATGACATCGAAGGTTGAATCCATAGCAGATGCTGTAGATATAGCAAAAACAACACGTAATATAGCGATGCAAAATGTTATTTTAGCTCTGGGAATTAAATCTGCGGTCATGGTAATGGGGCTTTTAGGACACGCATCTTTGTGGAGTGCTGTTTTTGCCGATACAGGAGCAGCAGTATTGTGTATAATGAATTCTATCCGTTTTTTATATCTGCCGAATAAATGGCGACAATGGAAATTAATGGCTTGATTCTATGGAAGAATGATAATTAACATTATGGGCTAATTTGTATATCACGTTTTTGGCTACAATGACAGATGCGATATGATCATGTCCTGAATATGGGCGTAGTTGAAAATTGTGGTGTTGATTATTATCATAGGATAAATTTCCAGTGCCATCATCAACCATAATTACGTATTCCTCAGGGAAATTGTATTGATTGTTCCAATGCAGCTCATATAAATCATATTCACCGTTGAAGTCCGCAGTATGCTTTATAGTATCTTCTTTAATGATAGACCAGTTTTCTGTATGAGAATTTTTGCCGTAAACATGTACGCTGGTATTTTTATTTTTTATATTAGTTGCAATATAAATATCGAGAAAATCACCGCCGTCACATCTTCCAGCTACTGGAGGTCCCCAATTATAATTGGCAGTAAGCTGCATGACCGGCTGCTTTATTGCTATGTTGTTAAAAATATCTAAAAGTATTGTCTGAGCCTTATCAGCGGTTTTTTTACTGGCATTTTTTTTACCCATTGAAGTATTCGCTCCTTTTTATTAAAAAATAAATTTATCCAATTAAGGGAACATTCTATAAAATACGGTAAATACCTTCATTAATGACAAAATGTTTATAAAATTTTTATATACACTAAAAAAGGTCTGCCTTTCGACAGACCTTAAAGCTTACTGCTATATGGCGGAGAGGGTGGGATTCGAACCCACGGTACGTTGCCGTATCACTGGTTTTCAAGACTAATACAGGCTTATTTTATGGCATTTATAGTCCTTTTGACAGCCTGCCTTTCTCATTTTGTTAAAAACTAATAATTTTTTTATTATATATCGTTGCATATATTTGTATATTTTTTTTGGCAGGCTGTCAAATTATCTTTGGCTGTTTGTTAAGAAAGTCTACTATTTCTTGCTGCATTTTTTCAGTGTTATGCGCATATTGTGTTAACGTGAAAGTAGGTGTTGAATGGCCTAATCTTATTTGAATAGCCTTAATAGGGATACCAGATTCAACAAGCATTGTTGTGTGAGTATGCCTAAATGAGTGAAAAGTTATTGCCGTTTTTATGCCAGCGGCTTTTTTTGCACGTCTAAAAATATGCGTAAGCCCATTAGGGGTGATCATAGTTTTAAAATTAATTTCTGATGTGAATACAAAATCTAAATCAGTAGCTTTTGTACCATTTTTTAATTTGAAGATTGTTTTAATGATATCAGTTCTTTTAAACTCAATATAGCAAATGTTTTATTTGATGAACTATTCATTTCAGATATTTTTTTACAGAATTCAAATAATCCTAATGATAATGAAATTTTAGATGAGAAATATAACGCTCTTGGGAATAATATATTTGATATTATTCTTTTAAAAATAGAAATATATGCTTTAAAAAAAGGTTATAAATATATCGGATTAAGTGCTGCAAACGAGACATTAATGGGTATTTAAAAAAAAAGAGTCTTTACTATCGAAAATAACTCAGTTGGTAAATCAGCAAAAAACAGTAAAAGAGCATATCCAATGACTAAAAATTTATTCCAGGAATAACTACTGTATTTTATATGCTATACTATAGAAAAGTGAAGAGTAACACACAGCCGAAACCGAGAGGTGAGCGGTTTTTTAATGCCTTTATTTCGATATTTTTTGATAAATTCTCTTTACTAATACGTAAAATACGTATATAATAAAATTAATGAGAAAGGATGAGTACTAAATGACGGGAAAAGATATGCTGAAATTACTGAAACAGAATGGCTGGGAACTTGATAGAATAGCTGGGAGCCATCATGTTATGATAAAAAGCAGCCAGACAATAGTTGTTCCAGTACATGCTAACAGGGATTTAAGCAAAGGTACTCAGGAAAAGATATTGAAAGATGCAGGACTGAAATAAGTCATGCGAGGAGGCAAAAGATTATGAAAAATATTTTTCCAGCAATTTTCAGAATTGATGAAGATAATATTTATACTGTAGAATTTCCAGACTTAAAAGGTTGTGTTTCTGATGGTGAAAATTTACAGGATGCGATGGATATGGCAGCAGAAGCATTAAGTGGATATTTAGCAAGCTTACTTGACCGTGGTATTGATATTCCTGAACCGTCAGATATTAAAACAGTTAAAGTCACAAATGGTTTTTGCAGTTATATCAAAGGAAATCCAGAGCAATACCAAAGAAGGAATAGAGCAGTAAAAAAGACTCTTTCAATTCCTGAATGGTTGAATGACGCAGCAGAAAAAAAACATGTTAACTTTTCGTCAGTGCTTAAAGAAGCGTTGATTGAAAAAATCTAAATTTATCAAAGCATCCTCCGGGGTGCTTTTTTATGTGCAGGATTTATTTTTCACCCAAAAAGTGGAATAATTTTTACAGTAAAATCAAAGCAAAAGTGCAGGCTGTCAAAATAAGCTGTCAGAAGTCACTGGACACTAAAAAAGGTCTGCCTTTCGACAGACCTTAAAGCTTACTACTATATGGCGGAGAGGGTGGGATTCGAACCCACGGTACGTTGCCGTATCACTGGTTTTCAAGACCAGCTCCTTAAACCGCTCGGACACCTCTCCTTACAATGCTTAATTATTATAGCAAGTAATGAAAATGTTGTCAAATTTTACAGTATATTAATTTTAAACTTATTGACTTCTATTATACCATGGGGTAATATTTTAATGGATCAGTTTATAGATGGCAGTTGTCTGTTAAAATAATATTAGATTTTCAGATGTGTCAGTCTGAATAGAACTACTTTTATTGATATTTAATAAAAAATCAATAAAAAGCTGCTTGATTGTCTGATAAAAGAAAGAGGCGGGAAATATGGATGCAGACCATCCACGACATTGTTTTTTTACAATAAAATGTAATAGGAATTTGCGCCATATATCCTTGCGGTTTATGACGTAAATTTTCTACGGAAGGGAGAATTTGTCATAGACTATGCTCAAAATATATAAATCCCTGGAATCAGGGCCTTTAAAGGAATTAAGTTTAAAAACTTTGGAAAAAGGTGCATGGATAAATATAGTGGCACCTACACCATATGAATTAAAAGTGGTAAGTAATTTAACTGAAGTTGAACCGGATTTTCTTCGCTCAGCACTTGATAACGAAGAACGTTCCCATATAGATGTTGAAGACAATTCTATTATGGTATTAACAAATCTGCCTGTAGTATGCGGACCGGAAATGTATGATACATTGCCATTGGCAATCATACTGACTACAGAATATATTATTACTGTTTGTCTGGAAGAAACACCATTAATTTCTGAATTTAATCAGCAGACAAGTAATTATTTTAGAACATTTAAAAAAACACGGTTTTTACTGCAGTTGTTATATAAATCAGCTACCTATTATCTTAGATATCTTAGACAGATAGATAAGTTGTCCGATGAAATAGAAATAAAACTGCGTGAATCTCTTCAAAATCGTGAAATATTGCGTTTATTAGAACTACAAAAAGGGCTTACTTATTTTAATGCATCACTTAGATCTAATGCTGCAGTGTTGGATAAGCTTATGCGCATACGCTCTAATCATAACATCCAGAATATAATAAAAGTGTATGAAGAAGATGAAGACTTGTTGGAAGATGTCATTATAGAAAATAAACAGGCACGGGAAATGGGAGACATGTATAGTACTATATTATCAAGGATGGCAGATACCTTTTCTTCAATAATGTCTAATAATCTTAACTTAGTAATGCGTTTTTTAACGGCAGTAACAATTATATTGGCAATACCAACGGCTATTTCCGGATTTTTTGGCATGAATGTACCTATTCCTTTTGCTGATAATCCTATGGGTTTTATATATATATCACTCATATCTGTTTTTATGGCTGCCGGCTGTGCAATATTTTTATGGCGAAGAAATATGTTTTGAATGAGGAGAAATATTTATGCCTACAATGATAGAGGCTGCTTTAAAAAACGGAATCATATATGGAGATAATGTTACTGCTGAATATGTATATATGCCGGCTTCAGAGATAGGCATAGATCCTCCTATATGTATATTTGAAAAAAATAACGAGCGAGATGATATTAGTTTATCCAAGGCTATTGAACTTGTCAGAAAATTAAGTTTGAGGCCGACGCGTCATCCTGCTTTGGGAAAAAGTTCTTGTTGAGTTGAAAGGAAGAAAGTTATGAAAGTTGTTTCCTCTTCTGATTTTTTACGTGAATTTACCATTTATGCAGAACAGACAGTTGATGAAAAAGATCTTTTAGTAGTACAAAGAGGCAATGGAAAAAATTTGGTAGTCATGTCAATGGATAAATATAATGATATTAATAAAGAACTTTTTTTATTAAAAAATAAGGATGATGAGCATAATGAAAAACAAAGAGAGTGAGGGATATATTGGTTTGTTAGAATGTGACAGTTACGAACATGAGCATGGAAATGAACATTCACATAGTCATATACATGCACATACACAGACAAAGGCTGTTTTAAATCGCATGGCACGGATAATAGGACATATGAATGCTGTAAGAGGTATGGTCGAAAGTGGTAGAGACTGCAGTGATGTTTTGATACAACTAGCAGCAGTTAATGCAGCCGTTACCAATGTGTCTAAACTTATATTAAAGGATCACATGGAGCATTGTATAGTTGATGCAGTAAAAAATAATGACATGGAAACAATAGAAAAATTAAAGAGTGCTATTGACAAATTTATTAAATGATATAAACAGGGACAGGTGTTTTTTTATCCGATTTGTGAGTAAGTTGCGATTTTTTATATAATAATATAATTAAAGGACTGGCTATAAAAATTTTATGGCTGGTTTTTTGTTTTTTATTTTAAATTTAGTAATGCGAAATATATTTTGTAAGAAATTGTTTAAATATAAATACTTTTACTCGTGTATGAGTATCATTGTTTCCTCATTACAGAAATTATATAAAAATAAAAAGGATGTTTTTATTGGTAAAAAATGCGTTCTTGATTTTGTGTTTTATCTCTCCTGCTTGAGAAGTAAACTAATTGACTATATAATTATATATAAATTCGTATTATGCGGAGAGAAAAGTGTGTACATTATTATTTGTTCTTAAAAGAGTAAATATAGGATGGAATATGGTGAGCGGCATAATATAAATTGTTGCTGTTTTGGCAGGTAATATTAGTTATTAAGACTGCTAAAAAATTCAATATAAAATTATTTATAAATGGGAGATGAGTATTTTGAACAGTGGATCAGGACAAATAAGGGATTTTATATATGCAGCATTATTTGCGGCACTTATTATTGTGTTGGGATTTATTTCTATTCCTATTGGACCGGTACCTATTTCCGGTGTCAGTCTTGGAGTGATGCTGGCGGGCAGTATATTATCGGTAAAGAGAGCCCTTTATAGTGTATTAACGGTAATTTTTTTAGGGGCTGCCGGCCTGCCTGTTTTTTCTGGTTTTACCGGAGGGATGGGTGTATTGCTGGGACCACGTGGAGGTTACTATGCAGGTTTTCTGTTGGGAGTAGCAGTGATTTCTTTTGTAATAGGTGATAGCAATAATACATTTAGAATAGGTGCGGGAATTTTTTTGGGTGGTATTGTAATAGAATATATTGTTGCAATAGCCTGGCTTCTATTTATTACACAAATGAATATGAAACAGGCGATAACAGTAGGAATGCTGCCATTTATTCCTGGTGACCTTTTAAAGGTAATACTAGCCGTATTTATAACGAAAACATTGCATAAAAATATTCCTGGATTAAGGAGAGATAATGTTTGAAACCTGTTTAATAGATGGAGCCAGGACAGCTATTGGAAAAAGAAATGGGATATTTAAAAATATCCTGCCGGAAAAATTAGCGGCAGTCGTTCTTAATGAAATTATAAATAAAAATAATTTGCAGCCGGAGAATATTGATGCTGTTGTTATGGGAAATATCATAGGACCAGGTGGAAATATAGCGAGAGTTTCTGTATTAGAAGCAGGCTGGCCTTATGAAATACCGGCATTTACTATAGATGTACAGTGCAGTTCTGGGTTGACAGCTGTTGATATGGCGGCAGCAATGATTGTGTCGGGCAGGGCCGATTTAGTTATTGCTGGCGGTGTGGAGAGTACATCTTTGGCTCCCAGGAGATATTTTAGTGATAGAGATCCCCGTAAGAAAAATGATGGTTTTTATGAACAGGCACCATTTTCACCTGAATGGGTAGGTAATCCTGATATAGGTATGGCAGCGGAATTTCTGGTGGATAAATTTAATATATCCCGTGAGCAGATGGATGAGTTGGCTTTGAAAAGCCATCAAAAAGCCTGTGTGGCAGAAGACGGTTGTCTGCGCTCGTTGATTGTGCCCGTATGGAATAACGGACATTGTTTTAGTAAGGATGAAGGTCCTAAAAAAAATATGAGTATGAAATTATTATCAAGGTTAAGTGGTGCATTTAAAGAAAATGGTAATATTACGGCAGGAAATTCATGTTTGAAACATGATGGTGCTGCCTTGCTGCTTGTTGCGTCACAAGCAGCTGTAAAAAAATATGGACTGGTACCGCAGGCTCTTTTATATCCAGCAGTAAATGTGGGATGTGATCCCAATTTTTTCCCGCTGGGACCAATAAATGCCATAAAAAAACTGCAGCATATATACAATTTTAAGATGGAATGTGTAGAAGCAGTAGAAATAAATGAAGCATTTGCAGTACAGATAATAGTATGCTGTAAAGCTTTAAATATACCATTGGACTTAGTAAATCAAATGGGTGGTGCTATTGCTTTTGGGCATCCTTATGGGGCATCAGGAGCGATAATATTACTGCATTTGTTAAGAACATTGAGAACAAAACAAAAAAAGATGGGCATTGCTTCTATTGGAGCAGTGGGGGGATTAGGTACAGCAATATTAATGAAGGGATTTTGAATATGTTGATATCAGATCTGTTAAGACAGCAGCCGAAAAAGAAAGTCTGCCTGATTTATAATAATAAAAAAATAACTTATGGGCAGTTAGAAGAAAAAAGTTCAGAAATGGCTTTTGCCGCAGAGTTTATAAAAAAAGGAGAAATGGTATTTTTACAGGAAAAAAATCCGGTCAAATTGTTATTAGGTTTTTTTGCAGTGATCAAAGCTGGTGGAATATGTGTGCTGGCGAACAGTGAGATGCCAGAAAAAGTTTGTGATGAATTAATGAATAAATATCAAATTAAAGTGAAAGTAGCTTTTAGTGATTTTTGGGGAAACCATAAAAAATCGCTGCCTAATATAATAGCTGATGATATTTTTCTCGGGGCAATGAGTTCAGGATCTACTACAGGAACTCCAAAGATTATTTTACGAGATCATCGCAGCTGGATGGAGGCATTTCCCTGGCAGAGTAAATTATTTCACATAAACAGTGAAAATAATGTATATTTAGTTGGAGATTTGTCCTATAGTGCTAATTTAAATGCCTGTATACACACATTTTTTGCCGGGGGATGTGTGATCATTGCCAAAAACAGATTACCGCAGACATGGCTGGCAGATATGGATAAATACAAGGTAAATGCTATTTTTATGGTGCCGGCTCATTATAGTATGCTGTTGAAAATGGTAAAAAAAATTAATAAGAAAGTAACGTCATTGGTTACAGGCGGAGCAAAAATAAGTATAGATGTCGTACAACAGCTAAAAAAATATTTTCCTATGGCAGCTATTGTAGAATATTATGGAGCCAGTGAATTGGGGCATGTAAGTTATGCTGGTTTAGATGATTTATTAAAAAGACCGGAAAGTGTAGGGAAATTATTTCCCCAAGTAAAAGCAGAAGTTATAGATGGTGTTGTATGGGTAGAAAGTCCTTATATTATCCCCGCACAGAGACCAAGAGCAAGTGCGGGAGATCTGGGGAAAATTGATGATGAAGGATACCTTACGTTATTTGGTCGTAAAAATGGGACAATAAATGTTGGTGGAGTAAAAATACAGCCGGAACAGATGGAAAAAGTTCTTAAAAAATATCCATTTGTAGAAGAGGCAGCAGTTTTTTCTGTACATGATAAAATACGTGGTGAAAAGATCATAGCAGCCATAGTAAGTAAATCAGCTGCTGTTAAGGCAAAAGATATATTCCATTATTGTATGCAGAACATGGGTTATCGTCCGCATAATGTTGTTTTTTTGAATAAACTGCCGCTAAATAGCAGCGGTAAGGTAGACAAAATAAGCTTGAAAAAGCTGGCAGAAGAAAAGAATTTATGATGGAAATAGAAAAATTATTACCACAACGTCCCCCATTTTTATTTGTTGACAAAATAATAAAGGCTCAGCCAAATATGATTATTGGAGAAAAAAGTTATAATGGCGATAATATATTTTATTCTACTATAGATGGAAAAAAAATTATTCCCAGTACAATATTAGTTGAATCACTTATGCAGTGCGGCGGTGCTGGTGTAAAAATGCTGGATTTGGTAGATGGCAATATCATGGCAGTAATTTCCATAGATAAGGTCATTGTAAAAAGGATGGTAGCAATTCCTAATACAGTTATTATGCAGGTGGAAAATCTTCGGGTACATAGAAAAATGCTTCACCAAAAAGGCCATGTAAGTCTCCTTGGTGAAGCTGTTTTGAGTGCAGAATGGTGCTGCATGGCGGGAAAAAATAATATATAAAGTTATTAAAGATGAAAATATTACCTTATTGTTAGATTTGCCATTAAGGAAGATTGTTTTTGAGTTAAAGCCATCTGTACAGGCACAAATTATTTTTGAAAAACATTTATTTTACACAGCAGGTAATTATATAGACAGGGTTAAGCCCGATCATCATATCATATGGGCCGGCTTTTTTTAGCCGACTGGTTTGTATTAGTACGGCATCGTAACTATACATATCATTTTGCTTCATATAGTCCAATATAATATTGACGTTTTGCAGTGTTATAGCATTAGCGACAATTGTACCTCCGACATTTATATGGGCACTGACAACATCAAGTATCTCGGGAAGATTACCACCGCTGCCGCCAATGAAAACCACATCATAATTATCAATGTCATTTAATGCGTCAGGTGCTGTTCCTTCAATAATGGAGATTCTGTCGGTCACAGCAAATTTAGCAGCATTTTGCTTTATGAGTCCGATGGCAGCAGGATTTTTTTCTACTGCATATATATGTCCTTTTTCAGTCATGAGCGCGGCTTCAACCGATAGCGATCCCGTACCAGCACCTATATCTAAAACGGTATTTTCTGGTTTTATACGGGCCTTACATAAAGTAATAGTACGAACCTCTTCCTTAGTCATAGGGACGTTGCCACGGATAAATAGATCATCTTTTATACCTGGTATATGTATCATTATCCTAACACCACCATTATACAATGACGTACAGCAGGTTCAGCTGTTGCTCTTATGAGCGTGGTATTAATTATTTTTTCATCGGGATAAGAAAGCCGTGAACATATATATATATTGGTGTTTTGCGGCCAGCCGGCGTCAAGTAGTAACATTGCTACTCGCTGTGAGTTATGTTCTGCATCTGTAAGCATCCCGATAATACGATCTTTTTCATATGCCAGAGAAGCATAATCAGGAAGTCTGCCGTGCAGACTCATTAAGTCCGCATTCTGCCATGGGAAGCTAATGCGGGAAAATGCCAATTGCATGGAGCTTATTCCCGGGATAACATCCAGGCATGAAGGCTCGAATTCAGTTCGTAATGCCGCTAACAACGAGTAATAGCCGGGATCACCCGATACCATGACGACAACATTTTCGTTAGATAATTCCTGCCGAATAAAAGCCATAGCTGCCTGAATATCAGCGGTAATAGGGGCCGTTTTTTGTTTTTCAGAAGCATAGTCAGCTAACGCACGGCTGCTACCAACTAATATGTGTGCTTCGTTAATTTTTTTGAGGGCAATAGGCAAAATATAATCTTTACTACCAGGGCCTATGCCAACTACTGTTATTTTGTGTTCCAATGTAATTCCCTGCCTATCTTTTTAGCGTTTTCATCCATCCCTAATATGGTTCCTTTTAATGTTACCATAATTGTACCTACTGTCAAATCATTATATACATGCTGCATAGAACGAAAGCTGGCCCTCTGACATAATAATGGATAAAGCTTATCATCTAATTTATAGTCAGAGATTATAGGCATAACTGCTTCAGTGGTTACGCAGGAAAAGATTTTTTTTATGCCGGACTGATCCATGCCTAAAAGAGCGGAATAAGCAGCAAGTGTTTCCAGTCTGGCATCAGAAATTTTGCTGTGTGTGTGAAAATTACCGGCAGCTACTTTTACCAGTTTACCAAGATGACCAACCAATAAAACACTTTTCAGTTTTTTTTGGGCGGCGTAATCAAGCATATGACCAATAAAATTACTGGTCTGGATTATTGCCTGTTTGGGAAGACCCAGCTTTATGGCAATATTTTCACCAATTTTCCCTGGGACAAAGACTTGGTTGAAAAGGCCGGCGGCATATGCCACATCTATTTGTGGCGTAAGCGAATTTTTAAACCCTTCTTCTGACATAGGACGAACTATACCACTTGTGCCTATTACGGAAATACCGCCTTTTATTCCCAATACAGGATTTAAGGTGCGTTTAGCTAGTTCAACACCAGCAGGAATAGATATGGTTATGTCACAGCCCTGATTTTCCGGCAAAAATTCACGGATTACATTCGTTATCATTTTGCGCGGACCGAGATTTATTGCCGGTTCACCAACAGGGATAGACATTCCTTCCCGGGTAATTGTTCCAATGCCCTTGCCACCAAAAAAGGAAATATTTCCGGTATCATTTAAATGTAATTCTGTGAAAATAGAAACGCCGTTAGTTATGTCGGGGTCATCACCGGCGTCTTTTATTACCTCGGCACATGCTCCGCCGGCTAAGGGAGTCAGTCTCTTTATCGGGATAGATAGCTTTTCGCCGCTTAAAGCATTAAGTGATACGCTGTTGCTGATAATGTTTTTTTGTAAATATAAAAGAACTGCCTTGGTGCCGGCTGCAGCACAGGAACCTGTAGTATAACCACTTCGCATATTTTTTGTCATAGTAAGTCCTATCTTTATAAAAATAAATTATTCTGTCAAATAAATTATAAAACATAGTTTTAAAGGGTGCAATATAATTAAAATAGTCTGCCAGAGATTGAGTAAATAACCTGTTATGAAAAAAGCCCCTGCTGTTATTTGTCTAAATTATGTTTTTTTTTAGGATTCTTTGTCTTTTTGTTTTTATCATCGTTGTAACAATACAAAAGTTCAATTAATTTTGACAGACGTTCTTTGTCTTTATCTGAAACTATTTTTCCATATAAAGTATAATTTTCTTCTTTTATAAAACTTAATAATTCTTTAGGTTTTGTTTCTGGGGAAGAATATTTTTTGTCAAAACCACTTAAATATTCAGGTGTTGTATTTAGAATACGACATATTTTTTCCAGTATTTCATAAGCCGGTCGGACATTTTTAAGTTCGTATTTACCAATAGTTGTTCTGTTAACACCTACTAAATCAGCCAGTTCTTTTTGGCTTATGTTTTTCTTTATTCTAAGATTGCGTAATCTTTTACCGAGCATATAATTCACCTCTATATTAAATTATAAGAGCAAAAATTTCTCTTGTCGATGGGAAAAATTCTCTAAGGCATTGACAAAGAGAATATATTCTATATAATTATACTTATGAGAATATATTCTCTAAAAAGTAAGGAGTGAAAAACAATGAATGTTATTGAACAAAAAAGAATAAGATTGGGACTTACGCAAAAACAATTGGCTAATATGATAGGTGTAGATAGAACTACTGTCGGCAAATGGGAACTTGGTATTTCAATTCCACGAGTTAATAAGCTGCTAATTTTGGCTAAAATTTTAAACTGCTCAATCGAAGATATTTATTCCTGTAAGAGGAAAAAGACTATGAATTCCCCACAACAATAAAAGAGAATCCATAAATATTTATATATGGTTTTTTTGCTGAACAAGTTAATTTTTAATACGCAATCATTAAACAATAATATTTTTTGAATATAATTTACTCTGAAACTCAATATACAATATCTAATAAAAATGAAAATTCGCAGAAATATTGAAAAATTATAAATAAATATGGGAGATATTTTTGCTTTGGACATGTTCAAGGTTCCATGCTTTTAGTCATGGATAGTTTATAATATATAGCTATAATGATAAATATTAGTATAGTTTGTATGTGTTATCAATACTCAGAAAAGGGTTTTGTGTTATAAAAATGTAAAAAAATTGATAAATATAAAAGCCATTAATTAGTATATACAAATTAATGGCTTTTTGTAGTATTAAATTATATAAAATAGGCAGAATAAAAAATATATAAATAATACTTTATTTAATATCATTATTAGTATATACTATATACATGAAAAAAATATAAAGTATATATTTTATTATGGAGGGATAATATTATGCAGAAGGAGAAAGCTTTATTACTTTGGTTTGAAACAATTGAACGGAACGATGTACCTGTTGTGGGGGGAAAATCAGCATCACTGGGAGAATTAACTTCCAAAACTAATGTTCCAGTTCCTTATGGTTTTGCAACTACAGCATATGCATATCGGTATTTTATTGAAAAAAGCGGATTAAATGAAAAAATAACAGCGTTACTGGCGCAGATTGATGATGTAGAGAATGGTATAGTATTACGCAAAATAAGCGCTGCAATTCGTGATACGATAATGAAAGCTGATATGCCAGCTGATTTAGCAGCTGCTATTCGTGATGCATATAAAAAACTCGGAGAAAAAGCGCAGACGGAAGCTCCTTTTGTTGCTGTCCGCTCCAGTGCAACTGCTGAAGATCTACCGGATGCTAGTTTTGCGGGACAGCAGGAAACTTATTTAAACATAAAGGGTGCTGACGAAGTAATCGCTAAAGTAAAAGAATGTTTTGCGTCTACATATACTGATCGTGCTGTCTATTATCGGGCCAAACAGGGATTTGATCATATAGATGTTGCTCTGAGCGCCGTTATCCAGATGATGGTATTTTCCAAGGCTGCTGGAGTTATGTTTACTGTTAATGTTGCAACGGGTGATGATACTCATGTGATGATTGAGGGAGCATGGGGTTTGGGAGAATATATTGTTCAGGGTATTGTTACACCGGATAGTTATTTAATTGATAAAAAAACACTGAAAATAGATAAACAAATAATTAATGAAAAAAGAATTAAGTATGTAAGAATGCCAGGGGGCGGTTGTGAGGAAAAAGCTGTTCCGGAAGCGTTAGTAAATAAATCTGTTTTAACGCCGGAACAACTGCGTCAGCTGGCCGGTTATGCCCTAAAGATAGAAAAACATTATGGTTGTTATATGGATATTGAATGGGGCATAGATGAACGTACTGATAAATTGTGGATATTACAGGCGCGTCCTGAAACGGTGTGGTCACGCCGTAATAAAGAAAAATTAACTGATGCAAGTATAAAAGGAAAAGAAACTAATATGGATAAATGCGAAGTTGTAGTAAAAGGAATGCCAGCAAGTCCTGGTATGGTTTCAGGGATTGCTAGGGTTATAAATTCTCCTGATATGATAGACCAGTTCAAAGCTGGTGAAATTTTGATTACAGAAATGACGGCACCTGATTGGGTACCGGTTATGAAAAAGGCTAAAGGAATTGTCACTGATGCCGGTGGAATGACCTGCCATGCTTCAATTGTAAGCCGTGAACTGGGAATTCCCTGCATAGTTGGAACAAAAAGCTGTGGAAAAGCAGGCACAACAATTATAAAAAATGGTACTGTCATCACTTTGGATGCTTCGCATGGAATTGTTTATGCAGGAAATATGCTAAGAGATAATTCAAAAAATGATAAAAGAAGTAATTATAATCCAGTGACAGAGATATTCCCTGTGACTGGGACTAAAATTTATATGAATCTTGGCGATCCAGAATTAGCCGAAAAATATAGTAAATTACCTTGTGATGGAATAGGTCTTATGCGTGAGGAATTTATCTGGACAACTTATATTCACGAACATCCTTTATATATGATTGCCAATAAAAGAGCCGAAGAAGTTGTTCAAAAATTGTCAGAGGGCATAGGCAAAGTTTGTCAGGCTGTTTCCCCTCGGCCGGTAACTTTGCGCTTTAGTGATTTTAAGTCTAGTGAATATAGGGACTTAAAAGGCGGGGAAGCTTATGAACCACATGAACCAAGCGCATTATTAGGCTGGCGGGGAGCTTCCCGTTATTATGACCCTAAATATATTGAAGCCTTTAAGTTAGAAATTAGGGCAGTTAAAAAGGTAAGAGAAGAATATGGTTTGAAAAATCTTAATGTAATGATTCCTTTTTGCCGTTCTGTTGCTGAAATAAAAAAAGTCACGGCAATAATGAATCAGGAAGGATTATACAGGGGGCCTGATTTTAAAGTATGGCTCATGGCAGAAATTCCGGCTAATATTATTCTTGCTGATGAATTCAATGAATTTGTTGATGGGTATTCTATTGGTTCAAATGATTTGACAATGCTTATTTTGGGGTGTGACCGCGACAATGATACAGTAGCGCATATTTTCGATGAAAGAAATACAGCAGTGAAAAGGGCTATAAAACATTTGATTAAGACCGCACACAAAGATGGCAAAACTGTTTCCATCTGTGGGCAGGCGCCGAGTGTATATACGGATTTTGCTGAATTTTTGGTACGGTGTGGCATAGATTCGATTTCAGTTAATCCTGATATGGTTGGGTTTACCAAAAAAAATGTGGCTCAAATTGAGCAACGGCTGATACTAGATTCCTTAAGGAATTTGTCTAAAACAGAAAATAATAAATAAGTGGTATAAGTGAAAAAATAAAAGTTTAATGTTAAAGGGACTGTTATACGCGGAATCTTTGAATAAAAATACAAATATAAGCAGAAGATTGTATTTTATTTCAATCATACAGTGCGTATGGCAGTCCCTTTGCAGTCGAATATTAAGAGCAAATATGTTATTATAAGAATAAATCAAAATTAATTTTAAGGGGGGAGCAGGTATTTCACTAACAAAAAGGCAACGGGCCATTGTAGAGATAGCTAAAAATGAGGAACCTGTTACGGGAGAAAAATTAGCAGAAAAAATGCATGTCACACGTGCAGCTTTACGGGCTGATTTAGCGGTTTTGGTAATGAGCGGATTGCTCGATTCTCGTCCTAAGGTTGGCTATTTTTATACAGGGAAAAGTCTATTGTCATTTTTTACAGATGAGTTAAATTCTGTTTTAGTAAAAGATATTCAGTCGGTACCAGTAGTCCTGGCAAAGACAGCAAATGCATATGATGCCGTGGTAACAATGTTTTTAGAAGATGTTGGCAGTGTTTTTATAGTTGAAGAGAAAAAAAGCACTCTGGCGGGAGTAGTCTCACGTAAGGATTTGTTGAAAGCATCACTGGGACCAGGTGATAATTTAGCTAAAATACCCGTACAGATGGTAATGACGCCGCTGACTAAGCTTATTGTTACAGAACCTAATGAATCTGTTGTCACAGCAGCGCAAAAAATTATAGCAAATGAAATAGATGCTTTACCAGTAGTCAAGATTTTGTCGATAAAGGACAGAATTTATGAAATCGTGGGACGTTTAACTAAAACTAATTTGACCCGATTGATAGTAGATCTGGCCGAAGGCAGGGGGAGGAGTTCATCATAGGCGAATTACCTATTATTTATATTGTATCTGAATCTCTGGGAGAAACAGCTGGAACTGTTGTGAGATCAGCTATCAGCCAATTTGATTCGGGAAATTTTGATATTGTGAGGGTACCATATATTGATTCTATTGAGCAGATAGAAAGTGTTCTGGAAGAAGTAAAAAAACGTCATGCTTTTGTATGTCATACACTTATATCACCGGATCTGCGCAAGGCTTTTAATAAAAGAGCTGAAGAATGCAATGTTATAGCTGTTGATATTTTAGGTCCAGTATTGTCAGCAATAGAAAATCTTTCAGGACTTGCACCTAAAAACCAGCCTGGGCTGACACATATGCTGAACAGGGAATATTTTAAGAGAATAGAAGCTATAGAATTTGCAGTGAAATATGATGATGGTAAAAATCCGCTGGGATTGTTGAAGGCTGATATAATACTTATCGGAGTATCACGAACATCAAAAACACCTTTAAGTATGTATCTGGCACATAAAGGACTTAAAGTTGCCAATATTCCTTTAATTCCGGGAATTACACCGCCGGAAGAGTTGTTTAATATTAAACCGCAGAAAATTATTGGCTTGATTGTTGATCCGGCTAAACTCAACGAAATTCGTGCTGAGAGGTTGAAGGCAATCGGTCTTATGTCAGATGCCAGCTATGCAAAAATATCATGTATTTCTGAAGAAATAGAATATTCAAAGGCTGTTATGCGTCAGCTTAACTGTCATGTTATTAATGTTTCTAACCGGGCGATAGAAGAAACGGCCCATATGGTGCTGGAACATTATTTCAAGGTTTTTGGCAGCAATTGAGAAATAGTTGATGGTTTACAAATCAGAATAATAAAAAGCTTCACGTGTTATCGTGAAGCTTTTTATTATTCTGATTTGTAAAATGATGAACGAGGAGATAATCATATGAAACTGGACAATCTTGTAAGTAGTAATTTGAACAAATTAAATCCCACAGATTTGATTGTATGGCAGTATATTTGTAAAAACAAGAAAAAATGTTGTCATATTTCTATATATGATATTGCAAAAGAATGTAATGTATCACGCACAACGGTGCTGCGTTTCGCCAAAAAAATCTCATTGGATGGTTTTTCTGATTTAAAAATGATGTTAAAAATGGAGTTAGGCAAAGAAGGCGAGGATTCCTCTGCTGATATAGCAAAGGCAGCAGTTAATTTATGTAAAAGAGTAGGGGAAGAAGTTGCCGGACAGGATTTTACCAGTGCTAATAAGCTTATGTATAATGCTAAAAGAATATTTGTTTATTCATCAGGGTATGTGCAGGAAAATGTTGCAAACGAAATGAAACGGCTTTTTCTCAGCTGTAATTTACTAATTTATGAGATAAAAGGTATTGACGAATTTGAGCGAATGTTAAAAAATATAGATAAAACAGATCTATTTATAATTATATCGTTAAGCGGGGAATCAGCACATGTTGTTGAATTTGCGAGAAAGCTGCATATGTATGGAGTCCCGTTTATTTCAATGACGCGTTTAAAAAGTAATACACTGGCAAGTTTGAGTGCGGAACATTTATATATAACACCAATAGCATTGCCAACAGCTGTGGATGATAATTATGAATCAATGCTGATGTTCTTTTTAGTTGTAGAAATATGGTATGTAACATACAGTCGCTATTTAATGGAGCAAGGCATAGATGACATGTAATATATCACAAGAAAAGTGATATATTACTATATAGGGTGAAATAGTCCTTAAAGGCCTGTAGGTATTGAATACAGGTCTTTTTTTCTTTATGATAAATACAAATAAATTATCAGAAAGGAAGATTTTAATGAAGAAATCATCAGTTGTTATTGCAGGGGGCGGCAGTACCTTTACGCCGGGAATAGTGATGATGCTGCTGGAACATTTAAAAAGGTTTCCCATAAGACAGATAAAATTCTATGATAATGATGCAGTTCGTCAGGAGAAAATAGCAGAGGCCTGTGCAATACTTTTAAGAGAAAGGGCCCCAGAAATAGATTTTTCCTATACTACGGATCCTAAAGAAGCATTTTCAGATATTGATTTTGTAATGGCACATATCCGTGTAGGTAAATATGCAATGAGAGAACAAGATGAAAAAATACCAATGAGATATGGTGTATTTGGGCAGGAAACGTGCGGGCCAGGAGGAATTGCTTACGGAATGCGTTCTATCGGTCCTATCATCGAAATAATTGATTTTATGGAAAGATATTCTCCCAACGCATGGATGCTTAATTATTCTAATCCGGCAGCAATTGTAGCAGAGGCTACCAGACGGATAAGACCAAATTCTAAAATAATAAATATATGTGATATGCCTGTTGGTATTGAAGAGCGCATGGCTGAAATATTAAAACTGCCAAACGGACGTAAGGATATGGAAGTGCGTTATTACGGGCTTAATCATTTTGGCTGGTGGACAGATATTCGTGATAAGCAAGGCAATGACCTTATGCCAAAAATTAAAGAACATGTTGCTAAACATGGCTATATTGTCAATCCGGAAAAACATGTTGAAACAGAAGTCAGCTGGAATGATACTTTTGCAAAAGCTAGGGATGTTTATGCAATAGATCCAGATACTTTGCCTAATACGTATCTTAAATATTACTTTTTCCCGGATTATGTTTTTGCGCATGATAGTCAGCATCCAGAACATACACGTGCCAATGAGGTTATGGAACATCGTGAAAAAAATGTATTTACTGCAGCAAGGGCAGTCGTTGATAAAAATACGGCGAAGGATTGCGATTTTCATAGTGATGAACATGCCAGCTATATAGTAGATTTGGCAGAAGCAATTACTTTTAATAAAAAAACCCGGATGTTATTAATTGTAAAAAATGAAGGTTCTATTGTTAATTTTGATCCAACTGCAATGGTAGAAATTCCTTGTGTGGTAGGAGCAAATGGTTATGAAAAAACTTGTGTAGGAAAAATACCACAATTTCAAAAAGGGCTTATGGAACAGCAGGTTTCTGTGGAAAAATTAGTTGTTGAAGCATGGATAAGCGGCAGCTATCAAAAGCTATGGCAGGCAATAAGTTTATCTAAAACAGTGCCGAGCGTTACTATTGCTAAAAAGATACTTGATGATTTGATCGAAGCTAATAAAGATTATTGGCCAATCTTAAAGTGATTCAAGGATAAAAATGGGGGCTGTAACATATAAATTTTTCTTTATAATGCTGTGGTACTATGAAGGTGATATTATTTATGTGGCAGCCTCGATAAATATACAGCAATTACAAATTATGGCGCAAAGTATATTTTTAGAAAAATTTGATAATAATATATAATAAGAAAATGTTGAAATAATTATGGAAAGGGGCAATGCAATGTGATTATTAGTAAGGATATAGTAATGCAGAAAGTGCAGCGTTTTGGCGGGGCTATGTTCACCCCGGTATTATTATTTACTTTTTTTGGGATAATGGCGGCTTTATCAATATTATTTAAAAATACAGCAATTATGGGAAATATTGCTGATAAAGGGACTATTTGGTATGATATATGGTTTATAGTTGAAAAAGGGGCATGGACTGTTTTTGCTCAATTGCCATTGTTATTTGTGGTAGGGTTGCCGATAGGTTTGGCTAAAAAGGATTCTGGCCGGGCAGCTATGGAAACTTTAGTTATTTATCTAGCAGCTAATTATTTTATAGCAGGTTTTTTAGAGTTATGGGGACCATTTTTTGGCGTTGATTATAGTCAAAAAGCAGCTGCTGGCTCAGGGTTAGCCATGATAGCAAATATAAAAACGCTTGATATGGGAATGCTGGGAGCTATTTTTATAGCGGGGTTAAGTGTCTATCTGCATAATAAACTATCCGATGTAGATTTACCGGAAATAATAGGAATATTTCGCGGTTCAGTATTAGTAGTAGCAGCTGGTTTTTTTATCATGCTGCCAGTAGCACTGCTTTTGTGTTTCGTATGGCCTAAAGTACAGCTGGCTATTTTATCATTGCAAGGGTTTATGAAAGCAAGTGGTCTGTTGGGCGTTTGGTTGTATACTTTTTTAGAACGTATATTAATTCCTACAGGATTGCATCATTTTATTTATATGCCGTTTATTTATGGGCCGGCAGTTGTGGATGGAGGAACAAAACAATATTTTATTCAGCACATTCCAGAATTTTCCACATCAGCACATACTTTAAAAGAAATGTTTCCCCAAGGGGGATTTGACCTTACATCTATGTCCAAAATGTTTGGCTGTCCTGGAATAGCATTGGCTATTTATGCGACAGCTAAAAAAAGCAAGAAAAAGATTATTGCAGGACTGTTAATTCCTGCTGTTTTAACGGCTATCTTATGTGGAGTTACAGAACCACTGGAATTTACATTTTTATTTATTGCCCCGATGCTGTTTGCTGTTCATGCCGTATTAGCTGGATTAATGGCAATGACTGCTTATGCTTTTGGTGTTGTAGGTGCTTTTGATGGGGGCTTGATCGAATGTGCTGTAGAGAACTGGATACCATTGTTTAAATATCATTCGACTACGTATATAATACAATTTGCAGTAGGCTTTGTCTTTACAGCAATTTACTTTTTTGTTTTTCGCTGGCTGATAATTCATTTTGATTTCAAGACCCCGGGACGTGGCGATGATTCAGAAGACAAATTATATACAAAGGCTGATTATAAAGCAAAGAAAAATGGTGATGAACGTGATAAAAAAGCTGCTGCATTTTTATCTGCATTAGGCGGAAAGGACAATATTGCCGATGTTACCAATTGTGCAACAAGATTACGTGTAAATGTCAAGGATGACAGCATGGTAAAAAATGCTAATGTTTTTATTGCTGCTGGGGCGCATGGACTTGTTCATAACAAAAATGCTATACAGGTTATTGTAGGACTTTCTGTACCACAGGTACGTGAAAGATTTGAAAATCTTTTGCAAAGTGGCAGTGATACGGAGCCTAAAATTACTGAGCCGGTGTTAAAAGCATTTGCCACTGGACAGGTTGTAAAGCTCGAAGATGTTCCTGATGCAGCTTTTTCAGAAAAAACAATGGGCGATGGACTGGCAATAATTCCTCAATATGGAATTATTACGGCACCTGCAGATGGCACTGTAATGATGATAATGGATAAAACAGGACATGCTGTCGGTTTACGGCTTAATACAGGAATGGAGATACTTATTCATATAGGAATAGATACCATAAATCTGAATGGAAGTGGTTTTGAAATACTTATAGAAGCAGAACAGGCAGTAAAAACAGGAGATAAGCTGATCAAATTTGATATTGAAAAAATAAAGCAGTCAGGATTGAATCCTATTACGATGATGGTTATAACAAATTTTGATCAATATACAGCACTGAAATTTAAACAAGTAAATATGGTGGAAGCGGGCAAAACAACAATTGCTATATATTGACGATTGTATAAAAAACAGGGAAGGCACATTTTAAATGATGCCTTCCCTGTCTTTTATACGGATTATGCTTCTTTTTTTTCAAAGACAGCAGTAACTTTTTTTAGCCAGCTGGTGATGTCTATATGCTGAGGACACATTTTTTCACATTGTTTACAGTTTATGCAGTCAGAAGCCTTGCCAAATGTTTTAGTATAATTGTTATAGTATACATTTTCAATACGAAATCCGGGTTTATTACCCATGAGAGTATGCTGATGCATTGTGTTGTAAAGGGCAAAATAATTGGGAATAGCAATATTTTTTGGACAGCCTTTTACACAGTATTGGCAAGCTGTGCATGGAATAGCAATCGATTCATTGATGATAGTAACAATTTTGTTGATTATTGCATATTCATCCTGATTTAACGGAACAAAATGTTCCATGTAACTGGTATTGTCTTCTAGTTGTTCTAAAGCAGACATACCGGAAAGAACCATCATAACATTTTCCTGGCTGGCAGCAAAACGGATGGCCCATGAGGGAATCGATAAATCCGAATGATAATCAAGGAGAGCTTTTGCGGCCTTATCAGGAATATTTGCCAGCATCCCGCCTTTTATCGGCTCCATTACAATGACAGGTTTGTTATGTTTTTGGGCAACTTTATAACATTTACCTGATTGAATACTTTCGCTGTTCCAGTCAAGATAGTTGATTTGCAGCTGTACAAAATCAACTTCGGGATGGGCCGTCAAAATTTCATCCAGTAAGTCAGCCCGGTCATGGAAAGAGAAGCCTATTTTTTTTACTTTTCCCATTTTTTTCTTTTCAGAAATAAAGGCAAAACTATTATATTTTTGCGCAGTTTTATAGTTTTCGGAGCCAAGATTATGCAATAAGTAATAGTCGAAGTACTGAACACCGCACTTTGTTAGTTGTTCATTGAAAATAATTTCCTGTTCTTCAGCTGATTTGAGCATCATTGTAGGCAGTTTATCTGCTAAGGTGAACTGATTACGGGGGTATCGTTTTACCAAGGCTTCACGCAGGACCATTTCACTTTTAAAAGCATGATACATCCATGCTGTATCAAAATAGGTGAAACCTCTTTGTAAAAATAGATCGACCATATGGTTGATTTGAGGTATGTCAAAACTTGTTGGTTCATCGGAATTAGTTAAGGGCAGGCGCATAAAACCAAAACCTAATTTTTTTGCTGTCATAATATTCTCCTTGTGTGTATCATATAAAATCGACTGATCAGTAACAGGCAAAATGATCGTAATATATTATATAAATAATTCTATCACATAAAGTTGACTTTATGCCAATACGTATAAGGGGGAAATGAAATTAATATTTTAGTTTGGCATGCAGTTATATAATCCAATAATTATCATTGAATATTATATAACGCCATTTAGTGCAGTCCAGCCATTTATTCCAAAAAGAAGCCTGTAATTTATCAGTTAAAAATTCCTGATAAAATTTATTGTAGTCAGCTTGGTTTTGGATATTTATAGCAAAACCGCGGCTCTGAACCTCCCACGACTAAAGTCGCGGGGTTCCTGCTTCATAGATAGTTGCGCCAAAAGCACGTCTTACATTATCTCCACAGGCTATCCCCGTAGTTCCTACGGTTCTTATATATGTTATTACGCTGTTATGTTTA